>JASHPH010000023.1 GCA_030038255.1 Candidatus Sulfotelmatobacter sp. | reverse complement strand
ATGCCGACCAGCACGCTCATGGGCAGCGTGTAGGTGAGCGCCACCGGGATCGTGAAGAAGAAAATTTCGGCAACGCTGGGCAGCGGAGCCGAAGCCCGGACGGCCAGTTCGAGAATGCGTCCCAGGTCGCGGGTGAACAGCACAAAGGTGAAGATGGCCACGCCAATCAGGGCGTGGGCCGTCACTTCGCGCAGGATATAGCGGGTCAGAATGCGCATGAGAAACAGATCCCTCACTGCGTTCGGGATTTCGGCTGCAGGCTCCCGCTTCGCTCACGCCCGCAAACCGCCTCAACTTCGCGCAGGATGTAGCGGGTCAGAATCCGCATGAGAGACGCGCTTAAAGGGAGGATAGCAGAGTTTAAGGTTTCAAAGTTTCAAGGTTGCAAGGCTTCAAAGGCCAGCCCTGTTGAACAGCTTTTTGAAAACCCTGAAACTCTGAAACCTTGAAACCTGATCACCCCGCCTTGAGGAACAGCGCCGCCAGCGGCGGCAAGGTCAACTTGAGCGAATAAGACCGGCCGTGGGCGGGTTCGGCCTCGGCTTGCACGGCGCCGAGATTGCCCATGCCGCTGCCGCCGTATTCTCGCGCGTCGCTGTTGAGCAGTTCGCGCCAGTATCCGCCGTGCGGCACGCCCACGAGGTATCCCACCCGTGGCACAGGCGTGAAATTGAACACGCCCAGCACGGTGTCTTCCGGCCTTTCGCTCTTACGCAACAGAGAAATCGTGCTGTTGGCGTTGTCATTGACGTCGACCCACTCGAATCCTTTTGGATTGTTGTCGAACACATGCATGCCGGGTTCATTGCGGTAGAGGCGATTCAACTGCTCCATCCATGCCTGCACGCCGCGGTGAACCCGATACTGCAACACATGCCACTCCAGACTCGAGTCGTGCGTCCATTCGCGCACCTGTCCAAATTCTCCGCCCATGAACAGCAATTTCTTTCCCGGCTGCGCGTACATGTAGCCGAACAGCAGCCGCAGGTTGGCGAACCGTTGCCACTCGTCGCCGGGCATCTTGCCGATCAGCGATCCTTTGCCATGGACGACCTCATCGTGCGAGAGCGGCAGCACGAAGTTTTCATGCCAGGAATACAGCATGCGGAACGTCAGTAGGTTGTGGTGATACTTGCGGTGAACGGGATCGTTCTGGAAATACTTCAGCGTATCGTGCATCCAGCCCATGTCCCACTTTTCGCCGAAGCCCAGGCCGCCAAGATAAATCGGTTTTGACACCATCGGCCACGCGGTTGATTCTTCCGCCGTGGTCTGAATGTCGGAGTGTTCTTTATAAGCTTCCTGATTGAAGCGGCGCAGGAAGTCGATGGCTTCGAGATTTTCGCGGCCGCCGTATTTGTTGGGAATCCACTCTCCCTGCTTGCGTGAGTAATCGAGATACAACATCGACGCGACCGCATCCACGCGGAGTCCATCCACGTGATACTTGTCGAGCCAGAACATGGCGCTCGACATCAGAAAGCTGCGGACCTCGGCGCGGCCGTAATTGAAGATGTGCGTCTTCCAGTCGGGATGGAATCCCTGGCGCGAGTCGGCGTGTTCGTAGAGATGCGTGCCGTCGAAATAAGCGAGGCCGTGACCGTCGGAAGGGAAGTGCGACGGTACCCAGTCGAGAATCACACCGATGTTGTGCTGGTGCAGATAGTCCACCAGGTACATGAAATCCTGCGGCGTGCCATAGCGCGCCGTGGGCGCAAAGTAGCCGGTGGTCTGATATCCCCAGGAACCGTAAAAAGGATGCTCCATCACCGGCAGAAACTCGACGTGAGTGAATCCCAGTTGACCCACGTATTCGGCGAGCCGGGGCGCCAGTTCGCGGTACGTCAGCGGACGATTGTGCTCTTCGGGAACGCGCATCCACGAGCCCAGATGCACCTCATAGATGGCTTGCGGAGCGCGCAGTGAGTTGTGCCCGCCGCGCTTCTGCATCCAGTCCTGATCGTTCCATTGATAGTCGAGATCCCATACGACCGAGGCCGTGCGGGGCGGCTTCTCGTGCAGCAATCCGATGGGATCGGCTTTGTCCACGCGGTATCCGTGGCGATTTGATTCGATGTGAAATTTGTAAAGCGCACCGCGACTTGCTCCGGGAATGAAACCCTCCCAGATTCCCGACGACGCCCTCGGCTCCAGCAGATGCGATTTAGGATCCCATCCGTTGAAACTGCCGACCACAGAAACTGACCGCGCATTCGGCGCCCACACGCTGAAAACGGTCCCCTCCTGCCCGTTGTGCGTCGCAGGGTGAGCTCCCATCTTGTCGTAGAGGCGGTAGTGGCTGCCTTCGTTGAACAGATAGAGGTCCTGGTCGCTAAGAAGTTGCGGGCTGGTGAGAGTGGGGTTCATGAATCGGAGCGTGAGAACGGCCACCGTGATATCGGTCCGATACCTAGTTTACCTGTTCGGATCGGCTCATTGCTTCAACTCGGCGTCCCAGTTGGTGACCAGCGTCAGTGGTATGGGACTTTCCGTAGTGGAGTTGAGGAGCAGAAAACGGCCGCCGCGGGTGACGTCGTAGCCCCCGCCGCCGATCGAGGCTCGCACCGAGGTCTTAAACAACGGCACCGGCTTTCCCAACCTAACCTGATCCCTGCCCAGTTCAACGTCCACAGACATCAATTGCTGGTAGGGATCGAGATAATACAGGTGCTTCCCATCCCGCCCCCAAACCGCCATGGAGCCGCCGCCGACGGAAACCTGGTACTTGCTCTCTCCGGCGGGAAACTTCGTGATGTAGACCTCGATCTGATGGGATTCGTTCGATTGATACGCGATCCAGGCCCCGGTTGGGGCAAAACGAGCGTTCTTGGCGCTGGCCAGCCCGCCTGGCATTCCTTCCAGATGATCAATCAGCAACAACGGCTTGGCGTCACCACCGCCGAGCGGCAGCGCTTTCAATTGTGAGGACTGTGCGTCTCCTTCTTCGTACAGAAGATATTTGCCGTCAGGCGAAACATCGGTCGGGGCAAGCTTCTTGTCGGAGGCCAAGACTCGTTGTTGCGGACCCGAGCCGTCGGCCGGCCGCGAGTAGATTGCCTGAGGGCCGCCGCTTTCGCTAAAGCTGAAATAAATCGTCTTGCCGTCGGGAGACCACACCGGTGAACTCACAAAACGCCCGCCGAAGCTGAAGCGTGTCCTCGCACTCGTCTTCAGATCCAGAAGCCAGATGTTGTTCTCCGATGAGCCGTTGGGGAACGCCACTTTCGTCTCGTCTGGCGAGATTCGAGTCGAGCCGATAAACCCCGATTCCACGATCTGTTCAGTTTCCTTGCCTTGGGCATCCACCCACATCATGCGTTCGCCCGCAGCTTCGACGCCGTACTCATATGCGAGCAAGCCGTTTTGCGTGGCCGAGAACACTGCCCCGGCAACCAGGTCGTCGCGCTGCACATGTTCGGCGACGATGGTGACCGGCCCGATGAGTTTGCCGGCAGAGATATCCAGTTTCTGCGCCGTCAACGCGCCATCGCGGACGGCCAGCAACTGTCCGGAAGCAAACGAGGACAGGTAATAGCGCCCGTGGAGAAGTACGCTCTCGTTTCCTCCATCAATCGATGCCAGGCGAACTTCATTATGGTCGTCCACCGAACCGATCGGAGTTCGCAGATAGATGAAATGTTTTCCGTCGGGCAGAAAAAGCGGCCAGCGGCGAGACTCGGTGCCAGTGGGCGCTTCGGTGACGGGCGCCGGCGGTCCGCCGGCAGCGGAAACGCGAAGAATCGGGCTTCCGATTTGAGGTGCAAGAAGGATCGCGTCGCCAGAACCCCAGGAAGCGCCGCGTCCGTTGGGCGCTTCGCAGATGGTGACCGGAGGGCCGCCGTTGGCATCCATGCGCCACAGTTTTCCGTTTGCGAAGAAGCCGATCGTGTTGCCGTCGGGCGACCAGAAGGGGAAGAAGGCTCCGCTCGTGCCGGCTAGCTCAACCGCGTCGGTTTTGTCGAGCGAGCGCATCCATAAGGACGTCTTGCCCGCACGGCTAGCGACGAAAGCAATGCGTTTCCCATCCGGCGAGAATGCTGGAGGGCCGTTACGATTTAACAGTGCGAACTGAGTACCTTCTGGCGGCAACAGCGTCGTCCGTATGACCTGTCTTGGAGTGCGCGGCTGCAGCCAGCCCATCGCACCGACTACGATGGCAATCAGCAGCAGCGCCGCCATTGCACCCAGCGCCATCCGGTTCGTTTTCGCCCGCGCAGGAGCGGTCGGCGCTGCCGCGCCCATCTGACTTGCATTCTCGCCGATCCACTTCAGCTGCAACTTGATGTCATGTGCGGTCTGAAAACGGTCGTCCGGCGATTTGGCCAGACAGTTCTTGACGACTTGCTCGAGCACCGGCGGCGTCAGCGGCCGGATCGCCGAAATCGGCGCCGGCTCCTTTTCGAGGATTGCGCTGGCCACGCTGATCTGCGTTTTGCCTTCGAAGGCTCGTTTGCCGGTAGCAGCTTCATACAGCATGGCACCCAGCGCGAAAATGTCCGTGCGGGCGTCTGCCTCCTTTCCCGCGATCTGCTCCGGCGACATGTATTCGATCGTTCCCAGGATCGCGCCCGCGCTAGTCAGCGGACTCTGGGCGCTGGTCGCGTCGAGAGTTACTCCGGAAAGCAGCGGCGCCGACCCCGAACCGGTTCCGAGCGCAGACGGCTTGGCCAAGCCAAAGTCCATCAGCTTCGCCCCAGTCTTCGTCAGCATGACGTTCCCGGGCTTCAGATCGCGGTGCACGATGCCGGCTCGGTGCGCGACGTTCAAGGCCTCCGCCACTTCCGAGCCGATTCGCGCGACTTCACCGAGGGACAGCGGGCCTTTGCCCAGTCTCGCGCTGAGAGTTTCTCCCTCGAGAAACTCCATGACCAGGTAGTCGACGCCATCCTGCGAGCCGATGTCGTAGAGATGGCAGATATTGGGGTGGTTCAGGGAAGAGAGCGCACGGGCTTCGCGCTCGAAGCGCTGCTTGAGTTCGGCGGACGAAGAGAGATGCGCGGCGAGAACCTTGATTGCGACCGTTCGGTTGAGGCGCGTATCGCGGGCGCGGTACACTTCTCCCATGCCACCGGCGCCAAGCGCCGACTGAATTTCATACGGACCGAGTTTGGCACCAGAGGTCAGCCCCATGCGTTGCGCGCCATTATAGCGTGCAAAACCAGACGCAGAAGGGGGCATCTAACTTGGGACCGGAGCGCCGATTCGGGATCAGATGCTGGTTCGAAACCTGTCTCGCCGAATCGGATCAACGATTTAGCGTGCTATCCTGACCTTTCCAGCCATGCCCGCCCTGCGTGTCATCCTGCTCTGGCATCAGCACCAGCCGTTTTACAAGGATCTGGTCACCGGCGAATACCGCTTGCCCTGGACGCGCCTGCACGCGCTCAAAGACTATTACGGCATGGTGAAGCTGCTGGACGAATTTCCCAACGTCCACCAGAATTTCAACCTCGTGCCATCCCTCATGGTGCAGATTCAGGACTACGCGGCGGGAACCGCCGAGGATCCGTTTCTGCAGGTGGCGGCCAAGCCGGCGAAAGACTTGTCGGTCGAGGAGCGCCGTTTTGCCCTGCAATATCTGTTTCAGGCGAATCCGCAAAACCTGATCGGCCGCTATCCGCGCTACCGCGAATTATGGGAACGCTTTCGCGAACATGGCGACCACCCCGAGCGCGCGGAGCGTTATTTTCAGCCGCAGGACTTCACCGATCTGCAGGTGCTCTCGCAAATTGCCTGGTTCGACGAGTTTTTTCTCAAAGAAAAGGACATCGCGGCGCTGGTGGCAAAGGGTCACGGCTTCTCGCTCGACGACCAGAAGCTGGTGATCGCGCGGGAACGAGAATTGATCGGCAAAATTCTGCCCGCACATGCTGAGGCGGCGAAGAAAGGCGCGATCGAGATTTCGGCCACGCCTTTTTATCACCCCATTCTGCCGCTGGTGTGCGACACGAACGCAGGCGGCGTTTCGTCGCCCGGCTTGCCGCTGCCGCAGAGTCGCTTTCGCCATCCCGAAGACGCCCGCGAGCAACTCGTGCGCGGACTCGATCTGCACGAAAAAGTCTTCGGCGTGCGGCCCAAGGGCATTTGGCCCTCGGAAGGCAGCGTCTCTGAACAAGTGCTCGCCATTGCGCATAGCTTAGGAGTGCAATGGATGGCCACCGATGAAGGAGTGCTCGGGCGGAGCACTGGCTTGTTCTTCGCCCGCGACGGCGGCGGGCGCCTGCCCGCGAATCTGGGCGAAAAGCTTTACAACATTCACCGCTACGAAAACGGTTCGACCACGATGCACATGGTTTTCCGCGATCATACCATTTCCGATCTGATCGGCTTCGTCTATTCCGGAATGCCGGCGGCCGACGCCGCCCGCCACCTGATCGGCAACATCCGCGATGCCGCTAAGCCGGTGCTGGCCAAGGGCCGCGACGCCGTGGTCTCGATCATTCTCGATGGCGAAAATGCCTGGGAGTACTACCCGAAATCAGGCCGTGAGTTTCTGCGCCGCTTCTATGACGAACTGCAGCGCGACAAGGGCGTCGAGGCGGTGACCGTCTCCGAAGCAATCGCTCGTCACAAAGATTTCGGCAAGTTGACGTCACTCGTGCCCGGTTCCTGGATCAACGCCAATTTCAGTGTGTGGATCGGCGCTCCCGAAGACAATCGCGCCTGGGACTACCTGCATCACGCCCGCGAGTTTTACGCGCAGAATGCCGCCCGGGCCACCGAAGCTCAGCGCAAGCTGGCGTTCGACGAAATCCTGATCGCCGAAGGCAGTGACTGGAACTGGTGGTACGGGCCGGAGCATCACTCGGCCAACGACCGCGACTTCGACGAACTCTACCGCAAGCACTTGTCGAACGTGTATCAAGCATTGGGTGCGGTTGCTCCCGACTATCTGGCACAGCCGATCACCGGCGCCGAGGTGCGTCCAGCTTTCGTTCCGCAGACGGCCTACATCCATCCCCGGGTCACCGGCGACCGAGTACGTTACTTCGAGTGGATGGGCGCCGCGGCCTATACCGCCGACCAGCGCGCCGGCTCCATGCATGGCAAGCAGTTTCTGCTCGATGCGGTCTACGCCGGAATTGACTCAACACACCTGTACGGGCGGCTCGACTTCACGGACAAGGTCCCCGAAGCGGATTTCGAACTGGTGGTCAACATCGAGTCATGGGCCGCGGGTGAGCCTCGCCCACGCCGCACTCTGCGCGTGGATGTAGCCGCGCATCAGGCCCGGGTGAAGGAATGGAGGATCGAGAATACGGGCGAAGGCCGAGTGCTGGCTTCATCGGCCAGTGCCGATGATGCCGCGAAGGTCGTGTTGCTGCGCAACTTTGAATTCAAGCTGCCGCTGATTTGGCTGCTGGCGACTCCGGGTTCGGCACCCGTTGAGCGCGCTGCCGGCAAGGCGACGGCAGCGGCCACCAGCAAGCTGCGTCTGCGCTTCAGCTTATGGCAGAATCGTCTGCCTGTCGATTCGCTGCCGCTCGAAGGCTGGATCGAACTGCAGGTAGTGAGTGAAGGGGAGCTGCTGTTCGGAGCGTAAGCTGCGAGACTTTTTCTGGCCAATGGAAACGCCGGGGTGGCGAGCCCCGGCGTTTGTCTGTCAAAGAAGACTCTGGTTACTTGCTTCCTCCGCTCGCAGGCGAAGCGGGCGCAGTCGTTGCCATCGGCCGGTTCAACTCCAGCGTGAGCTGTGTGCCCGCGGGCAGCGTGGCCGAGCGATGTGTGACGAGCCAGTGAACTCCGGTGGAACCCGCTCCCACCGCGCCGCCAATCAGAACTCCGGGCCCTCCGCCGATCAAGCCCCCGATCAGCATGCCGCCCGCTGTGCCTGCGCCTACTTCGACCTGGTCGCGGCGGTCGTGGCCTGATCCCTTGAACTGGCCCTCATTATTCACGGTAGTGCCCGGAATGTTGGTGTCGGTCAGGGTCGCGTCAAGAAAATAGCGCTCGCCGCTGGGCAGAATCACGGCCTCCGGGAGAATTCCGATCGTCGGTCTGCCCGAGATGCGCCGCGGCTCGCTTACTTTCGTGACGCGGCCCTCCACCGTCGCTCCGGCTGGAATCAGGGTCACGCCGTTGACGACCACAGGCTGCGTGAGGCTGGCGCGGAAGGGATCTCCGACGCGGTTGCTGAAAGTCGCGAGAGTTGTATCGAGGCGAACCATGAGCGCCGTTCCCGCTGGTACTGGCGATCCGGTTTGAGCTGCCAGCAAGGAACCAAGCAGCAGGCAAGGCAGCAGCATCCACTTCGTCTTCGTCATACGCGTACCTCCAAAATCCCAAACGTTCTTTTGACTTTAGACCAGCCCGGAATGCGGGACAATACGCAGCCGGACAGGGGAACCACTGGAGATAAGGGGCTGCCGGCATCGTCCATTCGGCCAATCCCGCAAAGCGGAAAAACGAATCTCTTCCGGGAACAACACTGTGGACAGGCTTTTGTCGCGCCTCAGACAGAGATATGGGTTTCGCAAGCCCACGAACGGGGATGCCCGTGACACCAATCACTGACAGTCAAGCAGCCGAGATTAAGAATTCTGCTAACAGAGGTTCGGCCGCGCCTTGCTTCCTGGCCGAGAGGCAGTACCGTGCAGAAGGAGCCGCAAGAGGCGTTCGATGCCATTCGGAAACATCTGCAAGTCATCCTTATGCGGGCCGAGCTTAACCAGAACCATCAATGTGAATCCTGTGCCGCCACCGTGTGCGACATCGTCAAAGAGCTGCGTACGCTCGAAGCCTTTGTTCAAGACGCCTTAGCCAAGAGTCATTAAATCTGCCGGCCAGATCCCTTCGCAGTCAAAGCAATCCTTGGCTTCGATGTTGTCCCGAGTTAGGACAGGCTCTGTTTGGCGACGACTAGGTTAGGCTGTTGGTAGTGGCTGAACAAATTCAGCCACTACCTAGGCTGTTTGGTTCACAAAGCGCCCACATCCATCCGATATAATCGTGGGTCTCACGAGACGTCATTGCAATATCTGTAGTGGCGCTAAGAACCTCGCGACGATCTCATACATTATGCAGTTCATGACGAAAGTTGCACAGAGAGTTGCAGTTTAGGACTGGAAAGGACTCATATGAGCTTCATAGCAGCAACTCACGCGCGGCAGGTATTGGATTCCCGCGGCAATCCCACAGTGGAAGCAGAAGTTTTTTTGCAGGATGGTTCCGTCGGGCGCGCCATCGTTCCCAGCGGCGCTTCGACCGGCGAGCATGAAGCCGTCGAACTGCGTGACGGCGACGAGCATGTATACCAGGGCAAAGGCGTGCTCAAGGCGGTCGAGAACGTGAACGGCGAAATTGCCGAAGCGGTGGCCAACTATGACGCCTTCGACCAGCGCGGGCTCGACGCCAAGATGGTCGAACTTGACGGCACCGAGAACAAGGGCCGGCTCGGTGCGAACGCGATTTTAGCCGTGTCGATGGCGGCCGCTCGCGCGTCGGCGAACTCGCTTGACATTCCGCTCTATCGTTATCTCGGCGGAGCCGGCGCCAACACTCTGCCCACGCCGATGATGAACATTCTCAACGGCGGCGCCCACGCCGACAACAACGTCGACTTCCAGGAATTCATGGTGATGCCGGTGGGCGCGCCAACGTTTTCCGAAGCGCTGCGCTGGGGCGTGGAAGTCTTCCACACGCTGAAAGGCGTTCTGAAAAAGCGCGGCTACAATACCGCGGTCGGCGACGAAGGCGGATTCGCACCTTCGGTCAAGTCGAACGTGGAAGCAATTGAAGTCGTGCTGGAAGCGATCTCGAAGGCCGGATATAAGCCCGGAGAAGAAATTGCTGTCGCGCTCGATCCCGCCGCCAGCGAGTTTTATCAGGACGGCAAGTATGTGTTCAAGAAGTCGGACAAGTCGGCCAAGAGTTCCGACGAGATGGTCAAGTTCTGGGCGAAGTGGGTGAACGATTATCCCATCGTTTCCCTGGAAGACGGCCTGTCGGAAGAAGACTGGGACGGCTGGGCGAATCTGACCAGGGAACTTGGCGGGAAAATCCAGCTCGTCGGCGACGATTTGTTCGTGACCAACGTGCAATTCCTGCAAGAAGGAATTGACAAAGGCGTGGCCAACTCGATTCTGATCAAAGTCAATCAGATCGGCACGGTGAGCGAAACGCTGGACGCCATCGATCTGGCCCGCCGCAACGGCTATACGTCGGTGATCTCGCACCGCTCCGGCGAGACAGAAGATACGTTCATAGCTGACCTCGCCGTCGCGACCGGCGCAGGCCAGATCAAGACCGGCTCGGCATCGCGTACCGATCGCATCGCCAAGTACAACCAGCTGCTGCGAATTGAAGAAGAGTTGGGAGGCACGGCAAGATTTCTGGGACTGAAAGCGCTGAATTACCACGGGTAGAGACTGCCTTGAAAGGGCGCGGCTTTGAGCCGCGCCGTAGCTTCAACTACATCGACGGCGGCTTCAGCCGCTCCGGTGAACCTGCCGAAGGTTAAGGACACATGATCAACGAACTACTCCTTTCTGAATTCGACGAAGAAGTGAAAAAGACCGCGGGCGATGCTCGAACGCGTGCCCATCAAGCCGGACTTCAAGCCGCATGCGAAATCCATGCCGCTGGGCAAGCTGGTGCCGCATATAGCCGAACTGGCCGGCTTCGGCCTGACGGTTCTGACCACGCCGGAGCTGGATTTTGCCAATATGCAACGCACGCCGGTTCCGTTTGAGTCGCCAGAGCAGTTGGTGAAGGCCTTCGATGACGGCGCGGCCAAGGCGAGGGCCGCCCTCAAGAACACTCCGGATTCGGCGTGGACCCAGAATTGGAAACTCAGTTTTCAAGGCAAACCCATCTTCGCCGGATCGCGCTTTCTCGCCTACCGGCAGATGTTCCTGAATCATCTAGTGCATCACCGCGCGCAGCTCGGCGTGTATTTGCGATTGAAAGACAGGCCGCTGCCGTCAACGTATGGGCCCTCGGCGGACGACATGATGGGATTCTAGATGAACTTGACTTAGCTAAGGACTTAGTCTATTCTTGAATTATGGAAGTCAACATCCACGAAGCTAAGACGCATCTTTCCAAGCTCTTAGAGCGAGTTGTATTAGGTGAGGAGGTCGTGATTGCAAAGGCGGGCAAGCCAATCGCAAAGCTCGTTCCGATTAGCACCAAGCCGAAGAAACGAGTAGTTGGAAGCGCAAAAGGGGAGTTCGTCGTTCCCGACGATTTCAATAACCCGTTGCCGAAGGAAATTGAAGATTTGTTTTACAAATGAAAGCTCTCCTCGATACGCACACATTCCTTTGGGCGATTACTGGAAATGAGAATCTTTCCCAAAGAGCAGGACAAATATTTGTTGGCCCCAGCGATTTGTGGCTAAGCGTCGCGAGCATATGGGAGATTCTCATCAAGGTTCAAATTGGCAAGATGCCTTTGCCTACTCCCGCTGGTCCATACATCGTGAAGAAAATGGCAGAAAACAAGATAGAGGCCCTTCCCGTAAGTTTGGATCACGTATTGAAGGTTGAAACTCTTCCAATGCATCACAACGATCCGTTCGACCGCATGCTGGTCGCGCAAAGCCTGTGCGAGAAGCTGCCGCTGGTGACCGCCGATCGCGTTTTCGGTCTTTATCCGGTAGAGGTGATCTGGTAGTTGAGACGAGATCCGTGTCGATCCGCGCAAATCCGTGGCGCGAAGTTTTGAATTAGCCAAGAGCCAGGAGCCAGAAGCTGCTTTATGTCCCGTCCGAAACCACTCATCCTGATCATCCTCGACGGCTGGGGATACCGCGCCGAAACCAAGGCCAACGCCATCGCGCTGGCGCGCAAGCCCACCTACGATCGCCTGCTGCGTGACTATCCCAATACGCTGATTCACACCAGCGGCCCCTACGTCGGCTTGCCCGAAGGCCAGATGGGCAACAGCGAGGTTGGGCACCTCAACATCGGTGCCGGCCGCATCGTGTACATGGACATCACGCGCATTGACCTGATGATCCAGAACGGTGAACTCTTCAAGCATCCCGTGCTGCTCGATGCCATGAAGCACGCCCGCACCGGCGAGCGCCAGCTGCATCTGTTCGGACTCGTTTCCGATGGCGGCGTGCACTCGCAGCAGGAACATCTCTATGTGCTGCTCAAGATGGCGAAGCAGAACGGTCTGGAACGCGTTTTCGTCCACGCCTTCATGGATGGCCGAGACACGCTGCCCACGAACGGCGCGGGATATCTTGAGCAGCTGCAGCAGAAGATGCGCGAGTACAACTGCGGCAAGATCGCGACAGTGAACGGCCGCTATTACGCCATGGACCGCGACCGCCGCTGGGAGCGCATCGCAAAAGCCTACAATGCCATGGTCTTCGCCGACGCCGAAGTCGGCAAACAGAGCGATCCAGTACACGGTATGAAGGAGTCGTACAACAAGGGCGTCACGGACGAATTCGTTGTGCCGTTTGTCTGCACCGACAAGAGCGGCCAGCCGCTGGCCACGATTCGCGATGACGACTCCTGCATCTGCTTCAACTTCCGCGCCGACCGCGTTCGCCAGATCACGCGCGCGCTCACTCGAAACAGCGGACTGAACGCACAGGATGGGCGCGATCTTCCCGGCGCTGCCGACCTCGATGCGACGATTCCGCGCGATCGCGTGCCGAAGAGTCTGCACTATCTCTGCATGACGCAGTACGACAAGAATTTCACGCTGCCGGTGGTCATTCCTCCGGAATCCCTCATCAACATTCTTGCCGACGTCATGGCCGCGCAAAAAATGCGCAACCTGCGTGTGGCCGAGACGGAGAAATACGCCCACGTTACGTACTTTTTCAACGGCGGCGTCGAGCAGCCGTTCCCGGGCGAAGACCGCATCCTGGTGCCGTCGCCGAAGGTAGCGACCTACGACCTGAAGCCGGAGATGAGTGCGGCGGGCATCGCTGACGCAGTGGTCAAAGCAACGGAAGACGGCACGTTCGACGTGATCATCGTGAATTTTGCCAATGCCGACATGGTCGGCCACTCGGGCAAAATCGAGCCCACAATCAAGGCCGTTGAAACCGTCGATGCCTGCCTCGGGCGAATCGAAGCCGCCGTTCGCGCCAAAGGCGGAGCCATGCTCATCACTGCCGATCACGGCAACGCTGAATTGATGATCGATCCCGTCACCGGCGGTCCGCACACGGCGCACACCACCAATCCCGTGCCGTTCATTGTGGTCTCGGAGAACGCGAAGCAGTTCACGCTGAAGTCCGGCGGTTCGCTGCGCGATATTTCGCCGACAATATTAGGAATGCTCGGTGTGGATGAGCCGAAGGAAATGACGGGAACGGACCGGCGGGTTTTCTCGAAGAATCCGCGCTGAAATGCCGAACCTCTAAGAACAAACCACAGAGGACACAGAGTCACACAGACTATTTCCGCCGTGTTTCTCTGTGCCCTCTGCGGTTGAAAACTTAGTTTGCCAGCAGAGCCGGCGCCGTCGCGAGCAATCCTGCTGCGAGCTCCAGGTCATGCAAATCTTCGCGGCTGAAATCCTGCGCGAATTTTGCATCCAGAGCTTTGCGCGAGATCTGAATCACGCCCACCACGTTCGAAGCCCGGTCCATGATCGGAACCGACATCAACTTCTGAATCGGGGCCGGGGGCGCTTCTTCGGAATTGGCCGCGCCGGGCTTGATGGTTTCGAAAATACTGGCGTGCTTTACGCGGGCGAAGTTGTTGAAGATTTCCGCCTTCTTGCTCAGCGCGGTGTGCGCGGCCACGGCCTTGCTCGAAATCGGAATCGCGCCGGTGGTGCGCAGGTGTTCCGGAAAAATGAAGCGCAGTAGACCTTTGTCCAGCCGCATTAACGCAACTTCGGTGTACTGCACACGAAAAATCTTGGCCAGGACCATGCACAGGTCCATCGGCGACACTCCCTCGCCCAGTACAGACCCCAGGGGCAGCAAGTGCTCGGGGAGAACGACTTCTTCCATCATCGCGTGATCGTTATTTGGCGTCATAGCTCGAACGTCTCCATTTGCTATCGGAGCCACACTGAATCTATCGCACTTTGCCCGCCAAAAGGTACTTCCCAAAGTAATGGGATCTGACGAAACAAGTCCTTTATTTTCAATAAAAAGATAAACTATGGTCGTCGCTTCGTAATCGATTTACGGCTCGTCGACCCGCCCAAAATCATCAACCGCTGACAGTTTTTGTCATCTCCCTCCGTATCAGCACCTGAGGATGGCTTCCATCTTCACCTTGATGTCTCGAGTTTCCGTATAGCGGCGGCTCCCCGTCTTTCCTTATCGGCCAGAAACTCAGTACACTTCCGTGCATGAGTCTTCCAACGCAACCGAACCTAAAGCTAGTCAATGCTCCCGACTACCGCGAGAGCTATGCCAACAGCGTGCAGATGCGCGTGAACATCTGGGA
>JASHPH010000297.1 GCA_030038255.1 Candidatus Sulfotelmatobacter sp. | reverse complement strand
TGGCCTGCTGCCGGTTTCGCAGACACCGAGTTAGGTGTTTTGATGGAACCGGAGGTGGGTCATGGAGAGGCGGAAGTTTACGCGAGAGTTCAAGCTCGAGGCGGTCAAGCTGATCACGGACCGTGGGGTCGGGTACGCCCAGGCGTCCAGCGATCTGGGCGTGCACGCATCGGTGCTGCGCAACTGGGTGAAGGCGCTGGCTGACGATCCGTCGCACGCCTTTCCCGGCCACGGTCAGCAGAAGCCCGAGCAGGCCGAGATCGCGCGATTGAAGCGCGAAGTGACGAAGCTCAAAGCCGAGCGGGACATCCTAAAAAAAGCCGCGGCCTACTTCGCGAAGGAGTCGACGTGAAGTTCGCCTTCGTTGCGAAGCACCGGGGGATCTGGCCGGCGGGATGGTTGTGCGAGGCGCTCGGTGTCTCGCGGGGCGGGTTCCATGCCTGGCTGGTGCGGCCGCGCAGCCGGCGTAGCCGCAGCGACGAGGAACTGGGCGCGAAGGTGCGGTCGAGCTTCATGGCAAGCGACCGGACCTATGGCGCCAGGCGGGTATGGCACGACCTGCTGGCCGAGGGCGTGCCGTGCGGCCTGCACCGGATCGAGCGGCTGATGCGGCTGCAAGCCTTGCGGGCGCGGCCGCGACGGCGTCGCCTGCCGCCCGATCTGGGTGAGCGGCCGGCGAACGCCGTCGCGCTCAACGTGCTCGATCGCGCCTTCGAGGCATCCGCTCCCAACCGCAAGTGGATCGCCGACTTCACCTACATCTGGACGGCCGAGGGCTGGCTCTACGTGGCCGCCGTCGTCGATCTCTTCTCCCGGCGCGCGGTAGGCTGGTCGATGAGCGCGACGATGACGGCTCAGCTCGTCACCGATGCCCTGGTCATGGCGATCTGGCGACGGGGCAAGCCCGACGCGCTGCTGCATCACTCCGACCGTGGCAGCCAGTACACCAGCGAGCAGTTCCAGAGATTGATGGCCGACAATGGCGTCACCTGCTCGATGAGCCGATCGGGCAACGTCTGGGACAACGCGGCGATGGAGAGCTTCTTCTCCTCCCTGAAGACCGAGCGCACGGCGCGCAAAACCTACCGGACACGGGACGAGGCCAAGGCCGATGTGTTCGACTACATCGAGTGCTTCTACAATCCGAAGCGGCGACACTCGACCATCGGCTATATGAGCCCCATGGAGTTCGAGATGAAGGCGGGATTAGCTTAAGCGGGTGTCAACCAAACCGGCAGCAGGCCACCACACTGGCGACCAAGTCCGACGCGGAAGTTGAAGCGGCCACTAATTGGACCGCCCAGAACACGGCGCGTCTTGCAGAACTCTTCGGACTAGTTACGGATCCAGAGAAGCGCACGCTCTCACGTCGCCAACTTCAAGCCGATATTCAGGCCCTGAGAGACCTGATAGCCCGGGCCCACCAGCATCTTTCTCTGGCTGCGGTGCAGTCGCTGAAGGCCAAGAAGGCGGCTCTTAGAATCGCTAAAGATGCGTCGAACTTGGCGGCAGCTCAAGCATTCGCGAAGGAGCCATTGAACGGTTCCGGCTCTTCGCCTTGGCATGCAATGTACGAGGCAGCGCGCGCATACTCGGAGCAATTCGCGTACAGGGGCCGCGAGTTTCCAGTAATTGACGAAGATTCGAAGTGCCTACTTTGCCAACAGCCTCTTGGTAACGAGGCTCAAGACAGATTCCGGCGCTTCAACGCATTCGTCGCTGGTGAGGTGGCGAGAAAGGTCGAGAGTTCCAAGACAAACTGGGAGGCGTCCGTTTTGGCCTTCAGACTGGCGACCCAGGCAATTGTCCCGCTTTCAGCCACGCTCGACAGCTTGCTCAAATCTGAGAATGAGCAAATCCGAAACCTGATTGTCGACTTTCTGGCGGAGGCCATAAGCTATCGAGGCCAGATAGAGCAATTCGTGGTCGGAGACGACGTTGCGTATATCGGAGACCCTCCGAAGAACTGTCTCCCGAAAGTTGACGCCTTCTTAGAGGATATAAGAACGTCGATTGCAGCCGCGGAGGCTATCCTTACTTCTGACGAGAATCTAAGGTTGCGTAATGAACTTGCAGAGCTACAAGCGCGTCAACTGCTTAATCAAAACAAGCAGCAGATCACCGTTCGACTATCACAATTTCGGGGTATTGCAAAGCTAATCGAGGCAATGAAGGCCTGCGGCACAACAGGAATCTCGACTAAGGGTACGGAGCTTATAAAGCAATACGTGACAGGCGAATTCGAAAGTGCGCTGGCGTCGGAAACTGCCAGTCTGAGCATAGACAATATTCCATTGCGGCTAATTTCTAGTAGCAGCAAGGGAACCCCGAAACACCAATTGAAGATTGATCAGACAACGTTCTCGGGTAACACCTCGACCATTTTGAGCGAGGGTGAGCACCGGGCAGTTGCTCTTGCCACATTTTTGGCCGAACAGAGTACGCGCCCTGGTTCTGCGCCAATTGTGATTGACGATCCTGTATCGTCTCTTGACCATGTAAGGCGCCAGCAAGTTGCGTCGCGTCTTACTCAAGAGGCGCAAAAGCGACAGGTGATCGTTTTCACACACGATCTGCTCTTTTACACCGCTGCCTGCTTCGACGCTGCGGAAAAGCAAGTTGCGCTGACCCGAATTGCATTGATGAGAGGGCCGGAGGGATACGGAACTGTTGAGCCAGATGGCGATCCATGGGCGGCGAAGCTTCTCGGCCGTCGGCGAGCATGGCTAGAAAAGCAACTAAGTAGGCTCAAGACCATCTATGAATCCGGCAATAGCGATCAATACGAAAAGGAAGCAAAATTTTTCTACGATCGCCTTCGCGAGACATGGGAGCGACTGATTGAGGAAGGACTATTCGCGAATGTTGTCGTCCGTTACAGGCCGAGCGTGCAAACCAGAACTCTACCAGAGGCCGTACTAGACGACTCCATCGTGGCCCGCGTCTACAACGCAATGTCCATAGTAAGCGAGTACACTGCTCATGATCGGCCAGCCGCAGCAGGCGCTTCGTGGCCTAATCCGACAATAATGGAGCAGCATCTAAAAGACTTAGTGAAATGCATTGACGAAGTTAAACGTGAAAGCAAAGCCGCGGGTGACCGCCGAAAGAAGCTCGAGCAACCTCCAACTGCTGTCATTACGTCAAAGGCGGCTTCATAGTCGGGAGCATGAATCGGGATACATTTCAGACTCGGTGCTCCATCGCGCGGTACGATTTCACCCGCCGTCCCTTCGGAATCCTTCCTTCAGGGCGACATAGGCGCGTTGCCGCTCGCCGCGCTCGTGCACCAGGGTGCCGGCATAAAGCTGCTTCGCCGCCTCGACCAGGATCACGCCGGCGAAGCGCGGCAGCCAGCGCTCGCCGACGCGCTCGAAGGCCGGCGCCGCGCGCAGCATCGT
Source organism: Candidatus Sulfotelmatobacter sp. (assembly GCA_030038255.1). Lineage (GTDB taxonomy): Bacteria > Acidobacteriota > Terriglobia > Terriglobales > Acidobacteriaceae > Sulfotelmatobacter. Next base: position 338 of record JASHPH010000297.1, on the reverse strand, counting down.
GGGCGAGCGCAGCGGCGGCACGAACAGCGCGGCCTGGGTTTGCAGCGGCATGAACATCGTGTCCCGCAGCAGCCGGTTGAGCTGCGCGGGCGTGTAGGGCCGGCCCTGGCCGAAGGGGGTGCGTTCGAGCCGCGCCCACAGGCTGCGCCGGTTGGCCGCGATCACGAGGAGCCGCCCGCCATCGGCCAGCACCCGCCAGATCTCGCGCATCAAGGCGCGCAGATTTTCCGTCGACTCCAGGCAATGCACCAGCAGCACCCGGTCCATCGAGCGGTCGGCGAGCGGCAGATCGTCCTCGGCGGCGAGCGTCACCAGGCCCGGCCCCTCGGGCGGCCAGG
>JASHPH010000296.1 GCA_030038255.1 Candidatus Sulfotelmatobacter sp. | reverse complement strand
GGGGGCGTAAGCTCAACGGTTAAATGATCGCGTTTCGCGGGCGTCTGAGCCCGCGGCGATCATCCCGAGCGGAGCGAGGGACCCCGGAGAAAAACAGGGGCGTAAGCTCAACGGTTAAACTGTCGGTCTCCAAAACCGAACTTGGGGGTTCGAATCCCTCCGCCCCTGCCAGAGTTTTGTGGGTCAGGCAACATTAGGAGCTGGAATGGCAGTCGAGACGAAGAAAATGGCGAATTCATTTGCAGCGGCAGGCGGCAGCTTTGGCGAGCAGATCAAATCCTGGCCGGAGCGCATCAAGTCCTTCTACACCGACGTGCGCACAGAAATGCGCAAGGTCACCGCGCCCACCTGGAAGGAAGTTCGCGCCACGACCACCGTCGTCGTCATTACCGTCGCCATTTTTGCACTGTATTTCTGGGTGATTGACTTCTTCATCCAGCGCGGCGTCTCGCAGGTATTCAACTATTTCAAGGGTCGTTATTAAGAGGAATGAGTTTGCAGGAAACGATCGACAACCAAGCACCGCATATGCAAGACGAAGAAAAGAACGCAGCCGCAGCCAGCGCCCCAGAAGCAGCCAGCGAGCCGACCACGCCGGCGGCGGAATCTGCCGCAGCCGCGGCACCCGCCGAAGCTCCGCGCAACCCGAACATGAAGTGGTACATCATCCACTCCTATTCGGGATTTGAGCGCAAGGTCAAAGAGTCGCTCGAATCGCGCGTCATCGCCTTCGGGCTGCAGGATAAGATTGGCCGGGTGCTCATTCCGACCGAGTCGGTCACGGAAGTGCGCGGCGGCAAGAAGTACACCTCCGAGCGCATGTTCTATCCCGGCTACGTGCTGGTGGAAATGGACATGGACGACCACGTCTGGCACGTGGTGAAGTCCACGCCGCGCGTCACCGGATTCGTCGGCACCGGGCAGCAGCCCACGCCGCTGTCGGAAGAGGAAGTTCAGCACATTGTCTACAAAGTCGCCGACAGCCGCGAGAAGCCGAAGCTCAAGGTCAAGTTCGAGAAGAACGAATCGGTGCGCATCACCGAAGGGCCGTTCGCCAGCTTCACCGGCGTGGTCGACGAAGTGAACGAAGATCGCGAAACGCTGAAAGTTATGGTCACGATTTTCGGCCGCTCCACCCCTGTAGAACTCGAGTTCAACCAGGTCGAGAAGGTCGCGTAGTAAGGAAGCGCATGGCGTGAGCCGTGCAGGATTTGAAAGGGCACGGCTTTAGCCGTGCCGTCGGGAGCCCGAACGAGACTGGGCTTCAGCCCCCGGGGTTTTGAAGTCTCGAATAACAAGTCAGCAGATGCGGAGCCGAAAATCCTAGACTCGCACTGCGGACGGAAAAGGCATCATGGCAAAAAAGATTACAGGTTACGTGAAACTCCAGATCGCGGCGGGCAAGGCCACGCCGGCGCCTCCCGTCGGCCCCGCGCTGGGCCAGGCGCAGATCAACATCATGGAGTTCTGCAAGCAGTTCAACGCCAAGACCAGCCAGAAGGAACTGGAAGGGTTGATCATCCCGGTGGTGGTCTCGGTCTATAACGACCGCTCGTTCACCTTCATCACCAAGACGCCGCCGGCGTCGGTGCTGCTGAAGCGCGCAGCCGGCATCGCCAAGGGATCGGGCACGCCGAACAAAGACAAAGTCGGCAAAGTCACGGCCAAGCAGGTCGAAGACATCGCCAAGCAGAAGATGCCCGACCTGAACGCCGCCTCCATGGAGACCGCGATCAAGAGCATTCGCGGTACCGCGCGCTCGATGGGAATCGAAGTCGTTGGATAGCGGCAAAAGCGGGTAGGGCACGACTTCAGTCGTGCCGCCGAGAGATTTGAAAGGGTGCGGCTTCAGCCGCGCCGCTGAGACAGCCCTAGTGAAGGGCTTTAGCCCCTGAGGTAGTAGAAAAGTTTGCAGTCGAAATCACCACGGTTCTTCGGGGTAACGAAGCGCGGTGGGAGACAAGGAAAAAGTAATGCCGAAAAAAGAAGGAAAGAACATCGCCAAGGCGCACGCGGCCGTTGAAAAGCGCCCGTACGTCCTGCAGGACGCGGTTCCGCTGCTGCAGAAAGTGAAATACGCCAAGTTTGACGAGACCGTCGAGGTCACGCTGCGCCTGGGAGTCGATCCCAAGCACGCCGACCAGATGGTGCGCGGCACGGTCGTTCTGCCACACGGGCTCGGCAAATCGAAAAAAGTTCTGGTCATCGCGACCGGCGAAAAAGTGAAGGAAGCCGAGCAGGCCGGTGCCGATTACGCCGGCGGCGAAGAAATGGTCGAAAAGATCACCAAGGAAAACTGGACCGACTTCGACGCGCTCATCGCTACACCCGACGTCATGAAATCCGTCGGACGCCTGGGCAAAATTCTCGGTCCCAAGGGCCTGATGCCCAACCCGAAGACGGGCACGGTCACCTTCGACGTGGGCAAAGCGGTGCAGGAAGTGAAGGCCGGCAAGGTCGAATTCCGCACCGACAAGACCGCGCTCGTGCACTGCCCCGTGGGCAAGATTTCGTTCTCGCCCGACAAGCTGATCGAGAACGCGACGGTGCTGATCACCAGCGTGATCAAGGCCAAGCCGTCGGTCGCCAAGGGCAAGTACATCAAGGGTTGCTACCTAAGCTCGACCATGGGGCCCGGCATCCCGCTGGACGTCGCGCCCATCGAGGCGGCAGCGAAGGCATAAGAGTGCATGTAGGACAGCCGCCCTCGGCTGTCCGCGTCGCGAAGCGACGTGCTTAACATCAAAAAGATTCGAGGAATTCACCAATGGCGGTTTCGAGAGCAAAGAAAACACAGCAGGTCGAGAAGCTGACCAACGATCTGAAGAACGTATCGAACCTGGTCGTCACGACCTACACCAAGATGACCGTCGCCCAGGACTACGAACTGCGCAAAGCGTTGCGTGGCGCGGGCGCGAAGTACCACGTCGTCAAGAACACGCTGGCCGAGAAGGCGGCGAAAGGCACCAAGGTCGAGGGCGCGCTGAAAGATCTGAGCGGCGTTACTTCGATCGCGTACACTACCGGCGACCCCGTGGCGATGGCTAAGGCGCTCACCAAATACGCCAAAGACACGCCCGAGTTCACCTTCAAGGTCGGCGTGGTCGAAGGCCGCGTCATCAACATTAAAGAGATCGAAGCGCTGGCCTCGATGCCGTCGAAGGAAGAGCTGATGTCCAAGCTCCTGTTCCTGATCAACGCCCCGGCACAGCGTCTGGCGACAGTCATGAACCAGGTCGGCCGCAATCTGGCCGTCGTGGTTGATCAGGGAGTCCAAGGCAAGAAGTTCAAGGAAGCGTAGCTCGTGTAGGGGCGGACGCATTCGTCCGCCCCGCGAGCGCAGCGAGCGTGGATTGGCGGTGAGGTGCCATGAAGCCTTCCGACTGGTTGTGGTTGGCGATTTAGGCGCTGCTGGCGCTGCTTCCGGTGGTGGCGTTAGCGGATGGTCTGGAGCGGTTGTGGCGAACCTGGAAGGGGAAACGAGATAGGTAGGTTCGCGGGCTTCGCCACATAACAAGAAGTTCGGGGAAGCGTTAAGGAGTTATTGTGGCTGGAACGGGAATGAAGATCAAAGACATTGTGAAGAACAACGTCGCACGATTTTCGTTCTACCGGGCTGGTCACGCCTTCTACGAAGTTGAAGTCGAGGGAACCAAATACAAGTTCCCTGTGAGCCTCGAAGATCTGGGTACAGCAACGCTTTTGGCGGAGCATAAAGCTATCACGCTGATGCGGTACATCCGCAAGGCGCTCGAGGAGAAGACGTTCGTAAAGGCGTAGCTGGCGGCTACATAACGGTTTTGGTCGTTCGCATTTCAGGGGTTGCGCGGTCCTTTCCAAGCGTTGTCTGGCGCTAGGAATCGAGACCTGGTCGCACTGGAAACCTGGCTTGCGGATGGCGAAAGCGAGACGCGCAGCTTGCGTCTCTCAGAAAAACGAAAAGACTAAATAACTGGAGAAACAACATGGCGGATCTGCAACAGATAGAAGATTCAATCGTGAACCTGTCGCTGCTCGAAGCGGCGGAGCTGGTCAAGAAGCTGGAAGCGCGTCTGGGCGTGTCGGCGGCGGCAGCGGCTCCCGTGATGGTGGCGGGCGGCGGTGCGGCGGCGGCCGGTGCAGGCGCGGCTCCGGCCGAGGAAAAGACCGAATTTACCGTGGTGCTGAAGGAAGTCGGCGCCAACAAAATCAACGTGATCAAGGCCGTCCGCGAAGTCACCAGCCTGGGCCTGAAAGAAGCCAAGGAGCTGGTCGACGGAGCGCCCAAGACCGTGAAAGAGGGCGTTTCCAAGGAAGAGGCCGAGACCATCAAGAAGAAGTTCACCGAGGCGGGGGCCACGGTAGAAGTAAAATAAGCACTTCTCGTGTGGGTCCGGGTCTCTGACCCGGACAGGCCGAGCGCAGCTCGGCGGCTTTTCGCCGAGGAATCAGGCCAAGCGGGCAGGAGTGCCCGCTCCACACCATTTGCCCCTAACTAGGTGCAAAAATGGGAAATATCTCGCGTTCCTACTTGTGAAGCCTGGGCGGCGGTGTTAGCATCTACATAACGTCGCTTCCCAGGGCGTCACTCAGGTCGCAGGGAAGATTTTGGGCGGCTGCTCCGCGGGCAGGCGGAGCGGAAACAGGCCGAAGAACTGGCGCGAAAGAGTTCAAATCAGAAATGGCGAAACGCCTTGATTGGCGTCTGCGGGAACCACTGTCCCTGCGGGTGCCCTGTCGTCTTTTCTGCTGCCCTCATGTTGTTCAAGGTTGGCTAGGTGTAGGCGATTCCAGCATTTTCGCAGAGCGATTTCTATAGGGTGAAGTTCTGTTGGGTCCCGCGGCGCGCTTTTCAACAAAACGACGCGTCCCACATACCGCGGATTAAGCGCGGCCTTCGGCTGCGCGTGAGATTGGGAGTTTCTTGACGATGAAAAATGCCTTCCGTAAACGCTTTGATTTTTCCAAAATTCCGGCAACCATCCAGATCCCGAACCTGATCGAGGTTCAGAAGCGCAGCTACGACCGCTTCCTGCAGATGGACAAACTGCCCAGCGAGCGCGAAGACGGCGGCTTGCAGGCGGTGTTTCAGTCTGTCTTCCCCATCACCGATTTCCGCAACGTCTCGCAGCTCGAGTTCGTCGATTACGCCATCGGCAACTGGGAGTGCAAGTGCGGACACCTCAAGGGTCTCCATCACCTGCGCACCACCTGCAAGAACTGCGGATCCACGGTCATCACCGACCCGTTCCATCCCGGCGACGTGCTGTGCTCGAAGTGCGGCACCTACAACGCCAACACGCCCGACTTCTGCAACAAGTGCGGCGACCCTGTCGGCCTGCAGCTGAAGTATGACGTGGCCGAGTGCGAAGAGCGCGGCATGACGTACTCCGCTCCGCTCAAGGTCACGATGCGTCTCACCATCTTCGACAAGGACGCCGAGACCGGCAATCGCTCCATCCGCGACATCAAGGAACAGGAAGTTTTCTTCGGCGACGTTCCGCTGATGACGCAGAACGGCACGTTCATCATCAACGGAACCGAGCGCGTGATCGTCAGCCAGTTGCACCGTTCGCCTGGCGTCTTCTTCGAGACCGCCAAC
>JASHPH010000295.1 GCA_030038255.1 Candidatus Sulfotelmatobacter sp. | reverse complement strand
ACATTTGCCACAGCAGATTTTGGAACACCAAGGCCACCGGGAACGGCCGTGGGATTGTGCACGTCCCCGAAATCTGGGGCATGCGGCTTGACGCTGACGAGAGCGCTGTCGTGCAGTCCGTGATATGCGCCTTCGAATTTCACGATCTTGTCGCGCCCGGTTGCGGCCCGCGCCAGGCGAATGGCGTGCATGGTCGCTTCGGTGCCGCTGTTGCCGAAGCGGCACATCTCGACCGGGAAACGGTTGCAAATTTCTTCGGCCAATTCCCATTCCATGTCGTGCGGCATGCCGAACATGGTGCCGGTGGAAAGGCGCTTTTCGACTGCCTTCATCACGGCGGGATGGCAATGTCCGGCCATCAGAGCTCCAAAGGTAAGGTTGTGATCAATGTATTCGTTGCCGTCGAGATCGCGGAACTTGCTGCCGCTGGCTTCTTTCACGAAGATCGGCCACGGATCGTAGGCACGATAATTGCTGGCTACTCCCAGAGGAATGCGTTTGAGATTTTTCTTGTGCGCTTCGGCGGACTTGGGCGTGCGGCGCTCGAACGCCGAGATTTCTTTCTGCAGATCGGGGTACATCGAGGTCTCCGAGATGACTCAGGCTCCGCATAAGCGGGCCATTAGAATGCCGGGACCGGGGAGGCGGTCCCGGGAAGTATTACTATACAGTTTATCTCACCTTCAGAAATAGAACTTCAACGCAAACTGCACCAGTCGGGGATCCTGCGCCTCCGTAATCTTTCCGAACTCGGTCGGACCGTCAGAGAAATGGCCGTCCGGGTTATAGAAGTTCGTCTTGTTGAAGATGTTGAACATCTCCGCCCGGAACTGGAAATATCTGGTCTCATCGATAGAGATCTTTTTGTGCACGGCGAAGTCCCAATCTTGCAGCCCGGGACCACAGCAGATGGTGCGCTGAGTTCCGTTGTTGAACTGGCCGAGCGGGGGATCCTGAAAGTCGCTGGGGTTGAACCAATATCCGGCCGAGGGCAGCCCACTATTCATAACCTTCGGATTTAGCTTTTGGAACGGAGCCACCAGACTCGGCGCCTCGGTGCCCAGGAAGAAAATGCTGGCGATCAGCTCCGTATCATCCTCGGTATCAAGCCGAATGGGGAAGCCGCTCTGGAACTGCGTAATGCCGGAGACGGCCCAGTCATCCAGAACTTTTCCTGCAAAGCCATGGTACCTGCGCACTGGCAGCTCCCAATCGTAGCTGATCACGAAGCGCTGCTTGGCGTTGAAAATCGACAAGGCACGGCTTTTAGCGTAGTCGAAGGGATCGAGTGTTTCCTCAAACGTTGATCCGGTGTCCAGCGATTTGCTGAAAGTGTACGAGGCCTGGAACTGCAGGCCTCGGGAGAAACGCTTCTCCAGCATGGCTTCGAACGCGTTGTAGCTGGAATTCGCGATCGTATCTTCAGCGAATATGTCACTGAACACGGGGATCCCATCCACGGGACAGCCTGCTCCGGTCATGGGGTTGCAGTTAGGCGAAGAATATGGGCGCAGGCCGACGAGGTTTAGCCCATTCGTGATCACCGTGCCCGGAGGGATAAATGTTGGACCGTTCGGTCCGTAAGGCACGTGGATTCCGCCGAGTGGCGCGCCGTTCGCCGCCGATGGGGATGGAGATACGGTGCCCGGAGGAATAATAAATTGAGTGTCTTCGATTTCGGGTCCACAGGTCGAGTTTTGACCAAAGGACTGCACCGCAGATGGGTTTTGGCTGGATAAGTTCGCAATGTCCAGACAAGTCTGCGGAGTTGAGGGATTTATATCGTGAGAGGCGAGCAGCCGATGGCCCTGAGAGCCCACGTAGCCGACCTGGAGCATAAGGTCTTTGGCGAGTTCATGCTGAATCGTCAGGTTGTATTGTGTCGTATATTGCGTGCGCAGATGAGGCTGGAATTCGCCGTAAAGAAGAATTGGGCGGAAGAACGACAGGTCCGTGGGTTGGCCTTTGGTCGGCGTGATGATGCCATTGAATGGATTGGGTGCGGGAGTGCCACCTGCCTGGTAGACGAAAGGAGTGTTGAAAAAAGTTTCGAATAGTGAAGAGCTGCCGCCGAACGGGGGCTCTGCGCCGAACTGGGCCATAACCAGTTCTTCAATGGGGTTGTAGAAAATGCCCCACCCCGCGCGAATGCTGGTCTTTCCCGAATTGCCCGGGCTCCATGCAATTCCAATGCGAGGAGCGAAAGCCTTGTAATAGGTACTTGTCATGCCGGCAGGAATGCCGGAATCGCCCGGTACAACCAACCCTGTCGGTTCGCTGCCGGTATTAGCACACGTCGGGTTTGTCACGCCCCAGCTTTCCCAATAGCTGACGCTGGTGGTGATTCCGCAGGGGTAAACGGTGGAGTTCTGTCCTGGCCGATAGGTTTCGACATGTCCCGCTATGTCGGTGGGCGGCGTATCCAGTTCCCACCGGAGACCGTAGTTCAACGTGAGATTCGGTCTGATCTTCCAGCTATCCTGAGCAAACGGATAAACCGACGTGCCGCGGACGTCCTCGCGCTGCCCCGACCCCTGGGTGTAAGAGTCGGAAAGGCCGAGAAGAAATTCCGCATAATTGTCCCCGTCCCCAGGAAGGATCGAATTGGGACCGGTGTTGTCAAACAGGTATTCGCCGTTGACGTCGAAATAATAGTACTGATCAAACCGCTGGCGGCGAACGTCGATACCAAATTTGAAAGTGTGATTGCCTTTCACCCACGTCAAGTTGTCTGACCACTGAAAGCTGTTGCCGACTTGCGGAAGAAAGCCCTCGAAATTATTGCCAAAAATTGCGCCGCCGCCGATGTCGACGTAAGGAACTCCCGTGAGGTTGGAGGGCAACCCGGGCGTAATACCAACCTTGCCGGGCGGTATACTGGGAAAGCTGGCAACCAGTGTGTTAATTGCGGATGAGTCTGACGTTCCAGTAAAGCAGAAAGCGGTCGCGGGTCCGGTACAGGAGTTTGCCACAGGATTCGTAGTCTGCGGCTGCAAGAAACCCAGCTGCCCCTCGCGCATGTACGTGAAATGCGCTTCGTTGACGACAGCATTGCTAACCGTCCAGGTATGGGTGAGATTCCATTGCTGGAAGCGGTTGTTGTTGAGGTTGCCGAAGCCGGGGACGTTAGCGCCGGCCTGTTCAAATTGGTCGAACGGCTGAAGTTGTCGCAGATCGTTGAAGTAATAGTAGGCGGTAAAGTTCTGCCTGTCGTTGATTTTGTGGTCGAACCGGACAGTAAACTGATCTGCATTGTCGGTGCTTACTGGCACTGTGACGGCGCTGTTCGGAACGAACAGCTGCATGAAATTCGCGGCGACGGGATCCTGGCATGCGGCGGGAATCACCCCGGTGGGAAAGATCGAGGACCACGCCACACCTGCTGCCGGAGCCGTAGAGCCGGGAATAGCAGCAATTGCGCTGGTACAACCGGAACGTCCATTCAGGACATCGGCTACGAACGGATCGCTTATTCCTCCGCTGGTAAATCCGCCCACACCGGAGAAGTCGCCAGTCCTAATGCCTGGCGTCGCAGGTATTCCCACCACCTGACTGGTGATGCCCTGCCGAATCCGCCGTCCTTCGTACGAGACAAAGAAGAAACTGCGATCCTTCCGAATCGGTCCGCCGAGAGTCCCGCCGTACTGGTTCTGGTTCCATTGCGGACGCCCCACGAGGTCGAAAAAATTCTTGGCGTCAAAAATCGTGTTGCGGAAGTATTCGTAGATGTCGCCGTGCAAAGCGTTGGTGCCGGACTTGGTTACGACGTTGACCACGGAGCCTGAGTTACGGCCATATTCTGCATCGAACGTATTCGTTAGTACGCGAAACTCCTCCACGCTGTCCGGAGTAGGCTGCACGGTAGGCAGATTTACGAATTGATCGTTCGCATCTCCTCCATTCACGCTGAAGTTGTTGGCGCGCGTGCGGCCGCCATTCACCGAGACCGAGCCGGTATCCTGAGATCCGTAAAACAAGCTGCCGTTGCCGTTGCCCAACTGCGCGGTCACGCCGGGCTGAAGCTGAAGAAATTGATAGGTGTCGCGCGAGTTGAGCGGCAGTTCGTTAATGGAGCGGTCATTGATGACTGCGCCGAGTTGTGTGCTCGTGGTATCGACCTGCGGCGCTTCCGAAGTTACGTCTACGACTTCCTGCGTTCCGCCGATCTGCAGCACCGAGTTCAGGGTCATCACCTGGTTGACGTCGAGGATCAAATCCTTCTGCAGATTCTTCTTAAACCCTTTGAGCTCGAAGGTCGCCTGATAGGTCGCGGGCACGACGTTCACGAAGGAATAGTCGCCGCTGTCGTTGGTCAGCGCCTCGCGGCTGACTCCGGTCGCCTGATTGGTGATCGTGACCTTCACGTCGGAGAGCACAGCGCCAGTGGGATCCGAAACTCGGCCGATGATTCGGCCGGTTGCGCCTTGGGCAGCCAGCAGCGTCGGGAAAAGCAGGCAGACGGCGATCGTCAGGTACAGCGGAATCCAGCGGGCTCGCAGTGACGGCATGGAACCTCCAGACTACCGGGAGAGTTTTTGATTATTTCGTCTTGAAATCTTTGTCGCCAGCGACAGCTTGAATCTACTCAGAACCTTGCTATAATCCCGCAAGGTTAGAGAAGTCAGGCAGGCACTGTCAAGGAGAAAAAGCGCGTCTTTCGTATCGAAAATCTCATGTCGAGATGTCGTCCTGCCCGCTTGGCCGCGATGAAACCGAGCAGCCCCAAACCTTACCTGAAGATCGGCGACGTGGCGAGAAAGGTCGGCGTCTCGCCGTCGGTGATTCGCTCCTGGGAGAGTCTGGGACTCACGCGTCCAGAGCGCACCGCAAGCAAATACCGCTTGTATACAGTAGATGACGTGAAGCTGCTGCGGCGCGCGCGCTTTCTGCGCAAGGTGCGCGGACTCAACGCCCCGGCGATCGTGCAGTTGCTCAAGCGCGAGGGCAGGGTTCACCCTGCAGGCGACGGCAATGCGGGCGTGATCGGTGCACACTTGCGCCAACTGCGCACGCGACGCAGTCTGTCACTCGCGCAGGTGGCCGATGCCGTGGGCATTTCGGTGGGATTTCTCAGCGCACTGGAACGCTCTCAGATGAGCGGCTCGGTTGGGACGTTGCGCAAGCTGGCGCGGTTTTATAAAACGAACATCCTTGAATTCTTTGATGCGCGCGGAGCAGGCAGCCGGCAAGTCCGTCCGGGCGATCGCAAGGTGCTCGAGGCGGGTGAGGGCGTGCGCATGGAACTACTGGCCTGGGGCAATACTGTGATGGAACCGCATCTGTTCCGCGTCGCGCCTTCAGCCGGCAGCGGCGACCCGTACGCACACGAGGGAGAAGAGTTCATCTACGTTTTGCGCGGAGATTTGGAGATCATGCTTGCGGGCGACAAGTACCATCTGAAGCCGGGCGACAGCTTTTACTTCGAGAGCGCGACGCCACATCGCTGGAAGAATCCCGGCCGCAAAGAAACCTGGGTATTGTGGGTCAACACTCCGCCGACGTTCTAGCTTGGGGTAAATGAGCAACAAGGAATTTGCATGGGAGGGAAAATGAACTGGCGACGCATCGTCTGGCTGCTGCCCGTTTTTGTGGCGGTTCTATTCGTTGGATCGTGTAAGAAGAAGACTCCCACGCTCAACTTGCTGGTCTGGGAAGGCTATGCCGATCCTTCATTCGTGCAGGCATTTGAAGAACAGAATCATTGCAAGATCGCTGCTTCGTACATGGGATCGGACGATGAACTGATGGCCAAGCTGCATGGAGGCAGTGCATCGAACTACGACATCATTTCACCCTCGAGTGACGTGGCGGCGTCGATCGCGAACGCGAACCCGGAACTGGCTGCTCCGCTGGACCTTTCGAAGATCCCCAGCTACAGCCAGCTCTCTCCACAGCTCACTTCGTTGCCCCTGGTGCGCGCCAAGGGCAACGTCTACGGCGTGCCGTTCATGTGGGGGCCAAACCCGATCGTCTACGACACAACCGTCTTTCCGCAGCCGCCCGATTCCTGGAACGTCATGTGGGATCCGAAATACAAAGGCAAGGTTTCGGTGTGGGACGACCTCTCCACGGTTTACATGGCTGCACAGGTGCTGGGCTTTGACAAACCGGATCCGTCGCATCTTTACGACCTCAGCGATCAGGAATTGGACGCCGTGCGAAAAAAGTTGCTGGAGTTAAAGCCGAATGTGCGGAAGATGTGGTCCACCGGTGGAGAGCTCACTAACCTGTTTGAAAATCATGAGATCGTCATCGCCATGGGATGGCCGCTGAACACGGCCGAACTGAAGAAGGCAGGCTTCCCCGCCGGCGAGACGATCCCGAAAGAAAACACAACGGGCTGGATCGACCACCTGATGATCACGGCAGGCAGCGAGAACAAAGAACTGGCTTACAAGTTCCTGGAATACATGGTTTCGGCCAAGGCGCAGCAACTCGTGGCCAAGAAAACGAATTACGCTCCCGCCAACCCGCAGGCAGCAAAATTTATGACGCCGGAGGAAGTGAAGAGTTCGCACCTGGATGACGTGGACAACTACCAGAAGCGCATCTATTTCTGGCAGAATGTGCCGCGGCGCGCAAAGTACACCGAGATTTGGAATGAGGTGAAGGCCGCGCAATAGTTGCCGGAACTCCAGGCCAGTTGTGAGCAACTGTAAGCACGGCAGCTGAACGCGCAACCATGACTTTTCAACCATGATCTCCTCCACCACTTCCGATGTGATGCTCGCGGGGAGCGCACAGTCGACAGCAAAGCCGACACTGCTCACCATCCGCAATGTGGCCAAAAGCTTTGGCCGCAATGTAGTACTGCGCGATATTTCGCTGGAGATAGCGGAGGGCGAATTTCTGACGATATTGGGTGAAAGCGGCTCGGGCAAGACGACGCTGCTGCGCATCATCGCCGGCTTCGAAAACGCCACCTCGGGCGAACTGTGGATGGGCACCGAACGGCTCGACGAGAAACCTCCATACCGGCGCCGCGTAAACACTGTCTTTCAGCACTATGCGCTGTTTCCACATCTCACGGTCGAACAGAACGTTGGATACGGGCTGCGCGTCGCCAAGCGGCCAGACGGGGAGATTACTCAACGCGTGGCTGATGCTCTCGCCAAGGTCAAGATGACGGAGCACGCCAAAAAGAAACCGTCGAAGATCAGTGGCGGTCAGCAGCAGCGCGTGGCGCTGGCGCGCGCGCTGGTCAATCGGCCGCGGCTGCTGTTGCTGGATGAGCCTCTTTCTGCACTGGACGCCAACTTGCGCCGGCAGATGCAGGTGGAGTTGAAATCGCTGCAGCGGGAAGTCGGAATTGCGTTCGTGTTCGTTACGCACGACCAGGAAGAAGCGATGGTGATGTCGGACCGTATCGCACTTCTGCGCTCGGGCGAATTGGAACAAGTAGCAACGCCGCGGGAAATTTACCGCCGTCCCGCGACAGCCTATGTGGCTCAGTTTATCGGGCACACGAATCTACTACGAGGCGAGGCACGCGGCGGTGTGGTGCATTGCGGACCTCTGTCATGGGCGTCAACGCTTCCTGATGGGCCGGCGCTTTTTTCCTTGCGGCCGGAGCAAATTCGTTTTGGAAGCTCCAGTTCGCCGGGCGCGGTTCGGACTCGCGGCCGCGTTCTGCATCAGGCGTTCCACGGCGCGACGGAACTGATTCGCGTGGTGTCCGCCGATGGTCTCGTTCTGACGGTTAGAACCGCTAGCGGCGGCGCGTCGCAGAACGAAGTTGAACTTGAGTTCTTTCCTGCCGATGCAGTTGTCGTGCGCGAGTCTTCCGAGAGGATTTGATGTTTTCCCGCGGCTACAAGACAGTTGTGACCGTGCCTCCGCTGGCGTGGGTTGCGGTCTTCCTGTTGGTGCCGTACCTACTGATGTTCTGCTACAGCTTCTGGTCGGTGTCTTCGTCGCAGACCATCGTGCACTCGTGGAACTTAGACAATTACCGCGAGCTGCTGGCCAAGCCAGTGTATTGGCAGACTCTGCTGCGCTCCATGTGGATTGCGGCCCGGGTCATGCTGTTTTCTCTGCTCCTCGGATATCCGCTGGCGTATTTCCTTTCCTTTTATGCCGGCGTGCGCAAGGACCTGCTCTATCAGATGGTGATCATCCCTTTGTGGGTCAGTTATCTGGTGCGAGCCTACGCCTGGAAGACCATCCTTGGCGCCGACGGCGTGTTGAATACTTCGCTGCAATATTTGCATCTGACCAGCCATCCCCTGGACTTCCTGCTGTACAGCCCGTTTGCCGTCGTACTCACATTGACGCACATCTATACACCGTTCACGTTTCTACCGATTTATGCTGCGCTCGAGCATATCCCGCGCAATCTGGTCGAGGCCTCGCACGATCTGGGAGCGAGTCCAGTACAAACGTTCTGGAAAGTGATCTTCCCGCTGTCGATCCCTGGGGTTCTCGCCGGGGCGACGTTTGCCTTTGTCTTAAGCCTGGGAGATTTTCTAGCGCCGCTGCTGCTGGGCGGCCCAAGCGGCATCATGATTTCCAATGTCGTGGTCAGCCTGTTCGGCGCAGCCTACAACTGGCCACTCGGCGCGGCAATTTCACTTTGCATGTTGGTTCTGGTGGTCGGCCTGCTGTTTCTCTCTGAGCGACTGGAGAAGAAATGGAGCTTCTCGTGAGCAGCGACGCGGCCAATCTCCCACGTTCGCGCTGGCTGCTTGTGCACGCGGTCCTCGTCTTCGGATTTCTTTATCTTCCGATTGCCGTGCTCATTCTTTATTCCTTCAACGGACAGGGAGTGGGCGGATTCCCGCCGCACAACCTCACGCTTGACTGGTACCGCACTCTTTTTGCCGACGGTGCGATCTGGGATTCGGTACTCAACAGCTTCTGGGTCGCATTTGCCGCGATGGCGATCTCACTCGCGTTCGGCATTCCCGCTGCGCTGGCTCTAGATCGCGCACAGTTTCCCGGCAAAGGCTTATTCCGCCGGCTGGTTCTGTTGCCGCTAATTCTGCCCGGGATCATCACCGGCCTTTCGCTGCTCATGCTGTTCAATCTGGCGAGCGTTAAGCTCAGCCTGTTGACGATCACCCTCGGCCATGGCACTGCGCTGATTTCCGTTGCCACCACAGAGATCTTTGCAGGCCTGCAGAAACTTGACCGTGCGCAGGAAGAGGCGTCGCTTGACCTCGGAGCAAACTATTGGCAGACATTCTCGCGGGTGACGGTGCCGAATCTTAAACTGCCGATCATCGGCGCGGCGCTGCTAATCTTCACGCTTTCCATGGATGAGATAGCCGTCAGCTTTTTCCTGATCGGCCGCGACAATACACTCCCGCTCGAAATCTGGGGACGGCTGCGGCGTGGTATTACACCGGAGATCAATGCGGTCTCGACCATCATTTTCTTGTTCTCTCTGGTGGCAATCGTTTTCTGGTACCGGTTGCGAGTGCGCAGCGAGGGTCCGGCTGAAGTCGGCATGGAGCTAATCGAGCCTGGGGAGGACGCGGCATGAGCGCGAATCGCAGAGACTTCATCAAGTTTGTCGTAGCGGGCGCGGTGTCGGCCGGATGCCCGGTCGAGCTGTCACTGATCGCCCAAACTGCAAACAAGAACCCGGACAACAATGCAAGCGTGGAGGGCGAGGATAACCGCATCTGTCACCAGGTGCGCGACGGCCGGGTGTTTTCGCGTCCTTCGGCCGCCGCCAGGCACGACGTTGTGATTGTCGGCGGCGGCGTGAGCGGTTTGACAGCCGCGTATCGCTTGCAGCATCGCGATGTGCTTCTCCTCGAGAAGGAGCCGCACTGGGGCGGCAACGCCTATGCCATGGAATACGACGGCTCTGTCTACGCGACCGGCTCCGCATTCATCTGGACAAATTCGGAAGCGTTCCGCTTCGCCAAGGAGATCGGCCTGAACCCGTTGCCGGTCGATTGTCCCGACGGCAGCATCATTAACGGCGAATTTATTCCCGACACCTGGGGCAGCGGCCTCGACAAGCTTCCCTATCCGCCCATCACGCGCGAAAGCTTCAAGAAGTTCAAAAAAGAAATGATGGGCATTGTCGTCGAGAAACGGAGCGCGGAGTTGTATAACGTTCCGTTTTCCACCTTCATGAAACTCTACGCAGGCGAGATCAAGCAGTGGTGGGATACCTTCGGCCCCTCGAACTGGGGCGCCACGAGCGACGAAACAGCTGCCGCGCTGGCCATTGACGAATTCCAGGACGTGGTCGGCCAGAGCCGCCTCGATAACCGCTATACCTGGCCGGGCGGCCTGGGCGAAATCACGAGGAAGCTGGCGGAAATCCTCGAGCCGAAATACGGCACGCGCATGCAGGCAGGTGCGACCACGGTAGCCGTAGTTCCTGGTAAGGACAATGTGGAAGTTACGTACATGGTGGCGGGGGAATTGAAGACGGTCTCAGCCAAAGTCGTCATTATGGCTACGCCGAAATTTATTACCCGGCGGATTGTCGAAGGCATCCCCGACAAACAGAGTGAAGCGATGCGGCAGATTCATTATGTGCCGTATTGCGTGGTGAATCTTATTTTCGACAAGCCGGTCTTCAACAAGGGATACGACACGTGGTGCCCGGGGAATACGTTCACCGATTTCATCGTGGCGGACTGGGTGATTCGTAAGAAGTCAGGATACAAGCAGAAGTACAACATTCTGAGCTGCTATACGCCGATGAAGGAAGAGGACCGCGGATATCTGCTGAACGAAGTCGGTTCGCGCAAAATAGCGGGCAATGTGCTGCAGGACTTTCAGAAACTCATGCCGGGCTTCAACGTCGATCCCATCGAAGTGCACATCTACCGGCGCGGTCACCCCATGTATATGTCAATGCCGGGACTCTATACGCAATTGCAGCCGCTGCTGCGCCAGCCGATGGATCGCGTTTTCTTCGCGAACACTGACTCCGAAGGGCCGGAATCCACGACTAACGAAGCCATCCGCGCAGCACAGCGAGCGGTGCGGCAGGCGGAGGCACGGTTGGCGGGCAAACCCGCAGGTAAAGAGAAGGCAATCGTGAGTTAGAGCTTAGTTGTGCTCTTCCTCGTACGAGGCGTCATTCCGAACAAAGCCGCTTTTTGGTAGACCTCCGGCTTTAGCCGGAGGCGAGCGTAGAGGCGGAGTGAGGGATCTCGCGTGGAGTGCCGGCGTGGTGCGCGCCAGATCCCTCGGCCCGCTGGTAAAAGCGCGGGCCCTCGGGATGACCCCTGAAAAACAATCGAACGAACTGCTCCCGCGATCTCGTCTCCGTGGTGGATTTCTTTTCCCGCATAGTAAAGTGGTAGTACACGCAAATCAGGAAGGATTCCCTTGAGTTCAGGCATTCGCAACATCGCCATCATCGCGCACGTCGACCATGGCAAGACCACGCTGGTCGACGCCATGCTCAAGCAGAGCGGCACGTTCCGCGCCAATGAGACCATCGCCGAGCGCGTGATGGATTCGAACGAATTGGAGCGCGAGCGCGGCATCACGATTCTGGCCAAGAACACTGCGATTTTCTATCGCGACGTAAAGATCAACATCGTGGACACGCCGGGCCACAGCGATTTTGGCGGCGAGGTCGAGCGCGCGCTGAAGATGGTCGACGGAGTCATGCTGCTGGTCGATGCCAGCGAAGGACCCTTGCCGCAGACGCGCTACGTTTTGGGCAAAGCGCTGGCGGCGCATCTGCCGCCGATTGTCGTCATCAACAAGATTGACCGTGCGGATGCCCGACCGCAGGAAGTGCTGAACGAAATCTACGACCTTTTTATTGATCTCGACGCGAAGGAGGAGCAGCTCGATTTTCCCGTGCTTTATACGAATGCGAAGACGGGTACAGCCGCGACCGACAGCAAAGGCGGAGGTGGGGGAAAAGGCGAAGACTTGCGGCCTCTATTCGATGCGATCCTGAAAACGATTCCGCCGCCGCAGGGCGATCCCGCCGGAGTGCTGCAGATTCTGGTCGCAAATCTCGATTACAGCGATTATCTCGGCCGGCTGGCGATTGCTCGCGTTTTCAACGGGAAGATGTTCACCGGCGAGGAAGTTGCCATCGCCAAACTCGACGGCTCCCTGCACAAAACCAAAATCACGAAGCTGTTTTCCTTCTCCGGCCTGAAGCGCACCGACATAACGGAAACGGAACTGGGCGACATTGTCGCCGTCGCGGGCGTTGAAGGCATCACGATTGGCGAGACCATCACCGACGCGGAGAATCCCGCGCCCCTACCTCCCATCGCTATTGACGAGCCGACGATCGCGATGCTCTTCACCGTAAACACGTCGCCCTTCGCCGGCAAGGAGGGAACGTACGTTACGTCGCGCAATCTGCGGGAGCGGCTCGAAAAAGAATTGTTGACCAACGTTTCGCTGCGCGTGGAAGAAACGGGAAGCACGGACTCGTTCAAAGTCCTCGGCCGCGGCGAACTGCAGCTTTCCATCCTGATCGAAATGATGCGGCGCGAAGGCTACGAGCTGATGGTGGGCAAACCGGAAATCGTCACCCACCGCGACAAGGAAACCGGCAAGCTTATGGAGCCTGTCGAGCATCTCACCGTCGATGTGCCTGAGGAGTTCGTCGGCGTCGTCATGGAGCAACTGGGCGCGCGCAAGGGCGAGGTCACCATCATGCACAATCACGGCTACGGGCGCGTGCGCATTGAGTTTCGGGTACCCAGCCGTGGGCTGATTGGACTGCGGAGCCAGTTGCTCACCGACACACGCGGAACCATCGTGATGAACTCGCTATTCGACGGATACACCGAATGGCAAGGCGAGATTCCACACCGGCTCACCGGAGCGCTCATCGCCGACCGACCCGGCGCTTCGACGGCTTACGCCCTGTGGGGATTGCAGGAGCGCGGCGAGTTGTTTGTTGGCCCAGGTGTTGAGCTCTACGAGGGCATGATCATCGGAGAAAACGCGAAAGACAACGATCTCGACGTGAACGCGGTGCGCGAGAAGAAGCTGACCAACATGCGCGCCTCAACTGCTGATGAAGCGATCCGGCTGGTGCCGTTCCGAGCGCTCAACCTGGAGCAGGCGATCGAGTTCATTGCCGACGACGAGTTTGTGGAAGTGACGCCAAAGTCGTTGCGGCTGCGCAAGAAAGTCTTGCCCGCGAACAAGCGCAAGAAGAGCGCTCTGGTTGCAGTGGAAGAATCGTGAAGCACGGTGGCAAGTCCGCAAGGAAGATTCAAGGGGCGCGGAGGGAAGCTGCGAAGCCAAGTCTCTGCATGTTTCTTATCCCTTGCAGTTGTGGCCGCACGTTTGCAGTGGCCGAAGACTACGATCGCCAGGGAACGCCCTGGAGCCGGTACCTCACCTGCCCCGGGTGCGGGAAACGGCACGATCCCAAGAACCGGCTCCTACAGCTGGGATTTCACCCTGAAGGGTACTGGAAGGTAGATGCGTGTTAGCAGCAGGCCGGCGATTCCGGCTATCGGGACTTCCCTCACAAACTTGACAAGCCCTTAATGGCAACCTGCTATACTGCTCGCCGCATTCGACTGTTCGCCAGCTCCGGTTTCGATTTTCAGGCTGCCAACCTGCCAAGTCCGCCGAACTGAGCTCGCACTTCGACAGCTCAATGCAGAGGCAGACGCGTGAAAAATATTTTCGTGGGGAATCTCAGCTTCAACACAACTGAAGATGAGTTGCGCCAGGCATTCGAGGCGTATGGGCAGGTGGACCGGGTGAGCATTTTGACCGACCGCGACACGGGTCGCTCCCGCGGCTTCGGGTTCGTGGAAATGGCCAGCAATGAAGACGGCGAAAAGGCCATCGCCGCCCTGAACGGCACGCAGATCGGCGGCCGGACCATCAACGTCAACGAAGCGAGGCCGAAGTCGGATCGCGGCAGCGGTGGTGGTGGCCGGGATCGCGGAGACCGCGGCAGCCGGGATCGTGGCGGCCGGGGCGACCGCGGCGATCGCTGGTAGTTTCGTGTCGAGCGCATGAGCGCGCCGACGTTGAAGCTGCCTTCGCCTCGTGTGTACACTGGAGTTGGCGCGCCCGTAGCTCAGCTGGATAGAGCGGTTGCCTCCGGAGCAACAGGTCGGGAGTTCGAATCTCTCCGGGCGCACCAGAGTTTTTCTTTTTCCCGCTTCAGCGACTCTCTCTTTTGACCTGCCAATGAACTACGACGCGATCCTCATTGTCTCATTTGGAGGTCCGGAATCGCGCGAGGATGTGATCCCATTCCTGGAGAACGTTCTGCGCGGACGCAATGTTCCGCGCGAGCGCATGCTCGCCGTGGCCGAACACTATTACCACTTTGAAGGCAAGAGTCCGATCAACCAGCAGACGCGCGAGCTGATTGCCGCGATCAAGACCGAACTGGCGCGGCATGGCCCCAAGCTGCCTGTGTACTGGGGAAACCGCAATTGGCATCCCATGCTCGCCGACACGCTGCAAACTATGAAGCAGGACGGCGTGAAGCGCGCGCTGGCCTTTGTGACTTCGGCTTATAGTTCCTATTCCGGATGCAGACAGTACCGCGAAGACATTGCCCGCGCGCAGAGCGAGGTCGGAACCGGCGCACCGGAGATCGACAAGCTGCGCGCCTTCTTCAATCATCCGGGATTCATTGCCGCGGCGGAAGAACGGCTGCGCGATGCGATCGAGCAAATTCCAGCCAATGCGCGGCAGAACATCCAACTCGTTTACGTGGCGCACAGCATTCCAATCTCGATGGCCAACACATGCGACTACGTTCGCCAGTTGGACGAGGTCCGCAAGCTGGTGTCCGAGCGGCTTGGCATCGCCAATCATGTACTCGTGTATCAGAGCCGAAGCGGAGCCCCGGGGCAGCCGTGGCTGGAACCTGACATTCTGGATTACCTGCGCACGGTGAAAGAGAAAAATCTGGCCAGTGCCGCGGTGCTTGCGCCGATCAGTTT
>JASHPH010000294.1 GCA_030038255.1 Candidatus Sulfotelmatobacter sp. | reverse complement strand
AGCGCAAAGAGGCCCATGAACTTCTTCACGTACTTGCCCGCCTCGGTCAGACCACCACCAAGACGACCGAGCTGATCGGTTATCCGGTTGAAGCCGGAGGCGATCATCTCCTCGTTGGCGTAGATCGCCGTCGAGTCGCGCTTGAACTTCTCCGCCCCTGTGCGTGCGTCGTTCGGCAGGTCCGCGCCAATCGTGTGAGCCAGCTCAGCGACGGCCTCGTCCGTTGTCCGCATCCCCGACTGGGCCTTCTCGACCTCCGTCTCGAATTTCTTGAAGGGACGCTCCGAGCCACGAAGAGACGCGTCGAAGCCGGCAACGCCCTTCTTGCTCGTCACCATCTCGCCGACGAAGTGCTTCGACACCGAAGCCGTCGTCCGCATCTGGGACGCCATCTGCTTGAAGCGCTCGACCGGGATTTGCGCAGCGAACTTCCGCAGTCGGTCACCGACGAGCTGATGGTAGACGCCCTTTACAGAGTTCTTGAGGTTGTCGAACGAGAGGGCGATCTCGGAACCCGCGTGGGTATACGTCTTCTCCGACCGGAGCAGGAGCGATGCGCCCTTCTTGATGGCTGCATACACTCCATGATCGATAGTGTACGTGATCGCTTCGAGCCCGGTCGTGATCCCTTTGAAGCTCTTCGCTCCAAAGGACTGCATGAAGTCGTCGATGGGCTGAGTGATCTGTTCGGCTGTGTTACCGACACTGCGGACCCCGGCCGCGAGCGCGTCCATCCCGCTGGTGGCGCGCTTAACGAACTTGTTCAGGCCACCATCTTTGGCTCCGAACGAGAATCCGACTCCGAGGAAGTTCAGTGATGCCACTGTTCAGCCCTTTGGCACCGTACGGTGCAACTAGGGGGCGAGTTTACCCACTATTTGCGCCTGGATGCAGCCTCCATTCTTGCTCTTCGAGTTCTTTCGAGGTCCATTTTCTGGGTCATCAATCGGAACCTGCGCGTGGAGGGGAGATTCATGAACTCCGTGTAGGAGAACCCCTGCCATGCCTCTAGAAAGAAGAGGTACTCTTGTTCGAGCGCTTCAGGATCCGAGAAGGGAAGAAAAAACCAGTTTGCCCCGGGTCGAGCTGGTCCTCGAATTCCTTCCCGCAGGCGGGGCAGGTGAGCTGCAGCGTCGTGTCGATGCCGCCCTCACACTCGTCGAACCGCTCTCGGAGGAACTCCCGGTCCGCCATGCCCATGGCCTTCAGCATGGGCAGAATGACCGGACCGCCATTGATGGAGTCCAGTCGGGCGAGGAGCGAGATGGAGAGAGTGTCCATCGGACCCGCCTTGTTCAGGATCTCCTCTTCCTTGCCGCTCATGCAGTGCCACCGCGCCTTCTTCCCCGACGGCAGCGTGTCCTCGTACACGCGCTTCTTCGGGTCGGGCATCTTCCGCACTTCGAGTTCACCGAGGTTGACCCGGTAGAGCGACTCCTTCTCGCACTTCGGGCACTCCTTGGTGAACGGGAAGTCGTCGCCGAGGGTGACGCGCCGGATGGCCATCATCAGGAAGCTGCGGTCCCCGATGAGCAGGTCGCGCGCGCAGCGGACGAGCATCGGCTTGTCCGTCATCGGCCCCAGCCGCTCCAGGCAGTTGGCGAGCAGCTGTGTGATCTTCTTCCCGCCGGGGATGTGCTTGGCGGCCAGCATGTCCTCCTCGACGCCCGTGATCTCCCGAATCTTCACCTCGGTGATCAGGTCACCTTCGGGAGCCAGGAAGCCGCATGGAAGTTCGAAGATGCCGACCGCGCTCTTCGGGTCGGACATCTGCTGCTGGACTACGGCTGCTTCGAGGCCCTGCTTGTTCTCTGCACTCATGATGGCTCCTGTGGGACCGACGGAATGGCGGGGGACCGAATCAAGGGTTCGGAGCCCTCCTCGTACATGCGTATGAGCGACTTCACCGCGCTCGTGATCGTCATCCCCCTCTTGTCCAGGAGCGCCTTGAAGTTCTCGTAGCGATCCTTCTCGACCCAGACGTTGACCTTCACGTCCGTGCCCTCGTCCTGGTAGAGCGCGAGGTCGTCGAAGCGAGACTCGTCCTCAACGTACTTCGTGATCAGGTAGCGAACCAAGGCGCCGATGGAACGGAAGCCTGGGCTACCCGCCTTGTAGTTCTTAATCCCCTTGTGGATGTCGTCGAAGAGCCGACGGCTCACCCAGAAATTCACGAGCCTCTGGTCGGAAGGGGTCTTGCCCTTCTTCACCGTATCGGCGGCCATCTCGCAGCTGCGGCAGAGAAGGACTCCGTTCGAGTCGATCTCCTGACCGCCCGCCTCCAGCGGCACGACCATGACGACGCGAATGCGATCTTTGGTTCCGCAATTCGCGCACTGGTTCTTGTAGCGCTGGTAGACGAGCCGCTGCCAGTCCCCTGGAATTTCCTTCGAAGTGCGCTCTATCTTCTCGGGAGTTTTCGCCATCAGCATTAAGCCGATGCTACTTCGGAACTGTTGTTACTTCAAATGAGAAAGATGACCGAATTCAGTACATTCGGCGCGCGAGCGGATCGTCGCCGTGCATTTGGGGCCCCCAATAGGGCGCCTGATCATCATTCTCATCGCCTGGAAGACTGCAGAACTTGTTGCCGTAGCACGGGGGAAAGTCCCTTCTTCCGCCTACGGGAACTTCGCGCCGAAAAGGGTCCGTACCGAGTGGCACCGTGTAGGGGCCAACGTTCGGCGTCGCCGTCGCCTCGTCGCGCAGTGCGAGAAGAGCCGCCGTGTCCAAGGTCTCCCAGCCGCCGTACAGGTTGTCCATGAGAAGAGTGTAACGCAGCGCGGGCGAATTATCAGGAAGTCAGTGAGATTTCTTCGACCATCTCGACGGCGATTTCCAACTCTGCGATCGAAACAGCGGAAGACAGCGCATCGAAGTCGCCTCCCACCTTGTACCGCGCCGGCAAACACTGATGGAGGAGCCAAGCCTTTGCCGGGAGGCGGGCCGCGAACTCGAACGCGCCAGGCGCTGCAGCTGTGACGGCCGCGGACGCCGCCTGTTCGAGGAGCGCCCCCAGCCCCAGCGAACCGCCCGTCAGGCTAGCCGCCGTCAGGAAAAGCCCGGCCTCGATGGCCGCTTCTGCGCCTGCACTGATGTTGATCGGACTCCGGGTGAAGAACTGCACGAGCATCAGGTACCGACGCGGTGTGTAGCCTCCCAGCAGGATGGGAAGCCCGATGCTGATGGGTCCCAGGCTGAACTTGATCCCCGACGTGTTGCCCGTGAGGCCGGCCATGAACCAGCGCCAGAAGTCGGAGTTGTAGAAGGTGACGCCCTGCTGCATCACGATGTTCGTGCAGTCAGCCTTCTTGATGATCTTCTTCTTGAAGATCCAGTTCGCCTCCGAAATCTCGGTGAACTCAGCAGTGATTTCCGGAGCCGTGATGGCGGAGAAGCCGAACAACGGTGTGAGGACCGGGAGCGACAACGCCGACGGCGGCCCGGCATCGAAAAGCCAGA
>JASHPH010000293.1 GCA_030038255.1 Candidatus Sulfotelmatobacter sp. | reverse complement strand
CGTCGTCCGGGAGGGTTAAAGTCCCTCAGGCATCCAAATGAGGGGTGCCTTATCCAAAAGCGGGAGTAGCGTCTCGCTGGCCGAAGAAAGCAGAAGGTATGGAGACGTCTAAACGGGCACGAAGGCGAAAGCCGGAAACAGCCAAGGCGGACCTGGAGCCACTGCAGGCAGTACTTCGGAGGGCAGGTAAGTGTCAGAGCAAACACACGGTTAACACACTAATCCGCAGCAGCGTGACTTCGCTACCTGATCAGCAAATTCTCAGGCGCCTAGGAACCGATGTACGATCCCCTCGCTCCCACCCCAGATGCCATCCTGTGGTGCGAATCCAAAGTTCCCATCTTTGCCCCACAACGACGCAGCAAAGATGGGACCCTTGACGCTATTGCTTTCTGGCCTGAAGACTCACCACAGTCTGCAGGGCCGTGCGGTTGGGCTCCGTCACCGAGGTGAAAAGCCCGCGCAACTCCCTCATGCCCTCGTCAAAAAATACGATTTCTGGTTGGTCTGTTAACCTCCTGGCAAGTTGACGGTGGCGACCGCAGTGACTCCGGGATTTTGGATCGTCGCTGCGGTGATGTTCACCGTAAGTCCGCCAGAGGGAACGGTTGCAGGCGCTGTGTATGTCACCGCGGCTCCACTCGCTGATGTGGCGGGGGCAATCGTCCCGCAATCGGCCGCGCTGCACTGTACGCTCCAGGTGACCCCTGGACCTGGATAACTCACGCTTGCCGTGAACTGGGCAGTCGCGCCCGCCGCCATCTGCAGGCTCGACGGGCTCACTATCACGGCGAGCGTGGGGATGATGATGGTGCCATACGCCTGTACGCTCGGAGCGGACACCGAGTTCGCCGTCACTTGCACCACAATATCGCAACAGGGCATCCCGGGCGGGGCGGTGTAGGTGACGGCTTCACCGCTTGCCGATGTGGCCGCTGATAGCGTTCCGCAGGATGGCCCGACGTCGCCGCAGGTGGGAGCTATGGACCACTGCACGCCCGCATTCGCCGCGTCATTGAAGACTATCGCTGTCAGCTGGGTGCTAGTGCCTGGCAGGATTTCGGAACTGCCGAACACCAGTGAAGTGAAGCCGATGGGCCCGGAGACGTTGACGTTGGCACTGGCCGCTCTGGCGGGATTTGCTATCGAAGTCGCGGTGATGAGAACGGCCATTCCGTCGACCGGAGGCTCCAAGGGCGCTGTATAGGTAGCGGCTGCGCCGCTTGCAGTCGTGCTGGCGGAGACCGCACCGCACAGGGCGGCCGGGCAGGCCAGCGACCACGTCACCCCGGCATTTGACGAGTCGTTGTTGACGGTCGCCGTGATTTGCGCGGTACCACCGGGCTGAGCGGTGTCCGGTTGGGCCGCCACACTCACCGTGATATTCAGGATATCCGGCGGCGGCGTTGTACTGAGCGATGTCCCCGCGCCACCACCTCCGCAGGCCGTCAGAAACTGCGGCAGCAGTGCCAGGAGCGGTAATGTGAACCGTATCCGCATAGATCTACTGCGACCCCGGAGGTGGCAAGAAATCTTCCATGGTGAATGGATAAGGCCCGTTCTGGCCCGACCCGCCGCCGCCGGGCCACGACCAGATGCTCACGCGTTGCACGCGCGAATTCAGTGCCGCTTGAGTCGCATATGCCTGACCGACTTGGAGGCGGACGGTCGGATCGACCATGTAGTACGCTTCGGGGAAACCGTAGACGTTCGGCGCACCAAGGGAAGGCAGAACGGCGTCCGCGTCATCCAGGACGCGCTGCAGAAGCTGCTCGTAGGAGTCGCCCGTCGGTTGAAGGAAGCAGGAGAAATCCAAGCGTCCGGGCGGTAACGGCAAGCCGTTGTCCAAAAAGAATTTCACACCTCGATAGACCGAACCCATCGATCGATGTCCGTCGAGAATCGGAAAGAGATCCACCCAGTAGTCGTCCATGACATCGCCCTGGTCGCAGCCGGAGCCGAAATAAACCGCGGGCCGGATACCCAGCTTGGACGCCTCGGCGACAAAGTGTGGGTAGTTCGTGACGAGGAACCAACCCGAGGCGGTGATCGGGCCGGGTGGAGTCGTATAGTCCGGAAGGTTCGCTTCGCCCATGAAGTAGACGGTGTCGATCACGTTGACGCCGTCCGGTCGCGTGATTCCGGCCACTGCGGCGAGCACCATGTCGCCAGTCGCCTGAACGTTGGCGATGTACTGCGCTGGACTCAAGTTCAGCGACCCGAGGGTTGTCGTCGGTGTGCCGATGGTGTAGTCGGACGGTCCCAACCACCCAAAACAAAAATTGACGACCAGCCGGTTGCCCGTCGCGCTGACGATGCTCGCGACGTCCTGCACGTAGGCGCGCAGGTTCGCCATCTCCTGGTCCGTCGGGGGGAAGTAGAGTCCCACATTCGACTGGCCGCCTGCATCGTTTTCGACCCACAGGCCGGTTGAGATAATACTTACGCCCCGGTCGGCCATCTGCTGAAGCCACGTCCGCACCATCTGACGCACTTGGGGCTGGTTGTACCGCCCTATAAAGCCGGTCTGGTCGATGTTTGAATCGAAAGCGTGGAAGTCGACGCCCACCTGGTAGCCGGGAATGTTGCCCACAGGAATGACGACCGCCGAGCCTGATTTCGTGGAATCGGCGACGGAAGTTGCGGTGATAGTGATCGTCGCATCGCCCGACGGCACGGAAGCAGGCGCCGTGTAGGTCGTCGCCATACCGCTCGGTGTTGCAGCAGGCGCAACGGTGCCGCAGGGGGTGGCCGGGCACGAAACGGACCACTTGACTCCGCTATTGCTGGAATCATTGGCCACGTTAGCCGTGAAGATTGCGGAGGTTCCCGCTTGCATGGTTACAGCGGTCTGCAA
>JASHPH010000292.1 GCA_030038255.1 Candidatus Sulfotelmatobacter sp. | reverse complement strand
GCCTATTCGGCGGACGGCAAGTACCTGGTGTTCAGCCAGGACAGCAGCAACGTCACCATCGCCAAGGTCAATTCACAGGGCTTGCTGTCAGACGACGCGCAGGTCTACGTGGCCCCGAACAATTCCTTCATTACCTGCTTTCCGAACGCTCCGGGCACCGTTCCCTACTTACCCTGCGGCTCGTTCTATTCTCCGTGGACTTCTTATCCTGGCGGCGTCGCCCTCACAAAGGATGGCAGCAGCGCCTACGCCCTGCTGAACCAGAACGATACGCTCACCCAAATCGACCTGACCGCGAACCCGCCGACGCAGGGTACGCAGATCCGCGTCGGCAACGCGCCGCACAGCATCGTGATCAACAGCAACGGCACGACCGCCTACGTCAGCAACGAGGGTGGCCGGGTCGCTACGGAGGCGGACTTCCAGATCTACTCCGCCGGCACGGAAATCGTCGCCGACCCGGTGGTTGGCGCCGCGATCACCGGCACCGTCTCCGTGGTTGATCTGGCTTCGATGACGGTCACCGCGAATATTTCGACCGGCGGTTTGCATCCGACTGGGATGGCGTTCTACGGATCGGACCTGTTGGTCGCTAATACGTATAGCGACACCATTTCGGTGATCAATACGTCCACGAACACCGTGGTGCGGACGATCAACCTTGGGCTACCGATCGGAGTTCCCGGCGCAGGCGAACCGGCCTATGGCGCCGCACCGAACTCGATCGCCGTCGATGCCGAGAGCGGCGTTGCCTACGTCGCGCTTTACAATGCCAACGCGATCGCGGTGGTCAGCCTCAGCCCAGGAGTGACGAATCCCGTCCTGGGTATGATCCCGGTGGCTTATGCGCCAGCCTCGGTCAAGCTGGACGCGTCTCAAAATGTGCTCATCGTGGCCAACGACAAGGGCATCGGCACGCGCGATTCGTTCGAGTGCGACTACGGCGTCTGCGGCTACAACACCCATCAGGACAATGGAACCGTCAGCATCGTCCCTGTGCCGAATAGCACGACCTTGGCAACGATGTCGAC
Organism: Candidatus Sulfotelmatobacter sp.; assembly: GCA_030038255.1. Taxonomy (GTDB): domain Bacteria; phylum Acidobacteriota; class Terriglobia; order Terriglobales; family Acidobacteriaceae; genus Sulfotelmatobacter. Next base: position 1,769 of record JASHPH010000292.1, on the reverse strand, counting down.
CCAGGTTTTCAACAATAACCACTGGAATCTGATCAACAATATCGAGTCTGCTTCCGGTGGTTCCCCGAATGTCGCGCCGACTGCAATCCCGGCCAAGATCGGCGATCCCTCTCTGATCAAGCACGTATTCCTAATCGTCCGTGAAAACCGCACCTATGATCAGATCCTGGGCGACGTGGCGGCCGGCAATGGCGACCCCTCGCTGGCAGTGTTCGGCGACGGCGCCGCAGCCGGTGGCACCCCGGTGACACCGAACGCGCACACGTGGATCACGCGCTTCCCTTTGCTGGATAACTTCTACGACCCGAGCCGCCAGTCGGCTGACGGTCACAACTGGATCGTTCAGGGCATGGCGCCCTACGCCGACGACATCCAGTCGCCTGACTGGGTCCGCAGCTACCCCTCCAGCGGCGGCGATGCACTTGCCTATCAGAGCAAGGGCTTCCTGTTCTCGCAAGCGGCGGCCGCCGGTCTGCCGATGAAGATCTACGGCGAATACGTCGAGAACGATACGTTCCTACAGCCGAACGGCTCGACCCAGGAGCCGAGCTGGACCCAGTTTTACGACGACGCGATGAAATTCGAGCATGGGAAAGAGAAGACACTGTACTATCAGAACACGATCCAGGCAGAGTCCGATCTCCCGGCCGTGTATGACCACCTCGTCACGAACTTCCCGTCGTTCGATCTGGGCATTCCCGACCAGTTCCGCGTCGATCTGTGGGTGCAGGACTTCAACAAGGACGTCGCGGCCGGTACGGTGCCCGCCTTGAGCATTCTGTGGATCATGTGCGACCACACCGGCGGCCCGCCGACCGTGGATGCCGAACAGGCCGATAACGACCTGGCCATTGGACGCATTATCGACTACATCAGCCACAGCAACGTGTGGTCCACGTCGGCGATCTTCATAGAGGAAGACGACTCGCAGGACGGCGCCGATCACATTGATGGCCATCGTAGCCCAGGCTATATCGTCAGCCCGTACGCCGTGCAGTACGGACCCACCGACCACACCTACTACACGCAGGTCAACATGACTCGGACGATCGAGCAAATCCTCGGTCTGCCGCCCATGAACCAGTTCGACCTCTGGGCGTCGCCGATGAGGACGGACTTCACCGACAACCCGCCCGCGGAGAACTTCCTGCCGTGGACGCATGTGCCGAACCAGATCCCGCTGGACGAGGGCGTGACAGCAAGCACCGACAAGCCCACGGATAGCGCTACAGTCAAGGCGCTGAGAGCGGCTTGGCTCAAGAAGAAGGCGGAGATTTTCGCCGGAAAACTGACCAAGCCCGACTCTGAAGACCCGGACACGGTCAACCATTTCAACTGGTACCAGTCCACCGGGTTCATGCGTCCGTATCCCGGCGAGAGCACGGTTCGCCCACCGAGCGACTTCAATCGCCCGGCGCCTACCAAGGTTGACGACGACGACTAAAACACATTCCCACCGCAACGACAACCCTCTCCCCGACACCGGGGAGAGGGTTTCTTGTTCACGCCTCTAGCGCAAAGTACCACCAAACCGTGAAGCCGCGCCGCTTGGCGTGACCGTTACTGCCCAGGGATCGTCCCCCGACATTCGTTTACTCGGTCTGCTTGCTGAAGAATCGGCAACTTCCCTAGAGAACGCAGCCCACCACTCTCGCGAATTGCTCCCTCCAACTGGGATTTCCCACCCGCGGCCAGGGCGCGCCGTCTGCGATCCAATCAGAAAGGGACTGTATTTCTTCGGGCGAGAGCTTGCCCCGGCGCGGCATCTT
>JASHPH010000022.1 GCA_030038255.1 Candidatus Sulfotelmatobacter sp. | reverse complement strand
TGCGCTGGCCACGGCGCGCGGCGAATCGCCCCATTTCATGCCCTTTTCCACCAGCCATTGTGCCTTGGCGCGCGTCCGGTTGTAGCCGGTTACGCTGTGCCCCTTGCCCAGAAGCCGGTTCACCATCTGGCTTCCCATCACTCCCAGGCCGACAAATCCTACCTTCGCCATCCGCCGCTGCCTCCATGTTTTCGAGCGTTTCTAATGTGTGTGTTTGCCGCCATGTTTCCCTGCCGGCGATTTGCTGTCCTCGCGCACTTGCTCCAGGTGAGCACGCATGGCCTTGCGAGCGTCGTCGGCGTTGTGGCGCTCGACTGCATCGAGAATTTTCTTGTGATGAATCTGGCCGCGCTCAGGGCCGCCGGGAACCTGGAAGATTCGCAGCCGCTGCTCTCTGAGAAGTCCGACGATCGAATCCAGCAAGGAAAGAATGAGAGGATTGGCTGCGCCTTCCGCAAGCGCCAGATGAAAATCCAGATCAGCTTCGATGTAGGCATCCGGATCCTGACCGGCGCGATCCATGGTTGCAACCGCTTCTCGCATGGTTGCCAGTTCCGGCTCCTGGATGCGCTGCGCGGCCAACGCCGCAATCTCGGGCTCAAGAATTGCCCGCACTTCGGCAAGATGCGTGGAGCCCTCCGGCTGGCCGATCTTCACCATCAGGTCGAGCGATTGCCGCACTGCTTGCGTCGTGCCGTCTGTGATGAATGTGCCGCGGCCCGAGTAGGCTTCGACCAGGCCTTTTTCGCGCAGAGCCTTCACAGCCTCGCGCACGGCAGTGCGGCTCACGCCGAAACGCTGTGCCAATTCCCGCTCGGCAGGAAGTTGATCGCCGGGTTTGAGCGAACCCCGAACAATTGATTCTTCGATCTGCTGAACGATTTGTTCGTAGAGTCGTGAAGTACGGACCAGCTTATACAAGGCCTTGTCCCCCGCAAGGTGTGGCCCGAGACGTAGGCCGGTGGCGGTCCGGCTACTATACCGCAGATCCACAGGGTGTTGACGGGTTTGTTGGGTGGGGATCACGACTGGCATGCGGTATGGTGGTATGACCGCATAATCTACCACGCAGACCCCTGCGGCCGCAACTTTGTCCCAGAGCTTGGACTCCTGACTTTGCCAGGGCACTTTTGTAGGGAATATTGCTTGGGTTGCCGCGCTGTGTACTCCCTTTTCGAATCCCGGGGAGTTATCCTCTGCCAAACCATCCCGAAAAATGAATTTGCTTGACACTGTTTCTCCGATAGTGGTATGGCTGTCGGACCAGAAATCCATCCAAGGGGATTCTATGCTTCTGCGCTCGGACGCTGTTGCTGCCGGTGGGATGAACGCTGCACTCCGGCTCCTGATCGTCGCTTTCGCGATCCTTCTGTTTTCCGTTCCGGCCCTCACCCAGTCCACTGCCGGTCGTATTCTGGGCACCGTGACGGATCAGAGCGGGGCTGCTGTCGCGGGGGCGACCGTCATCGTCACCGATGTGCAACGCGCTACTACGCGCCGACTCGCTACCGACGAGACCGGCTCCTATGTCGCGCCTGACCTGCAGCCTGGCACTTACCAAATCCGGGTTGAGGGCAAGGGCTTCAAAAGTGTCGAGCGCCCGAGCATCCAGATCGAAGTCGCGACCGACGTCCGTGTGGATGTCTCTCTGCAACCAGGCCAAGTCACCGAGACAGTCGTCGTGGTCGAGGAAGTGCCCTTAGTCAACACCACCTCCGCCACGCTTGGCGGCACGCTGAGCAACGAGGAGATCAACGATCTGCCGCTCAGCGGCCGAAATTACGAGAACCTGCTACAGCTTCGTCCGGGCGTTATGCGTTACCCCGGCGGCGGATTCTCCACCACCAGCGCCGACGGCCTGCGCGCCGAGGACAACGCGTACTTCGTCGAAGGTTTATTCAATAGCGAGCCCTACTCGGGCCAAGCCATCATTAACGGAGCCGGCATTGCAGGCGACTCTGCGACGATTCTTCCCATCGATGCCATCCAGGAATTCAACCTGCAACAGAATCCGCCGGCTGAGTATGGGTGGAAGCCCGGCGCGGTCGTGAATGTGGGCCTGAAGTCGGGCACGAATAAAGTTCACGGCACTGCGTTTGGCTTTGGCCGCGACGGAGCTCTCGACGCACGCAACTTTTTCAACCAGAGCCCGGCGCCGAAACTGACGCGAACTCTCGAGCAGTTCGGCGGCAGCCTTGGTGGCGCAATTATCAAGGATAAGGCGTTCTTCTTCGGCGCTTATGAAGGCCAGCGCTACAACGTCGGCAATTCCTACGGCGGCGTCACCAGTCCGTCGATGATGCACATGGCGCCGAATGGGACCTGCTCATTCGGGTTTGCGGGCGACTGTGCCAACAGTATTCCGGATGCGATCGCCGACCTTGAGTCCGCGACCAACACCTCGGGCTTCGGTGTCGACGCTGCCAGCCTCACCATCTCTGGCTGCACAAACGCAGGGGTTTGCAACGGCACAGGGTTCCCCACCAACAATCAAACCGACATCGGAACCGCCCTCACCCAAAGCCAAGCCATCACCATCACGAACGGCTTCAACAACAACGTCCACGTCGACAACGTGGTCGCCAAGGTGGATTACAAGCTGAATGACCGCCACAGCATCAGCGGCATGTACTTCTTCGGCAACAATAGCGGCACGGTAGAGGATTTTCCCGAGTTGCAGCAGAAGTGGCTCTCGGACATTCACACGCGCGCCCAAGTCCTGGGCGGCAGTTGGATTTATGCCCCCAGCGCGCGCTGGGTCAATGAGTTTCGTGGCGGCTACAACCGCCTGTATCAGCCCACGCTGCCCGGAGACCTGAATACGCCTGCCTCCGCCTACGGTCTCAACACCGGCGTCAGCGGACTCTATACCGGCGGCCTGCCCCGCATCGGTTTTGCCGGATACTTCTTCCCCGGGCTGGGCGGATTCAAGTGGCCGAAGTTCCAGGGGCCCGACTCAATCACACAGTTCGTGGATCATATCTCCTACACAGCCGGCAAGCATGCTTTGAAGTTCGGCGGCGAGCTCCACTACAACCGAGTCAACAACGCCGCTTATGGCAACGCCCGCGGCAGCATCACGTTCACCGGAGGACAGGTGAGCGCGACTTCAACTCAGCTGGAGGACTTCTTCGCCGGTCTACCGTTCAAGGCTTCAGTCGAAGTGGGAAATCCAACGCTCCATCTTCACAACTGGGCCTATGGCCTCTTCTTCCAGGACGACTGGCGCGCCACTCGAAACCTGACCTTGAACTTTGGCGTACGCTACGAGTACAGCTCAGTTCCGGCCGAAGCCAATAATCTTCTAGGAAACTTTGATCCCACCCTGGGCATGGTTCAGGTCGGCCATCAGATCAGCAGCCTGTACAATCCGGATCACACCAACTTCGGTCCGCGCGCGGGCTTCGCCTGGGACATTCTCGGCAACGGCCGCACCGTTCTTCGCGGCGGCGGCGGCCTGATCTACGAAACCGTAAACTGGCAGTCGTTCATTGCCTTCAACAACGCTTTCGGCCCCGGCAATGTTCCGACCGGTGTGCCGATTGACGCCGCGGGCGACACCTCTGGTGGCACCATCACATCGGGCAACGTCACCGTCAAGTATTTCACTCCCCAAATTTGGGATTCTCCGACCACACCGCTCTATGGGACTTCGCTGAATTGCTTCCTGAACCCTTGCCCCATCATGACCGTGGACCGTGGCCTGACGACGCCCTACGCCTGGAACTGGACCCTGAACCTCCAGCATGCTCTCACGCCAAATCTGTCGGTCGAGGCCGCCTATGTGGGCAACCGCGGCACAAACCTGACGGGCATTCGCGACATTAACCAGCCGCCGGTGGGCACCGACTATAATCCTGCCTGCTCGTCGGATCAGGCTTGCCGGCCTTACAACGCCAAGTTCCCCTACCTGAACAATATTTTCCAGATGGGAAACGTATACCGATCCAATTACGACGGCCTGCAAGTGACCTTGAATGCGCGTAACTATCATGGCCTGAGCATGGTAGCTGGCTACACGTACTCGCACGCTCTCGACGACGTGGGCGCCAACTGGGATTTCGGCTACGGGTCCGGGCTACCTCAGGACTCCTATAACCTGGGTGCGGAGTACGCGAACAGCGACTTCGATATTCGCCATCGGCTGACGCTCTCGCTGACTTATGCTATACCGGGCCGCAAAGGAGTCGGCCAATTGCTGGAAGGCTGGGAGATCAACTCAATTGTCACGCTGCAGAGTCCGCAGTACTGGGGAGTGATCGACGAAGGAACTGACGCTGCTGGCACCGGGCCGCTGCCTGTGAGTCCCCCTGCCAACGCCCCCATCCGCTGGGACTACTACGGAAGGCCCTCCGACTTCAAGTCCGGCCCGACACCGATTCCATTCTTCCCCGGCAGTGGAAACGCATCCGCTCCGACGAGTAATTCAAGCTGCAACGCCCAGGCGTTGGCGCTCGACGGAGGAACCGCGGGCGGGCCAGCGACGACTTCTCTTGCTTCATTCGGATGCTATGCCAAGGGAAGCTCGTTCATGATTCCACCGCCGCTGGGTCAGTTCGGGACCATGGGCCGGAATATTTTTCCTGACTCCGGTTTCAAAGACTTCGACTTCTCCCTAGCCAAGAACTTCCACATCGGAGAAGGCATGCGGCTCCAGTTCCGGGCTGAGTTCTTCAACATTCTCAACCACCCGAACTTTGCCAATCCTTACGGCGGACAAAACGGCTTCGGCCTGAACGATCCTTCGGCGGCAAGTTTCGGTTGCGGTTGCGCGACGCCGGATATCGCAGCGGCGAACCCCGCTGTCGGCTCCGGAGGGCCACGCTCAATTCAGCTCGCGGCAAAGTTCGTCTTCTAGCTGTGCGAAGCCTTGCATTGGGTAGGGCCCGGCTTTAGCCGGGCCGCCAAAGCCGCAACGGATGAGGGCTTTAGCCCCCCTGAGGGTCCCTGTCGGCTCGGATCTCATCACTTCTTCGCCAGCGTTCGAAACAGGATTCTTAATGATGCACAAAACTTATTCTGCTTGCCTGCCCTTATCGCTTGCGGTGCTGATGCCGCTCTTCTCTGTCGCTCAGGAGCAGCCGCGCCGCGAACGCACGATCGAAGAGATCAAAGTCGAAGCGATTCATCGCGCTGAAGTCGGCCAGTATCCTCTCATCGGGCTCAGTCCCGCCGACGTCAAAGAAGCTTTCGAGAGCATTCATACTGCCGACAAGGACGAATGGGCCGCGGCGTTCATGCACGTCGCCGATCGTTACTTCAACGAGGCGAAGTCGCTCGAAAAAACCGATCCGACCAAGGCCGACGCCGACTACATCCGAGCCTGGCGTCTCTACTCGCTCGGCCGCTGGCCGATTCCGGCATCACCGGGCAAGCAGCGCTCGTATGAAAAGGCCATCGAGGCATTCCTCGATCACGCGAAGTTCTACGATCCGCCGCTGGAAGTCGTTCACATTCCCTTTGAGGGCAAAGAGATCATCGGCTATCTCCGCCTGCCCAAGAATGCGAAAGGCCCGGTGCCGCTGGTCATCGCGGTGAATGGTCTCGACAGTCGCAAGGAAGATCTGACCGAGAGCTTTGGCGCGATTCTTCCTTTCGGCATCGGATTTCTGGCCGTGGACGGACCGGGAACGGGTCAGGCTCCTATCAAAGTCAGCGAGAATTCTGAGCGCATGCTTTCCAAAGTCATCGACTATGCGCAGTCGCGCCCGGAGACCGACAAGAACCGCATTGCGATGCACGGCGTGAGCTGGGGCGCCTATTGGGCCACGAAAATGGCGATCGTCGAGCGCGCCCGCCTGCGCGGCGCCAGCGCGCAGTCGCCTCCCGTCGATAGATTTTTTCAAAAAGACTTCCTTATGAACTCGCTCCTCGGCAACCGCGAATATCTGTTCGATCAGGTGCCAGCGCTGATGAACATTCTCGAAGGCGTGCACACGCTGGATGAAATGGGCGATTACCTGCCGAAAATGTCGCTGGTGCATCAAGGCCTGCTGGGCAAGCCTATGGCGCCCATGCTCATCCTGGCCGGCGTGAACGACACTCAGGTTCCCATCGACGACGAATACCTCTTGCTGAGCAAAGGCGACGTGCCCAAAGAAGCGTGGATCAACCCGCACGGCGGACATTTAGGAAGGCAGGTCGGAGTCTGGCCCGATCCCAGAATCTTCAAAGAAGTGATTATTCCCTGGCTGGTCAAGACGCTTCAGGCGGCGTCGAACTAGGTGCGCCGCCCCCTGCGATCCTTAGGCGCCGCGCTAATCTTGGTCGTCAGGTATGATCGAAACCCGTCCCGGTCCAACGATCCCGTATTTTCGCGTCCAGGAAGTTCTGCAGATCGGGCGGAACAGTTGTGCTCAGTTCTTGCCATGTCAAGATCTTGCATGTGTCCTGAGCTCGGCAACCTGCACACACTGAAGAATCTCGAACCATGACTCAATCAGATCCGGGCGCCGCTGGTCCACGAGAAGACAGAAAGTACCCTTTAAGGCATATGCTGCCAGCACGTTTCGGATCAGCTGATAAGAGACGTACATCCCGCCTGGCGAGCCTGCTGCAAGATCTTCTGGAAGAGCACCGCGCCCTGGCACAGGATAAGTTCCTCGACCAATCGCCGATTCAAGCCACGTTTGGCACGTCTCTCGCCAGTTTCCGCAATCGCAATTTTTCACCAAGTGGCAGACTACCTGCGTGGCCGCAGAAGAAGCTGCCAGCCTAGGCACCCCCAATTGGGGTTCCTCGGAGCAGACTTCTCTTGACAACGCACACGACCCAGTGTAAAAGCTTACTTCATTTCAGTAAGGTTTGGGGCTATCGAAATCAATCACAGTCTGAGGGGGAATGGTATGCGCACAACTGAGGCGTCGGTTCGTCTTTGTATGGTCTTTCGGTCGCGGCCTGCTCAGCGCACACCCATCCTGTTCACTCTCGTCGTGGCTCTCTTTGTATGTCTGCTCCATGGCGGCCTGGCTTGGGGGCAAGCCACAACTTCGCTTCGTGGCACGGTTACTGATCCCGACGGCAACGCAGTGGTTGGTGCCAAGGTTGTGGTCGCCAATGCCGAGTCCAGGACGGAACGAACCGTTAACACCGGCGCGCAGGGTGAATACCAGTTCCTTCTGATGCCTCCTGGAACCTACACGCTCTCTGTGACAGCCCCCGGCTTTCGCGGCTACGAACAGAAGGGTCTTGCCCTCCTCGTGAATACGCCGGCCACCGCCAATGTTCAGCTAAAGGTCGGAGCGGCCACGGAAGTGCTTACTGTTACATCCGAGGCCCCAGCCCTGAACCTGGTGGACTCTTCTATCGGCAATTCGTTTGACGAAAAACAGGTCCGCCAGATTCCGCTGGAAGGCCGCAACGTCCCCGACCTGCTGAGCCTGCAGGCCGGAGTTGCCTACACCGGCAACCGTATCCAAGATCAGGATCAGGACACACGCAATGGAGCGGTGAATGGGGCGCGGAGTGATCAGAGCAACATCACGCTCGACGGCGTCGACGTCAACGATCAATCGAACGGATATGCGTTTACCTCCGTATTGCCCGTCACGCAGGACTCGGTTCAGGAATTCCGCGTCACCACGACGAACTACGGCGCGGACCAGGGTGAGGGCTCGGGCGCGCAAGTGGCGCTGGTAACCAAGAGTGGAACCAATTCCCTGCACGGTGCACTCTACGAATACCTGCGCAACACGATCACGAGCGCCAATGATTACCTTGTCAAGCAATCGGAGCTGAACATCGGTCTACCGAACAAGCCGCTGCAATTGAACCGAAACATTTTTGGCGTGTCGGTCGGCGGGCCCATTCAAAAGGACCGCCTGTTCTTCTTCGCCAACTACGAGGGGACCCGCGAGCGCGAGCAACAGCGCGCGGAGCGCGTGATTCCCACCCCGTCTCTCTGCCAGGGTATTTTCCAGTATGTCGATGCCGGCAGCACGACCATCACGTCCTGGGACGCGGCCCAGCTCAAGCTCCTTGATCCCAACCACATTGGGATTGATCCGGCCATGCTCGACCTGACCGGCCACACCGGCTATCTTGATACAACCTTCTGCACCGGAAACACCCCGACCAACGATCCTTCCGCCGGCGATGGCTTGAATTACGCCGGCTTCGTCTTCCGGGCGCCCACCAGTTTGGACAATGACGTTTTCATCGCTCGCCTGGACTACCGCCTCACCGCAGACGGCCGGCATACCCTGTTTTGGCGCGGCGCGGCACAGGATTTGCGCAACCCGGGAGCACCCTTCCTGCCCGGCGATGTCCCCGAGCAAACTACGCTCGATCGCAGCAAAGGCTTTGTGCTTGGCTACATCGCCGTTCTCAATCCCTCTCTGACCAATTCCTTTCACTGGGGATTCACGCGCCAGAGCTTCGGAATTATCGGCAACACCGATCAGCAGTGGAACACGTTCCTGGGTCTGGACCAAGGCCTTGTTTTCAGCCACAGCTTTATTGTGGGGCTGCACAACCTCGTCGATGACATTTCCTGGACCAAGAACACCCACACCTTCCAGTTCGGAACCGACATCGGAATCGCCCGCGATCCTCGAACAAGTTATCTGCATTCCAATACCTTGGGCCTGGGGACGACAAACTGGACATCACCGATCGGTTTTGCCGGCACCAGCAGCACTCTGGACCCGACGAACGTTACGGCCCATCCTGGAATTGTCGGGCCGGAGCCTCAGACTGCAACTCAGTACGACCGTCCTCTGCTGGCCCTGTTCGGAATGATCTCCGACGTAGTCGCCAACTATAACCTCGACAAGAACGGGGTGGCTCAGCCGCAGGGCGCGCCCGTGAATCGGAGCTACGGCCTGAACTGGTACGAGTTCTACGGGCAGGACACCTGGCGCGCGAAACCGAATCTCACCTTGACCTACGGTGTACGCTGGTCGCTGTTTCCCCCGCCGTGGGAGACCAACGGGTATCAGACATACCCAACGATCGGAGCGAACGGTGCCGGCTTGGGGACGCAGTTCAACCTCAACGTTAAGAACATGTACCAGGGCATTGGCTATGGGGCGGAGCCGCCCGTCGAGTTTTATTTGGGCAAGGGACCGGGTTTCTATCCATTCGAAAAATCGGATTGGTCGCCGCGAGTCTCCATCGCCTACTCGCCGCACCCTGAGGGAGGATTGCTGAAAAAGCTCTTTGGCGACAATGACAAGACGGTCATCCGCGCCGGTTTCAGCCGGGTTTACGACCGGGCCGCGTTCGCCCTGATCAACAGCTTCGACCAGATCGGCGCTGCCGGTTTGTCCACCACCATCCAGAATGCCTGCTGCACATATGGAGTCACCAGTGCGGAGGATTTGCCTCGCATTACAGGCATCAATACTATCCCGCAAACGAACATCAACGGGGTCCCATTCTATCTGCCGCCACCTACGCCGGGTTGGCCGCAGATACCGGCGACCAACGCACAGGCGAACCTGTGGGGGACCGACAACACCCTGAAAACCCCGCACGCCTACACCGTCGATCTTTCCGTGGGACGCGAACTCCCGAGCCGCTTCTCGCTGCAGTTGTCTTATGTCGGACGTTTTGGGCGTGATCTGCTCACCCAGCGCGACTTGATGCAGCCGCTGGATATCGTCGATCCGAAGACAGGCATTGACTACTACACGGCTGCGTCGGCGTTGTCGAACATGGCGAGGCAGTTCTCCTCGGCTAACGCCGCCTGCGGGCTTGTCGGCGGCACGCCGAACTACTACCAGACCGTGATCACCAGCACTACAACCGTGACCCCGAATTGCGGGACGCAACCCTCAAATCTCTCCTCAGTGAGCGCCGCCAAACTCGGGCCGACCTCACAATATTGGATTGACATGCTGCCGCCTCTCCGGACAGGCGCCTCTTACTATACGGACACTTTCGAAACCGGCTTCATCCCCACGCCCAACCCCACCGACAGTCTGATCCAGGAAGTCTTCAACATGTACTACAATCCCGCCCTCTCCGTCATTGGCGACGAGATTGTCGGTCTGGCCGACATCGATTCTTACGGCGGCATCGGCGACAACATCGGTTCCGGATCCTATTATTTCAACGGCCAGCCCGGCCAGTTCCTGAACAACCAGGCTTTCTCCATGTACGGCTGGAGTTCCATCGGCAGCTCCAGCTATCACGCGCTGCAAGCCACCCTGCGCAAGCAGTTCAGCCGCGGCGTGCAGTTCGACCTGAACTACACCTACTCGAAGTCGATGGATATTACGTCCGCAGCATCGCGGGTCGGATTTGCGGTCTACGGCTACACGAACATCGGTCTGGTCGGTACACGCCTGGCCAATGCCTTTTCACCCAACCTTGCCCGCGCTGTCTCCGACTTCGACCTCACCCATCAGATCAACCTCAACTGGATTGCCGATCTTCCCTTCGGCAAAGGCCGGGCGCTTGGTGGCAATTCGAGCGGTGTGGTGAACGGTATTATCGGCAACTGGCAACTCTCTGGCCTTGCCCGTTGGACCAGCGGATTCCCCTTCAGCGTGGATGGCGGCCAGCGCTGGCCGACAGATTGGTTCCTGACCGGCATCGGGCAGATGACGGCGAAACCCAAAACCGGCACGTTCAAGGGCAACGGCAGCGTTAACGTTTTCGCCGATCCCTCCGCTGCCCAGCAGGACTTCACTTTGCCCCTTCCCGGCCAGGTTGGATCACGTAACGTCCTGCGTGGCGACGGCTACGCCGGCTGGGACATGAGCCTGGTCAAGCGCTGGAAAATGCCGTATGCGGATTCTCACAGTCTGCAATTCCGCTGGGAGGTTTTTAACGTGCCGAATCTCACGCGCTTCAATGCTCAGGGTGTGGGATCATCGCTGCTGACTTCGCTCACGCAGTCACCGAATAATTTCGGAGCCTACACGAGCTTGTTGACCCAGCCGCGCGTGATGCAGTTCGCCTTGCGCTACGAATTCTGATCGCTGTTGCTGCGACCGGCCTGAAAAAACCGTAGGCGCAAAGCGCTCATCTTGGCTTGGCTCGAGCGAACGTGCTGCAGATGAAAAGCGCCACAGGGGCAGAGGCGGATGCCGCTCGTGTTCGCGCCCTAACTCAATACAAACAATTCCTCGATCTCTGGAAAGACGTTGACTCCGACATCCCCATCCTGAAAGAAGCCAAAGCCGAGTACGCGAAGCTGCAATAAACAGTCGGGAACGACACCGTTCGACCAGCGAACTGGCAGAGAACAGACGACGCCTGTTCGAAAAACCCCTTTGATACTGCGTCTCTAAGTCGCTGACCTTGTGGACTCGAACAATGCTCTAGCAAGGCTTCGAAAAACAGATGGTTTGCGAATGGTCGCATTTGGCACTCTCGAAGACGGAGCACGGACGTCGGCGGCGCAGGAAGCCTGGCCACTATGCTTCGGACTTGGTTGTTTGCCCCCTAATTCTTCGCCCCAAGAAGCACGGAATTGCGCGACGGCGGATCCGAGACTGCTCGAATATAGGAGATCAGCGCCTGAATGTCGGCCTTGCTGAGCGTATTTCCCCAGGCCGGCATCAGCGCAGACTTGCTGATGGCAGGACCACCGTACGTAATGATGGCGGTGACGTCGGCGTCGCTCATCTTATTTAGCGTGTCGCCTTCGGTAAATGGATGGGGCTTCACGTCGAGGTTGTCGAAGTTTGAGACGCGCTCGGCGGTCGACTCGGGATTATGGCAGCGGTCACAGTATTGATCGTTGAGGCGGCGGCCGAGCGTCTGCTGGTAGCCGAGCGCAATTTCGTCGAGTTTCAGTTCGATTTTCTTTTGATTCTTGTCCAACGTATATGCCGTCAGTTGATAGCGGCCGACCATGCCGCCGAGCGAAACGTTGGTTGTGAACTGGCCGCTGGAATCGGTAAGGCCGTTGGGCGGATCGAATACCACTCCGGGGGCTGCGGCAAACGCCACCAGCGCTCCCGCTACTGCAGTGCCCTGCGCATCGTTTACTTGCACGACGACCGGTTGCGGCAACAGGCCTCCGGTCTGGGCCATCTGCTTTCCGCCGCTCGATTCAACGATCGCGGCTCCAAATGCGGTGGGCTTGGGAAGGGCTGCCGACTCGGCCTTGTGCGAACAGGAAGCCAGAAATAATGTCGCCAGCGTGGCGGCGAAGGCATGGAACATGAAACAGTAGCGGATCATTTCTTTGCGGCCTCCTTCCTAGCTCCGCCTTTCTGCGACATCAGGAAAGCCGTGAGCGCACGAGCGTCTTCGTCGCTCATGGCACGATTCGGCTCGATAGTGCCGGGGCGCAGAGCCTGGGGATTTTTCATCCACTGATAAATCCAGGCCGCGGTGAGCCGCGAGCCCACGTGCGTGAGCGTTGGGCCGATGTAGCCCTTGTCGGTCTTGGTGTCGACGATGTGGCATCCCTGGCAGGAATATTTGCCGTAAAAGAGTTGGCGGCCGAGTTCGACTTCGCCCTGCGAGTAACCGCTTAACGGCATTGAGTCGCGGTCAATGGCGGGATTCTGGTAGACCGTCATGATGTAGTCGGTGAGTTCGGTAACTTCGCTGTCAGTCAGGTTGAAGCGCGGCATCCGGCGAATTAGCGCCGGGCGTAACGTCCCCGGGTTCTTGAAAAATTGGGTAAGCCACTCCCGCTGCACCGAACTGCCTTCCCACGTGAGGTCCGGGGCCATGTCGCCGCCGTGGCCGTTGATGCGATGACAACTGAAGCAGGCGAGGTCGGTCATGAGCTTGCCGGCTTTTCCGGCGGGCTGGTAATTGGAGTCTGGCGCGGCCGGAACAGCGAGCGACGTGGGCAGAGTGTACGAGCGATCATTTAACGCCAGGAGCGCAGTCGTCAGGGAATCAATCTGCGCCGGCGTCAGAGTGTACCGCGGCATTTTCAGGCCAGGTGTGAAGGCGCGCGGCTGCTTGATTTTGCCTGCAATGTAGTCGGGCAGTGCGTGCGGCATTCCCGGCAGGAAGATGATCTGCGTAATCGGTTTGCTGCCGATCCGGCTGAGTTCCGGAGCGAAGTTCTCAGGCTTCTTGATTCCTGCGATTTCGTGGCAGGAGGCGCAGCCGTAATCGGAAACCAGGCGCTTGCCGTGTGCGATCTGTTGCGGTGTCGCCGGTTCGAGATGCACGTTCGCCAACAGATCGGAATCGGTCTTGTTCATCAGGAACTGAGCCAGCGTCGCGACCTGGCCGTCGTTGAAGCGGTAATGCGGCATGGCCGTGCCGGCGTCGTAGGAGCGCGGGTTGCGCAGCCAGGCCTGCAGCCACTCCGGCTTCACCTTGCTGCCGACGCGAGTCAACTCGGGGCCAACATTGCCGCCCACAATATTCCCGGCAGCGTTCTGCACCGCGTGGCAGGAGGCGCAGAAGGATTCTCCGTAGAGGCTGGTGCCGGCGGCGGGATCGGAGGCGGGCTTGGCACTGAGATTGACGGTGTCGCCCGCGAGAGGCATGCTGTTCGCGAGGAGGAACGCGGAGATGTCGCGGGCATCGTCGTCGCTCAGCTTGAAATTCGGCATGGTCGCCGTTGCGGCGTAAGCCTGCGGGTCTTTGAGCCACGCGAAAATCCACTCTCGTGTGGTTTTGTCGGCGATGTGCTCGAGCGACGGTGGATCGTCTGTCGGCTTCATGGTGCTGCCGTCGGGCAGCTTAATGGTGTGGCAGTGCACGCAGCCTTCGCGCTGCAGCAGAGCGCGTCCTCCATTCAACTGCGGCGTGCCCGGTAGCGGACCGCGATGGCATTGGCCGCACGAAGATTCGATGTACTTCGCGGGAAGAATCGGCTGCTCCCACGCCAGCGTGCTGTTGTGGGCTTCGGAGACCGTGGTTGCGGCGCCCTGTCCGCGGTGGCATACGGTGCAGCCGAACTCATCGAGCTTATGCGGAATGACGGGATGCGTGTGAAAGGGCTGCGTGGAAACATCGGAGAGGTTGGCTTCTTTCAGGCCGACGTGACAACTCGTGCAGCGATCGACCACACCGAGTTCAGGCAGCCAAATCTGCTGGATGCCACCCTGGAAATGCCGCTGCAGCGTGTTGGCGTCGCTGCGATTGCGGACCATCCGCAGATAGCCGTGCTGGTAGTGTCGCCACTCGCTGAAAAAATTCTTGGCCGGAGCGATGGCAAGCGACACCAGAAAAATTACGCTGACCACGCCGAAGGCGCGGACGCTGTCGCCGAAAAGCCTTTGCCAGAGTGCGGTAAGTTTTTCTTTCATGAATGCCGCATCCTTGTATCCGTTATGAAACCTGCTTATGCCTCATCAACCCTGCCAGGGCAAAATCCATGACCAGCCCGGCCCGCGGAAGAATGTGCCGATCGCGGTGAGAACGATCAATTCGAAAAGGAACCAGGTCATCACCCAATAAGAAAGCGGACGGCCCGCCAGGTACCGGCGGAACGCCGACGGCGACTGCGGTGAACTCTGTGCCGCCAGAAGCATGACGCCGGCCATGATCAGCGTCGGAACCAGGGCGACGTAGACTTTGAACAGAAGCAAGAAAATCGAAAGAACCGCCACTACGACATAATAAATTCTCAGGCGCTTCTGGCGATCCTTCAGGAACAGGCCGTCGGCCTCGATGTTGACCCTGAAATATGGGATGACGATCAGCGCCATCACCACCAATCCCGGCACGAGCACGCCCGCAACCACGGGCGGAAAGTAGTGCAGCATCTCCTGCAGGCCGAGGAAATACCATGGTGCTTTCGCGGGATTGGGAGTGTGTGAAGGATCAGCCAGCCCTTCCAGTGGTGCATTGAACGCAAGCGCAATCCACACCAGCACAGTCGAAAGTGTCATAATCGCGACGGCGGCGCGGAACAGGACTTCAGGAAAAGTCTGTATCTGATCTTCGGTCTCGGCTTTGACCTGCGCCGAAGTACGGCGCGTGATGAAGACGATGCGACGCGGCGATTTCTTCGCATTGGAGTCGACGCCGGCGACGAAATCTTTGGAGTCAGCCATAACTATTTCGTCTCCTTTCCGCTCGCGCTTTCAAGACGTGGGGTGCCCCACGTCTCGCCGCTGTTGCGAGACGTGGGAATTCCGCCGTTCTGCACCCGTACCACAGCCGGCTCACTCGAGTGCGAGTACAATCCGCCATCCTTCCGTATCCGCCAGAAGTGAATCGCGACAAAAAACATAGCGGTCAGCGGAAGAATCATGCAGTGCAGCACGTAGAAGCGCAGCAGCGCGTTGGCGTTGACAGCGTTGCCGCCCAGCAGCAGGAAGTGAATTTTGTTGCCCAACACGGGAACCGCCGACGCGATGTTCGATCCCACGGTGATGGCCCAATAGGCCAGCTGGTCCCACGGCAGCAGGTAGCCCGTGTAGCTGAGGAGCAGGGTAATCAGAAGAAGAACGACCCCGATCACCCAGTTGAACTCGCGCGGAGTGCGATATGCGCCGCGATAGAACACCTTGAACATGTGCGCGAACACCAGTAAGACCATGGCGTGCGCCGACCAGCGATGCAGATTGCGCAGAAACATTCCTGAGGAGACGACAAACTGCAAGTCTTTGGTGTCGGCGTAGGCCTGCGGCACTGAGGGATGGTAATAGAGCATCAGGGGAATGCCGGTTGCGACGAGCAACAGAAACGTGCCCAGCGTCAGCGTGCCCAGATACCAGGTGGCGCTTAAGCTGAGCATGCGTGTGCGCACCTTGGTGGAGAACAGGTGCAGAAACACATTCTGCTGGATGGCGAGCGCACGTTTCAACGTGCTGGAACCGGTGCCGCTGCGGAAGATCGAACGCCAGACGCGCGTGCCGCGCAGGTCGTCAAAATATTGGTCGGTTGTTTTTGCCATGTTCTAAACCCTCACGAACGAATCACGCGCCAGCGGCGGAACGTCGGTAGAGCGGTCGACCAGCAGGTCGCCGTCGTCGTTGAGCCAGATGCGTTTCCACGGCAGCGGCCGGGGCGCTGGCCCCTCGATTTTCTTGCCGCTCTGCTCAAACTTGCTGCCATGGCAGGGACAGGCAATCATGTTGAGTTCCGGCTTCCACGCCGTCAGACATCCCAAGTGCGTGCAGACTGCGCTCAGTGAGAAGTAGCCCTCCTGCGAATGAATGATGTAGATACCCGCATTCACGTCGAGCGTGACCGAGTCGAGCGGATAACGTTCCGGCTTTCCCTCATTGACCACAGGCGAGGGCTCGTAGAGCACGTTGGGCTCGAGATATTGATAGGAGAAGGCGACGGTGCCGGCAGCGGCGATGCTCAACGATCCCAGGCCAAGCTTCGTGAAGAACTGGCGCCGGTTCAGGTCGTGGGCGGCTGCTGCACTGTTGTTTGGAGGACTATTCTTTTCGTCTGCCATCGTTTCTTGTCTCAGTTCTCTGCGGTTGCCCCACCCTTGTCGCGTTGTGTGCGACAGGGTGGGTATTTCACTTGTGCAACCCTGCTCCGATCGCGGCCACGGAAATCAATCCGGTCGGCTCGGCGGGCAGCAGGTTGTACGACTCCATGGTGATGGTACCTACGGGGCACCGCATGGCACAGAGCCCGCAGCGAATACAGCGGGTTTCGTCTTTCAGCATGGCGGCGCCCGTGACCACGCCGAGTTCGTCCGCTTTCACTTCGTCGAACTCGGCGCCGAAGCATTCCTGGTTGTCGCGAATGTGCTGCACGGTTTCGGGTTGGAACGCGATGCGGTCGAGCGACACCAGTTCCAGACATTTCTCTGGGCAAACATCCACGCACCCACCGCACAAAATGCACATGCTGCCGTCTTCGGGCGTGCCTTCGAAAATCGTGTTCACCCAGCAGTGCAGGCAGCGCTGCGCCTCAGTCATCGCGCCGGCCGCGTCGTAGCCGACTTCGACTTCAGTGACGCCGGTGCGGCGCTCCAGTGGCAGCATCGGAACCGGTTGACGTACTAGATCCAACAAATTCAGCGGCATGCTGTGCCGCTTGAGTACTTCGACTTCGATGATCGGTTCCGGGTGCGCCTCGGTTGTCACATACTCGTCAATCCCATTCGCCGCGCTTCTGCCGTTCGCCACGCTCTCAATGGTCGCCGTCGCACCGTCGGCGCCCGCGGCCACCCCGCGCGAGCGGTGAACGCGCAGGAATTCATCCATGCCCATGGCGGCGCGCTTGCCGTCCCCGACGCTATCGATGATGAGGCGCGGACCGAACACGCAGTCCCCGCCGGCAAAGATTCCGTTCGCCGACGTCATCAGGGTGCGTGGGTTCACCGCAATCAGACCGCGTGGCGACAACTCCACGCCGTCTTCCGGCCGGAGAAAATCCAACTTCGGCGCCTGCCCGATCGCCATGATGATGGTGTCGCATTCGATCTGCGATTCGCTGTTGTCGTAAAACGCCGGGTTGAATCGCCGGTTCTGGTCGAACACCCACTTGGTCTTGAGCGTTTCGAGAGCGGCAACTTTGCCGTCGCGGCCGATGATCCGCTTCGGCCCCAGGCCGGGCATGATGACGATGCCTTCCTCTTCGGCTTCTTCGATTTCCTCAAGCGCGGCGGGCATTTCCTCGCGGCGCTCCAGGCAGACCAGATCCACTTCGCGCGCGCCCATGCGAAGGGCAGAGAGCGAAATGTCGACCATTTCCTTGGTCGCGACGGCCGACACATTTTCTGCCGATGGCTCCAGGTCCTGCACGCCAGCGGCATGCTGCCGGACCACTTCGCGCGCGGCGGATCGGGCCACGTCCATGGCGACGTTACCGCCGCCGATTACGATGACTTTCCGGCCGATGGTGAACTTGTAGCCGAGATTCACGTTGAGCAGAAAATCGATGCCCTTGTGCACGCCGTCAAGATCGACGCCGGGAATGCTGAGATCGCGGCTGCGGTGTGCGCCGACGGCGATCAGTACGGCGTCGAATCCCTTGTGGCGAAGCTCGGAGATCGTGAAGTCCCGTCCCGCCGCGTGATTCA
Source organism: Candidatus Sulfotelmatobacter sp. (assembly GCA_030038255.1). Classification (GTDB taxonomy): domain Bacteria; phylum Acidobacteriota; class Terriglobia; order Terriglobales; family Acidobacteriaceae; genus Sulfotelmatobacter. The sequence goes on along the minus strand of JASHPH010000022.1, from coordinate 4,679 downwards.
GCTTCAGCGTGATGTCGCCGGTGTCGAGAATCTCGCGGACCTGCGCTTCCACCACGTCGCGCGGCAGGCGATACTCCGGAATGCCCAGGTACAACATGCCTCCTGCAACCGGCGCAGCCTCGAAAATCGTGACCGAATAGCCCATTAGGGCGAGGTCATGAGCGGCGGAAAGTCCGACCGGGCCGCCTCCAACCACCGCGACCTTGAAGGGAAGTTTTTTCTGTCCGCGGCCTTGGTTGACGTTGATGGGATGTTTCGACTCCGGCCCGTACTGCTCGGTGAGAAATCGCTTCAATGCGCGAATGGAAATCGGCCGGTCGATCTCGCCGCGGCGGCAGGCCGTCTCACAGGGATGCGCGCACACGCGACCGCAGATGCTCGCGAGAGGATTGGGATCGCGCGCCAGACGATACGCTTCTTCAAAGCGTCCTTCGGCGATAAGTCCCACGTAGCGCCCGGCATTGGTGTGCGCCGGACAGGCCATCATGCAGGGAAAGTTCGAGTGCAGCCAGTCGGCATCGACCTTCTTGTTCTTGAATCGCTTCAGCATTGCGGCACTTTCTAACCCTTGCAACTGCTGACGGTCAACTTATTTTTCTGGTTAGCTTTCGATTAATTCCGGTATGGAAGAAACACGGGGAACGAGTGCATCACATCCCACCGCTCCCCGTTTGTACCGCGTGCTCCTTACTTCGTCAGGGTGAAATCCGCTTTGCCCCCGCCGGACACAGTCACCGGCTTGGACTGATTCTTGGCGCCTTCGTGCCAAGCCGTCACGGTGTAGCTGCCGTCAGGAACGTCTTTAATTTTGTAGGCGCCGGTTTCGTCGGTTTCAGCGAAGTACGGAGTCGGGCTGACAATGATGTACGCGCCCATTTCTGGGTGCACGTTGCAGAGCAGCGGCACTACACCAGCCTTGTCGAAGGTATACGAGCGCTTTTCACCCTTCGGCCACGTTCCCAGGTTGTGCCCGGCCTTCTTGTCCGTACCGATCGCGCTCCAGAAGACGTTGTGCTGGACCGTGTCGCTATTCAGGAAATCGACCGTTGTTCCCTGCTGCACCGCCATGATGTGCGGCACGAAGACCAGACCTTTCTGATCCATCACCGGATGATTCGTCGGAGCCGGGAATGTTTTGCCCGCAATGGCCTCGACGTAAACCACCGACTTTCCCTTCATGCCTGTCACCTTGCCCTCGATATCGCCTGCCCATGCTGCCGCGCACAGCCCGGCGATCACAATCATCGAAACGCATACTTTCCTCATCGCAGTCTCTCCCTTTGAATTTCGATTTTGATCAATGTCCACCTGTGTTTCAGAAAATGATTTTCGCGTCCAGATAAACGGTGTTGTTTCCGCTCGCATTGCGGCCCGAGCCGTCGTAGTTGGTCGAGCCGCCATTGAAGCGTGTGTATCCCGTGTACTGCGCGGCGAGCTGCAGATTCTGCCACGGCCAGTAAGAGAGGTTCAAAATATATCCCGCGCTTCTTGGGTCGCCGTTAAAGTTGCCGGTCACCGGGGCGGGCGGATACAGCGTGGGATCGCGAGTACCGGTTGCGTCAAACCAGCCAAACGTGCCCGTATATTTGTTCCCGATGTGATACTCGGCGTTGGCCACGACCGTATTCAAACGGTGCGACCCTTGCGATACCAGACCACCCGGACCGCCTCCCTGAAACAAACTGCTCAGCAGATCGTTATTCTCCCGGATATACGTAGCCCGAAACGAGAGAACGTCGGTTCGGAACAACGTCCGATCGATCTGCGTGTCCACACCCCAATCCGTATACGAATTCGTCGGAATGCTGGCGCCAGTGGGCTCGGTAATTTCGTTGGGAGTCGAACGCATGTGCATGCCATACGTGCCGATTTCATACTGGGTCTTGCCGGTGAGTTCCTGCCAGGCGAAGCGCCAATAGGGCGCAACGCCGCGAATGTTATAGCCGTAAGTGGCCCCGGGATTCGGCTGCGGCCCGCCCACGTGCTCGGAGCGGTATAGCGCTGCGTCCAAGTAGAAATGGCTGTCCCACATGGCGTAGCCGCCGAATCCGGCCACGTCCTGTGCCAGAGGACCGTTAATGATTGCAACGGCGTCGGGAGTCGGTGCAAAGTCGCTCGCGATCCACGGGTAGCCCCAGGCCGGCGTGCTGTTCCACAGGTCCTCTACCGTCGGATTGTTGTTGAGGTCCAAGCCGTATACCAGCTCCTTGCCGCCCCATTTCGTCTTGTTTGCAAAACGGATGTCCGTGTTGTCGCTGGTGAAATGGTCATCGTGAGTGTCGTAAGTCACCTGCAGGAAGCTGCCCACGTGGCTCGTCCATGCACCAGAAAGGAAGAGCGATACGTCCTGAGGAAATTCGAAATTGCCATTCTGGGTCTGCGGCTCCGGAGACTTGAGTGAGGTAAATGACGTCTCAAACATGATGGAGAGCGGCATTGAGGCGAGCAGATCGAGCGCCGCGCGCTTCTTGCCGTCATCCGCCTTTACGACCTTGGTTTCGTCCGCTCGATCGACGTAGCCCAGCAGCTTAAACCGCCGTCCCGCGGGGTTCAGCTCAGGAGGCGTGTAGTGGCAGCCACTGCACGCCAAGCCTGTCTGCCGGGCATAGCTGGGCACTGCCTGCGCGGTTGGTGGATTCAATACCGCAAGGAACAGCAGCAAGCCGGACAGGAACAGCGTTAAATTGAACGCAAAGACGGGCCTGCGTGCGTACATAAGTCGCCTCCTAGCTATAAGTTTGCGAGGTTTGTGGCCTCTAATTAACCCCGAAGATGAGCGTGATAGTAATCACAGCCGTAAGAACCGACTAGCAGATGAATCACATATGAATGTGATTTGGATCACAGAGGGAAGCCCGCTAATTAATGCGGTTTTGGATGGGGGAGCAGAGTCGCCCACAGTGCGATACTCGCCAGGTCGCGCTTTCTTCGAATATGCGACAAGCCCGTGGAGCCGCTGCCGAAGGGCGAGAAACGGCGGCGCGGGCAGCGCGGGCAGGTGTTCCGCTGCCCGCAGTGCCTAAGCACGCGCAAGAAGGCGCTCCAATATCGCGGGCTGATTCCTCACGATATGCGGAGGTCGGCAGCCAAGGCGCTGCGCGCGGCGGGCGTACCGGAGAGCGTAGTTATGTCGATGATGGGCCACAAGACGGCAGCAATATTCCGGCGCTACGCCATCGTTAGCACCGCCGACCAGCGGGCCGCCGTGGCGATGCTGGAGCGAGCACGGGCCGCATCGCCCGAAGCATCTTCCTTCACATCTTCGCCACCCACGTCCAAAGTTGAGGGCAGACCAAACTAGCCTCTTAGGCTCCTTGCTGCTTAGGGGGATGTCGGTGGATCGAAGGTAGTGAAGTCATCACTTGTGAGCTCGGCGTTCGGATGGACTAAACGTTGGTATCGGCTTACCACGTTGGGGTTTTTGTCGACAACCAGCACCTCCTTACGCCGCTGGCTGGCTGCATCAGGAGCGAACTGCCTCAACGTGGATACCGATGAGGCGTCTGTGCCGGGTAAGGAATACCCAATCACGATCAACTGAGTAGCTTCTGTTACTTGTTGTTGGAATGTCTGCCAGATCAACCGCATAGCACGCTCATGACCAGAGGCGATAAAACCATCCCGCGGCTCACCCCCCACCGAGAGTATCTTTGACGCAATAGGGGGAACAATTGCCGGCACTGACGCCAATGCAAGATTAACGAAAACGCTCGATGCGCCAAGATCCTTCGAACCCAGTGGGTCCTTCAGGAAAAGCAGGTAATAGTTGAGATCCCCACCAAAGACATCCCAGTTCCCTCTCATGTCAATCGAAAGCAATTCTCGATCAAGAAGCGCAAACCAATTGATGCTTCCGTGCGGCTTCAATAGAGTACTTGCTCCCTGAGTTGGCCAATAAGAGAACGGTTTAGCGTTGCGTCGGAAGGCCAATTCCAACAATACGTCCCAATTGAAGGTCGCGATCGCATCGTGTTCACCCAGCGAACGAACTAAACGGTCGAACGGCCCTTGTTGGGCTGACACCTTCGAGCATTTATCCTTTATGAATTCTCTCAGAGCGCTCAAGGCGATTTTTGCTGCTTGCACCCTGGGTTCCTTGGCTTTATCTGTAGGTAAATATTCGAGTGCACGAGGGTCCAGCCGGTCCAGAAAACCTTCAAAATCTACACTGTCTCCGGGCCCACACATATCGATTCCCATGCACTCATAGATTGCGGCCAGAAGGACACTACGATCACTGCTAGGCAAGAAATTGCAGAGCTCCCAGGTCAGCGTTTTCAGTGTCGGCAACCCGTAGAGGCACGAAGCGCCAGCGCCAATTACATACAAACGTTCAACAGTCATCCATCAACATCCTCAAGACCCGTCTCGGCTCGTACTTAGTTTAGCCCCCGAAACAGCCCCCTTTGTGGTGCCGTTAGCCTACGGCGACGAAGGACGCCAAACCGCACTAATGCGCCGAACCCGCGTAAATACTGGGGATTGCTGGTGCCGGGAGGGGGAATCGAACCCCCACAGGGCTTTTGGCCCCTGCGGATTTTAAGTCCGCTGCGTCTGCCAATTTCGCCATCCCGGCGGGTCGCTAACTTGCTGATGCATAATGATCTTACTGCACCGCGCGCCCGTCCGTCTCGTGTGCGGGACCCGGAGTGTCGGTTTTTGTGTCGGTCGAAAAGCGG
>JASHPH010000291.1 GCA_030038255.1 Candidatus Sulfotelmatobacter sp. | reverse complement strand
CCCCTACCATCTTCGAAAAGACCTCTCTAACTGCCAGGCCCAAAACCTCGCCACAATGCCGGAAGGAAGAATTGGCGCATGTTTGCGTCGGTGCACTCATGCCTTAGCTCCGGAGTATCGGGATGACATGTTCTTTGACTTGTTCAGGAGTAAAAGGCTTGCGAATGTAGCCCTTAGCCCCAAGCGATAAGGCCTCGACGACGTGTTTTTCGCCTGCCTCGGTGGTGATCATCACGATCGGGATGTCCTTCCCGGTTTCCAATTCCTTGAGGTTGCGGATGAATTCCAGCCCGTCCATAACCGGCATGTTGATGTCGCTCAAGATCAGGTCGAACTGGTTCTCTCTGACCAGGGCGAGAGCCTCGGCTCCGTTGGAAGCCTCGCAGACCTGCCCGAGATCCATCCCGGCTTGCCGCAGGCAGCGTTCCACGATCTTACGCATGACCGCAGAATCATCGACGATTAGAATGCGGATCGGCATTTCTCTCTCCTGTTCCCACCACCGAAACCGGCATGCGGAGTCGTTCCGATGCACCCACCGACAACGACGGCGTTACCTAATCGGTACTTACCCATCTTGGCTTTAGTCCTGCCAGTTTCCCAAGAGCGGGAGAGTTTCCTCTTACCCTCAATTCAAATTGAGTCGCTGTCGGGCATCTCCCTGGGTTGCTCGAAGTGTTGAACCTGAACTCGCGCTTGTCAGCAACTGGATTGGTAAGTTCACGAGTCCACCCGAACCTCTTCTTGTCAACCAGTGAACCGCGCGATAGAAGTCGTCACAGTGGACGCGAACTCTGTACTGCCCGCGAGAAATGCCATGTCGGCGCTAAGAGTCTAGTTCGGTGCAGCGCACAACCCCCAGATTTTGAGCCTATTGTGCGGCACTATTGGCAGCAAGTTCCGAAGGCCAGCGCCCCCAGAACCTCAGCCCTGCTCAACAGGTCTCTGTCCGGTTCAATAAGCAGGTGCGCTGCACCAGCGCGCCGGAAGAAAGACAGAACCATGCATTGCCTTGTTTTCGAACGCAATGTGCTCTTAAAGGACACCGCTGGGGCATTGTCGTTGCCCATCAGACAAATCGGGGCGGGATGTTGGCAGACATGATGGCCTTGCCAGCGGAACAAGCTCGACTCAAGTCACGGAGTCATTTGAACGCGTCAATAGCCGTAATTTCCAGGAATTTGTGTGGCCATGAATGTTCTGCGGGCATCGTGGTTACCGGCGTGTTGTCCAGGGACACAGCAAGCGCACCTTGTTTTGGCAGCGAGCGTGCTTTGCATGAAAGCGCTAATACGGTACTGCTAACCGCGCTCTAATCAGCGAACAAGGCGCCAGCAGAGGGCGGACTGAAGCGCTAATTGGAAGATGTCGCTGAAACAGCCGTAAACATTCGTGTAACCCCCGTTGCAGTCGAATCGTGCCAGGTTGGCGTAAGTAACGCAACGGGGAAGCCTCGGTTGAAGGGATAGCTAATGAGCGATGATGAAATTATCAAAGAGTTTCTGGTCGAGAGTTACGAGAACTTGGATCGGCTCGACCGCGACCTGGTCACCCTGGAAAAAGATCCGGGCAACCGCGACATCCTCGCTAGTATTTTCCGCACCATCCATACCATCAAGGGCACCTCGGGGTTTCTGGCCTTCGGCAAGCTGGAAGCCGTCACCCACAAGGGAGAGAACCTGCTGGCCCGTTTGCGTGACGGCCAGCTTAGGCTGACTCCCGAAATCACGACCGCGCTGCTGGCCATGGTGGACGCCGTTCGCCAGATGCTGAGCAGCATCGAGGCCACGGGCAACGAAGGAGAACGCAATGACCAGGAACTGATCGCGACCCTGGCGCGCCTGCGCGAGCCCCAGACGGAAACAAAACCGATTCCCGAGCCCGCGCCCGCCCAAGTGGCGGCTCCGTCGAACGATGCGCCCAAACCCGTGCCGAACCTTGGCGACATTCTCATTAGTGAGGGCAAGACCAAGGTCAGCGATATCGCCGAGGCGGTGGAGCAGCAGAGTGCGGGCGATCCGCGCCACGTCGGCGAGATTCTGGTCGAAAAGGGAACGGTTAAGCCACAGGACGTGGTCGAGGCCTTGAATACCCAGCAGCAGGCGCGCGGACAGAGTGCCAGCGACAGCACCATTCGCGTCGACGTCGCGTTGCTCGATCAGCTGATGAATCTTGTGGGCGAACTGGTTCTTGCCCGCAACCAGATTCTCCAGTACACGAACTCCACCGAAGAGACCGGTCTGGTGGGGACCAGCCAGCGCCTCAATCTGCTCACCACCGAACTGCAGGAAGGCGTCATGAAGACGCGCATGCAGCCCATCGGCAACGTCTGGAGCAAGTTTCCCCGTACCGTCCGCGACGTGGCATTGAGCTGCGGCAAGCAGGTGCGCATCGAGATGGAGGGCAAAGAGACGGAACTCGACAAGACCATCATCGAGGCCATCAAAGACCCGCTCACCCACCTCGTGCGCAACGCCGTCGACCACGGCATCGAAGCTCCGGAAGTCCGGAAGGCAGCTGGGAAAAATCCCGAAGGACTGCTTTCTCTGCGGGCCTTTCACGAAGGTGGGCAGGTCAACATCGAAATTACCGATGATGGCGCCGGCTTGAACCGGGAAAGAATCGTAAAAAAGGCCACGGAGAAGGGGCTGACCAGCGCCGACCAGGCGGCCCACCTGACCGACCGGGAAGTCGCGAACCTGATTTTCCTCCCCGGCTTCTCAACGGCGGAGAAAGTCACCAATGTGTCCGGCCGCGGCGTGGGCATGGACGTGGTGAAAACCAATATCGAGAAGATCGGTGGCACCGTGGACGTGCAGTCGAAGCCGGGCCAGGGTTCGACCGTGCGCATGAAGATTCCCCTGACTCTGGCCATCATCCCGGCCCTGATCGTCACGACCGCGGGCAACCGCTATGCCATTCCGCAGGTCAGCCTGCTCGAGCTGGTGCGTCTGGAAGGCGAACAGGCGCGCAAGGGCATTGAAATGGTCAATGGCGCGCCCGTCCACCGGCTGCGCGGGCGGCTGCTGCCCCTGGTGTACTTAAATCGCGAACTGAAAGTGGAAGACGGCACGACGGCAGACAATGGCGAGCAAGCCATCAACATCGTGGTTTTGCAAGCGGATGACCGGCAGTTCGGGCTGGTGGTGGATGAGATCAACGACACCGAAGAAATTGTCGTCAAGCCGCTCAGCAAGCAGTTGAAGAGCATCAACACCTACGCCGGCGCCACCATCATGGGCGACGGCAAGGTCGCCCTGATTCTTGACGTCCTTGGGCTGGCGCAGCACGCCAATGTCGTCGGGGAAGTCCGCGACCGGGCCTTGACCGAAAAGGAAAAGGAACAAGCCGCGGGAGCCGCAGACGGGCATCAGCGCAACGCCCTGTTGCTGTTTCAGTACGGGGAAAACGGAAGAATGGCTGTCGACCTCGGTTTGGTGGCGCGCCTGGAGGAGTTTTCCCGCGACACGGTCGAAGTTGCCGCCGACCAGGAAGTCGTGCAGTACCGCGGCCAGATCATGCCCCTGGTCCGGGTTTCCGAAGTGCTCGAAAGCAAGCACCAGAAGGTTGCCCAGAACGGCCAGGAGTCCCTGCACGTGGTGGTCTATTCCGAAAAAGGACGCAGCGTGGGGCTGGTGGTGGATCGCATTTTGGACATCGTCGAGGAATCGTCTGTCATGCAGCGCCAGACTGGCCGCAAGGGCGTAATGGGCTCGGCGGTGATCCAGAAACGCGTGACCGACATCCTGGATGTGCCGGGCCTGATCGAAGCCGCTCAAAACAGTCAGCTGTTAACCGCAGCCAACGCGTAAGGAGAGAACAGAGTGGAAAACACACAGCAATTCTGCACTTTCTTTCTCAAGGACCAGTTCTTCGGAGTGCCGGTGCAGCAGGTGCAGGAAGTGATCCGCTATCAGGAGATGACCCGCGTGCCGCTGGTGCCGCAGGTCATCCGCGGCCTCATCAATCTGCGCGGACAGATTGTCATGGCGCTGGATTTGCGACGGCGCTTTGGCATGGAAGAGCGGCCGGACTCGCAACTCCCGATGAACGTCGTGGTCCGCACCGACGACGGGGCGGTCAGCTTCCTGGTGGATGAAATTGGCGACGTGCTGGAAGTGAACGAGGAGAACTTTGAGCGCCCGCCGGAGACATTGCGGGGACAGGCCCGCGAACTGGTGCGCGGTGTGTACAAGCTGCAGGACCGGCTGCTGCTCGTGCTCGATACCGAGCGGGCCGTCACTGGCGGAGACACAAATGTCCGCAATGCAAACTGAGCGGCAGAGGAACAACTGATGCTGCACGGAGTCTCCACGTTGGTCGTCGGGTTAATTCTTGCTGGCCTGTGGTTCCGGGGCCGGCGGCGGGGCCTACACCTGGGCCTGATGATCGCAGCCTTTGCCGTGGATCTGGGGCTGCTGTGGTACATCGAGGCCACGCGGCATGCGGCAGAAAAGGTTGTTACCCGGTTCCATCCGTTGATCTGGTTTCACGCCGGAGTTTCGTTGGTGGTTCTGGCCTGCTATGTGGCGCTGCTCTCTCTGGGGTTTCGCATGGTGCAAGGGGAGATGAGACTGCGCCGGTTGCACCGTGTGGTGGCGGTGACATTTGTGATTTGCCGTGGTTTGAACTACGTCACCAGCTTTCTGGTGGCCTGAGATTAGGAATTGCATGATCGTCAAGGAGATTCGAGGACTATGGCGTCAAAAACGAAGCTGAAAATGCCCACGGTCCGGAGGACGGATTCGCTCTATGCCAAGCTGGGCGGCAAGGCCGCCATCGAAGCCGTCGTGGGAGAATTCTATGAAAGAGTGCTGGACGACCCGGAACTGGCACACTTCTTCGCCAAGACCAATATGACCTGGCTGAAAACACGTCAGGCGCAGTTCTTCACGCAGGCGCTGGGCGGGCCCGCCGTTTACAAGGGAAAGGCCATGGGGCCGGCACACGAGCATCTCCCCATCGAAGACCGCCATTTTGCTCTCGTCGCCAGGCATCTGGTCGCTACGCTGCACTCGCTGCGAGTCTCCAAGAACCTGATTGACGAAGTGGTGGCCCTGGTCGCCCCCCTCAAGGCAGAGATTGTAAACACGTTTCCCAATTCCGCGGCCCGGCCGCACCAAGGAGAAGAAGGTATGGCAACAGCAGTAGTGGCAGAACAGCAGTCAGTAGCCTCGCAAACCCGGGCCATGGTGGAGAATGCGCCCATTAACATCATGGTCGCCGACCGCGACTTGCGCATCCAATACGTGAACCCAGCGTCGGTCAAGACTCTGAAGACCATCGAGCACCTTTTGCCGTGCAAGGTCGAAGAGATCATTGGGAAGTCTGTGGACATTTTCCACAAGAACCCCGATCACCAGCGGCGGCTGTTGGCCAGCGACAAGAACCTGCCGCGCCAAGCTGTGATCGATCTGGGCCCGGAAAAACTGAATCTGTTGGTGAGCGCACTCTACGACAATGCTAACAACTACATCGGCGCCATGGTGACCTGGGAGGTAATCACCGAGAAGCTCCGCATCCAAAGCCAGAACGCCCGCGTGATGTCCATGATGGAAAATGCTCCGATCAACCTGATGTATGCCGACAGGGACCTGGT
>JASHPH010000290.1 GCA_030038255.1 Candidatus Sulfotelmatobacter sp. | reverse complement strand
CCTGGACCGGATGTCGCAGCTGTATCTCGCGCCTTACTTCGCGCCGGAATTTCATCTGAGCCACGAACAAGTGGGCACTGTGGCGTCGGCGCTCGCAATCACCTGGGCGGCGTCGACTTTTGTGTTCGGTGTTTTGTCCGATCGCGTTGGTCGCAAGCCAGTTCTGGTTCCTGCCGTGTTTGCCTTCTCCATCCTGTCCTGGGCATCCGGCCTAGCACATAATTTTCATCAACTGCTGCTCGTGCGGGCGCTGATGGGAGCGGCAGGAGGTCCGACTTGGTCCGCGATGACGGCCCTGATCGAAGAGTCCTCGCCGCCTGATCGCCGTGGACGAAACATAGGTCTGGTGGTCAGTGCGGCGGCACTTGTCGGCTTGGCTGCAGCCCCAGTGCTGACAACCCAAGTGGCGATGCGTTGGGGTTGGCGGTCGGCATTCTTCGTGGCCGGCATTCCAGGACTGCTGATGAGTGTTCTGCTTTGGAAGTTCGTGGAAGAGCCAGCTGCGGAGAGCGGCATCCACGAGAAACCGTCGTTGTCTGAGTACATTTCAATCCTTCGCTACCGCAACATCTGGTTGTGTTGTTTGGGAGCGACTGGATTCATGTCGTGGTTGTTCGCGGTGAATGTGTTCGCGCCGCTTTACATCACGGAGGTTGTTCACGAGTCCGCAACGACAGCCGGGTTCCTCCTCGGTGCAAGCGGCCTGGGCAGCTTCTTCCTGGGCTTTCTGCTTCCCTCACTCTCAGACCGATGGGGCCGCAAACCGATTTTGCTGCTGATGGCGGCGATGTCTGCGGTGGTGCCGCTCGCTTTCCTCGTGCCGGCGCTGTATGTGTATCCGGCAGTGTTGGCGTTTATCGTCTTTGTCGCCAATTCCGGGCAGGGTATCGCCAGCGTTGTCCTGGTTTTGGTGCCCACCGAAAGTGTGCCGGCTCAATTCCGAGCCACATCCATCGGCCTTGCAACGCTAGCCGGAGAGGTCATGGGTGCGACTGCAACGCCTATTCTGGCCGGCACATTGGCACAAAGACATGGTCTCGCCGTGACGATGTGGCTAGCGGCGGCTGGCAGCGGGTTGTTGTTTCTGGTCGGACTTTTCCTTCGAGAAACAGGTCCCGCTCGGGCTGCGATGTTGGCGGTCAACCCACTGATCGAAACAAACGTACCGGAGCAGCCGGACACCGGCGATTAGGTAGGAACGCGCATGTCTCTGCCAGTTCCTGTTTTTCTCGCCTACTCCATGGGCAGTCCCACGTAGTTCTCCGCAAGGCTCTGCGCAGCCGCGCGCGAACTTGTCACATAGTCGAGCTCCCCGAGTTGACGCCGCTGATCGAAGGCGTTGTCGGAGTCGAAGCGATGCAGCATCGAAGTCATCCACCAAGAGAACCGCTGCACCTTCCACACGCGCCGCAGACATGTTGCGGAATAGGTGTCGAGCAAGTCGTGTCGCCCCGAGCGGTAAAACTCCGCGATGGCGTGCGCCAGTATGCGAACGTCGGCCACCGCGAGATTCAGTCCCTTCGCGCCGGTTGGCGGCACGATGTGCGCGGCATCGCCGGCCAGAAACAGCCGGCCGTATTGCATCGGTTCCACCACGAAACTGCGCATGCCGGCGATGCCTTTCTGCAGAACCGGCCCTTCGGTAAGACTCCAATCGGCGCAGGCGAGGCGAGTGTGCAGCTCCTGCCAGATGCGATCATCAGTCCAATTCTCGATTTCTTCATCGGGCGAACACTGCAAATAAAGGCGGCTGAGCTGCGGCGTTCGCATGCTGAGCAGAGCGAAGCCGCGGTCATGATAAGAGTAAACAAGTTCATCCGAAGAAGGCGGCGCCTCGGCGAGAATGCCGAGCCACGCGAAAGGATACGTTCGCTCGTACACAGTCAGCACTCCGTCGGGAATGCTGGGACGGCAGACTCCGTGGAAGCCATCGCACCCGGCGATGAAATCACATTGAATCTCGATCGGCTCACCGTTCTGCGTAATTCGAATCGTTGGCTGAAAGCCCTTGAGATTGTGCACCGAGGCGTCGGCGGCCTCGAAAATGATTCTGCCCGCCGTAGCCAGACGAACATCGATGAGATCCTTTACGACTTCGGCTTGTGCGTAAATCGTGATGGAACGGCCGGTGAGCTCTTGAAAATCTATGCGGTATCCGCGGCGCTGGAAGCGCAATTCGATGCCGTGATGCACCAAACCTTCCTGTCGCATGCGCTCGCCGACACCGGCGTCAGTGAGAAGATCCACTGTGTTCTGCTCGAGCACTCCGGCGCGCACCCGCTCCTGTACGTACTCGCGGCTGCGCGATTCGAGGACGATCGAGTCGATCCCTTGCAGTTGTAGAAGGCGCGAAAGTAACAATCCGGCGGGACCGGCTCCGACGATTCCGACTTGCGTGTACATTCGTTCCGTCAATTTAGAAAGGGTAAGGCCGCCGGCCCATCTGGCTCGTATTCCACTTCGTTTCCGCGAGTTCGTCCGCCGACCACTACTACTCGGCGACGGCAGGAAAATAGCGAAACGTGTCGTAATTCCACGCGGCGGTATTCTATCCCGTTCGCGCTGAAAACTTAGGCAAAATCTGCGGGGCTGTCTTGGCCCGAAATCAGCGATCCGCCTGCCGCTGCGCTTGCCATTCGCGCAGCTTGAACCGTTGCAATTTGCCGGTCGCGGTCTTTGGCAGCTCCGGCAAGAACTCGATCCATCGGGGACGCTTGTAAGCGCCCAGTCTATCGGTGACCCACTCTTGTAGCGTGCGCACCAGATGTTCGTTTGGTGGAAATTCGGGATTTACGACTACGTACGCCGCCGGTTTGGTTAGTCCGCTGGCATCTTCGCGAGCGATGACGGCGGCCTCCCGCACCGCGGGGTGAGCAATCAAGGCGCTCTCGACCTGAGCAGGACTGAGCCAGCGCCCATTTACCTTGAACAAGTCGTCGGCCCGGCCCGCGTACCAGAAATATCCATCCGGATCCTGGTAATACTCATCTCCCGTGCGAAACCAGGCCCCTTCAAACGTAGCTTTGCTTTTTTCGTGCTGGTTCCAATAGCTGGTGCAGGTTGAATCCGCTTTGACAAGCAAGTGTCCAATTTCACCTTTTGCAACGGGTATTCCTTCTTCGTTCACGATCTTCGCCTCATAGCCCGGAATGACCTTTCCACTCGATCCCGGCCGAACCTGCCCGGGAGAATTCGCCAGAACCATTTGCAGAGTCTCAGTTGATCCCCAGGCATCGAGAATTTCAATGCCAAAGCGCTGCTTGAATCGCTCAAACAGAGCAGCTGGCAATGATTCTCCGGCCGAAATCGCGTGTCGAATACTGGAAAGATCAAACTCTTTTCCATCCTCACGCTGAGAGGCTAACAAAGCAGCGTAGTTCGTTGGCACCGAGAAGAACAAAGTCGGACGATAGCGTTCGATGTCCGCGAAAATGCCCACAGGAGTCGGGCGGGCCGGGGAAAGAATGGTTGTAGCACCGCAGTAGAGCGGAAAATATCCGGCATTGCCGAGTCCGTACGCGAAGAACAAACGCGCGACGCTGTAGCAACGGTCGGATTCATTCATCCGGAGGATACCTTTCGCGTATGCCTCCGAACAGACGACCATGTCGTGGTGAAGATGAACACATCCTTTCGGAGCGCCGGTGCTTCCTGATGAATAAAGCCAAAACGCCATGTCATCTTTGCAGGTGGGCTCTGTGTGGAGTTCCGGAGACGCCGTTTTCATCAATTCATTTAAGTTGACGACCTCGGTGTTCGTCTTGCCCACCTGAACAATCTCTTTCAGGTATCGCAGCCGGTCACGCGACAGCTGCTGGATTTCCGGCAGGGTAGCCTCACTCACGATCGCAACCCGCGCCCGCGTGTCATTGAGCAGGTACTCGTAGTCCTGCGCCCGCAGCCAGGGATTGACCGGGACGGCCACGGCGCCGATTTTGATTGCTCCGAAAAGGCAGTAGAGGAACTCGGGGCCATCCAGCAGCGCCAGCAGAACGCGTTGCTCCAGGTCGACACCGAGCCGACGCAGAACGTTACCCACCCGGTTTGTACTCTCCAGCAAATCGCGATAGGCCACTCTTTGATCGCCGCATTCGATCGCGATCCGCGCGCCCCGGCCTTCGACGACATGACGGTCCACCATGATGCTGGCTACGTTGAAGGTCTCGGGCAGTTTGATCAAGGTCGCTGCAGTCCTCTAGGAATCGCTTGGGCCAGGTTCCTGTAAGCCCCAACGGCGGCGGAGTATAGCACGTCGCGAACTCCCTTTGCCTTGTAGGACCTCTGTTGACCATAAAAAGGTATATTGGTATCACTTTCAGATGGTGGAGAACACCGGTACTGGCGGAGAGAGTGGGATTGGAGTTTTTCAGGCTAGCCCTGACAGCAGGTTCTGAATTCTACGGCCTCCTTTTAGACTCGCGCGCGTGGGACTCCAAAAGCTCAGGCGAGCCCTGACAGCAGGTTCTGGCGTCCTGCGCCTGAGCAGAAGGCCGTTTTTTGGAGAGAAACCTCAGAATTGGAGAGAAAGGCTTTGTCTCAGAGCTGTGGAATAAGCAGAGCCACAACCGCATTCCAGTTCTTCT
>JASHPH010000289.1 GCA_030038255.1 Candidatus Sulfotelmatobacter sp. | reverse complement strand
TGGTGCAAGCGGTGTTGTCAATCGCGTTGCTTCTTCTGGGAGGAAGTTTCCGCCAGTTATTCTCGCTGGCGATCTTTGCGGAATGGCTCTTTTATATGATTGCCGGCAGCACGGTGTTCGTGTTCCGGTGGCGCGAACCGGATGCGCCTCGTCCTTATCGCATGTGGGGGTATCCGGTTCTGCCGGCGATTTTTGTGGTGGTCGCAGCCGCGTTGCTGGGATACACGTTTTGGAATGAGTGGCCGAACTCGTGGTATGGATTGCTCGTGATACTGGCGGGAATTCCCATATTTTGTTTTTTCTCCTCGCGGCTACGGCGCAATTTGAGAACCTGAACAAAACCTCCACCACTGAGGACTGAGGCCAGCGGCGAGAACTCGCCCGAGTTTCCTCAGAAGAATGCCGGTTTTCAGGGCAGCACCTCGGTGTTTCTTGCCGGTTTTGCCGGAAGTCGTGGAAGAGCACCTCGCGAAACGCCGCGCCCTGCGCCCATTCTGGGCGATTCTCACAAAAGGACGTAGCTGCGGTTACCTTAGGTCAAGAGCCGTGGACACGTTTACCCCCTGTCCTATCTCCCGTATTTTTAAGACTCCAAGTCCCGGAATTCTCCCCGTCTGGGCCCCAACTGGAGAGGAATTTGTAATGGCGACACCTTACCGCGGATTTCAACTCGGACTCCTGCCTGAACGCAAGATCAACAAACAGGCGCTGGCCACCAGCTACGGTTTGGTGACGCTGGTTGTTCTGATCCTGATCAACATTGGCGTGTTGATGCCGGAAAAACTGCAGCTCAGGCAATACCACGTGACGGAACTGATTCCCATGCCGTCGCTGCGGCCAGAGCCGGAGCCGATCAAGACCGAGGTTCCCAAGGTCAAGCCCAAGCTCCTAGCCGAGGCGAAGATGCCGGTGCTGGAGCAGCCCAAGCTGGTGGTGCCGCGCGAAGTGCGCAAAGTGGCGCCGGAACAGGTTGAGGCGCCGAAGGTCGTGGTCAACGAGTTCAAGGCTCCGGAATTGAAGATGGCGGTGGGCGGAGCGCGTCCGCAGCTGGTGCATACCGGGGACTTCACCGCGGAAGGCAGCTCGAAGACGCCCACGGTGAATGCGCCGATAGAGAAGGTTCAAACAGGCGGCTTCGGTGATCCCAACGGGTTGCCAGGCACGGGCAAACAAGGCGCGAAGCTGTATGCCGCCTCGCTGGGATCGTTCGACATGCCCGCCGGTCAGGGTCAAGGCAACGGATCGGGCGGCGCCAAAGGAATCAAAGGTACCGTGGCGAGCGCCGATTTCGGCAACGGCATCGCGACTCGTGGTAAGGGCGACGGTCGCAGCAACGGCCAGGGCGTCTCCACCGGCGGATTCGGTGCCCAACAGGTTGCGCACGGGGGACCGAAGGTTTTGGCGGATTCTGGCGCGTCGACGACCCCGGTCGAAATTTTGTTCAAGCCCAATCCGGTCTACACGCAGGAAGCGCGCGCTCTCAAGCTGGAGGGCGAAGTTCTGCTGGAGATGAGCTTTACGGCAGGCGGTACGCTGACCGTGAATCGCGTGGTGAAGGGCCTGGGACATGGGTTGGATGAAACGGCGATTGCAGCCGCCCAGAAAATCCGGTTCAAGCCGGCCATGCGCGGCGGGCAGCCGGTGGATTCGACTGCGATTGTGCACGTGGTGTTTCAGTTGGCGTATTAACGACTTCGGTCGGTGCTTGAGTTTGGTGACTGAGAAGTGACCACTAATTTGGCATAGGTTTTAGAAACATGGAGAAAAGAGTCATGCGTACATGGAACTGGGTCCTCACGGCGGCTTTGCTGGGATCGTTGAGCGCAGCCGCACAGCAAGCAGCGGAGTCACAACCGCAGGCACAGCCCGCGCCTGTCGCGACGCAGACGGCACAGGCGTCTCCTGCTCCGGCTCAGCCCGCGGCACAGCCGGCTTCGACGCCAGCCCCGGCGGCACAGCCGGCGCAGGCACCGGCCCCGCAGGCGGATGCGGCTCCGGCCGCGGCTCCCACCACCATGGATCAGGTGGTCAATCTGTTCATTGAGCACGAGCACGGCCTGATCAAAATGCTCTCGAACCGCACCCCGGTAGTCGAGACCTATCTGCAGAACCTGACCAGCGACCCGCAACTCGGGCCCGTGCCGAGCGAGGACCACTATTTCCTCGGCCGCATGGACATGGGCGAGACCGTCGACCGCAAGGATTATCTGAAAGAGGAAGACAAGGGCTTTCAGGAGCGTCTGCTGGGCGGCTTCCAGAAGCTCTACAAGGTGCAGTACCAGCCTTTGGGCTTCTCCTGGATGGTCTACGCCGACCGCACCGACTTTGACCGCCAGCACTACGATTTCCGCTATGTGCGGCGTGAATTTCTGGGCGATGTGCGTTGCCTGGTATTCGATGTCACACCTAAGAAAAATTCAGGACGTGGCCGTTTCCTTGGCCGCATCTGGGTGGAAGACCAGGGCTGGAACATCGTGCGCCTGAACGGCACGTACTATCCGGCGCCGCGCAACTCATACTTCTTCCACATGGACAGCTGGCGGTTGAACCTGATTCCGGGTTATTGGGTGCCGGCATATATCTACAGCGAAGAGGGCGACTTCAGCGCTGGGGTGAAGAACAAGATGGCCTTCAAGGCGCAAACCCGTATCTGGGGATACGATCTGAAGAAGGGCGACAAGGATGACGAACTCACGAACATCCGCGTCGACAGCGTGAAGGACGACAGTCCGACGGCGCAGGATGCGTCTCCGCTGCAGGCTGAACGCGAGTGGCAGCAGCAGGCGGAAGACAACGTCGTGGAGCGGTTGACCCGCGCGGGCCTGCTCGCTCCCGAAGGCGACCTCGACCACATTCTGCAAACCGTGGTCAACAACCTGGAAGTCACCAACAACATCGATCTGCCGCGGCCGGTGCGCACGCGCGTTCTGCTCACTTCGCCGCTCGAAACCTTCAGCGTAGGCAATACGATTGTAATCAGCCGCGGGCTGGTCGACGTGCTTCCTGACGAAGCCAGCCTCGCTGCTTTGCTCTCGCATGAGCTGGCGCACATCGTGCTCGGCCACAACCTAGGCTCGAAGTTTGCCTTCAACGACCGCATGCTGTTCTCCGACGATGCGACCTATCAGAACTTTGGCTTCAAGCAC
>JASHPH010000288.1 GCA_030038255.1 Candidatus Sulfotelmatobacter sp. | reverse complement strand
TGGGAACGCTGTACAGGCCACCGAAAAATGTCAGATTTTCAGAGACACGCAGATCGTTGTAAAGCGAAAATTTCTGGGACATATAGCCGATCTGCTGGCGAACACCCTCGGGGTCAGCTGCGACATCGATCCCAGCGACTTGCGCTCGTCCGGATGATGGGCTTAACAGCCCGCACAGGATGCGGATGGTTGTGGATTTGCCGGAACCATTAGGGCCCAGGAAGCCGAAAATCTCTCCCCGATGCGCCTCAAAGCTGACGTCATCGACAGCGACGAAGTTCCCGAAGCGTTTGGTCAGGTGTTCCACTGCAACCGAGATCTGGCCATCGTTCATGGCTAATGAACCGCTGCCGAAGTTTCCGCCTCATGCTCAACCGCCGAAACAAAAAGGTCTTCAATACTGGGCGAAACCTGCTCAACAGAGTCGTACGCGATGCGCTTGGCGTCGAGATACGATCGCAACTCGGGCACCCTCCGGTCGGCGTCGTCGACGAATACGTGCACACGGTCTCCGGCAAGCAGTGTGTCGCTCACCATGGGAGCTGCTGCGAGGGCGGCACGCACGGACTCTAGTTCCCGAGCCCGGATTACAAGTACAGCTCCGGAAAACCTCTTCTTGAGCTCGTCGGGGTGATCGCAGAACAGCATGCGTCCGCGATACATAAGCCCAACACGGTGGCAGCGCTCGGCCTCATCCAAGTAGGAAGTTGATGTCAGGATGGCAACGCCGCTTGCCACCAGCGAATAGAGGATCCGCCAGAAATCACGGCGCGACACGGGATCGACTCCGTTCGTAGGTTCATCCAGCAAAATTACTCGCGGGGTGTGGATCAGCGCGCACACCAGGCCCAGCTTTTGCTTCATTCCCCCGGAAAGATTTCCCGCCAGCCGACGGCGAAATTCCTGCAGTCCGGCAGCGGCCAGCAGCTCCGCCGACCGCTGCTCTCGTTGCTTCTTATCTACGCCGAACAAGTCGCCATAAAAGCGGATGTTTTCGTCGACTGTAAGATCGTCGTAAAGACCGAATCGTTGCGGCATGTAGCTGAGGTCATGCTTGGCGCCCTCCGGATCATGCACTACGTCGTGACCCGCTACGGTTATTGTTCCGGCGTCAGAGCTGAGCACTCCAGCCAACATGCGGAGCGTTGTCGTCTTTCCGGCGCCGTCGGGCCCGACCAGGCCGAAGATTTCCCCCCGCTTGACGTCGAAACTGAGGCCATCCACGGCACGGATGGCCCCGAATTGTTTTTTCAGCCCGGATGCAATGATCGCTGGCGCAGAAGACTCCACAACTGCCCCCTACATCACTTTGATATAAGCGTCTGCCGGCATTCCCGGCTTCAGTTCGTGATTTGGATTTTCAACGTCCACCTTGATGCGATACACAAGCGTCACCCGCTCTTTCTCGGTCTGCACGCTCTTCGGCGTGAACTCCGCTTCCGACGAGATCACAGAAATGCGCCCGCGGTAAACCTTGCCGGGATAGGTATCCGTTCGCACGTCCACCTCTTGACCCCAGTGCACTTTGCCCAAGTCCGTTTCTGGCAGATACACGCGCAGCCAGATGTGATCCAGATCCGCCAGCGTCACCACCGGAGTGCCGGGGGATACAACCTCGCCTAGTTCCGCCTGCCGAACCAGCACAACCCCATTGAAGGGAGCGCGCAGAACCGTATAGCTCAAGCGAATCTGCGACATCTCCAGGTTCTGCCGCGCCTGGCGGACATTCGACCGGTCGACATCGAGTTCTTCTTTTCGCGTTCCTTCGACCAGTTCGTTGTAAATCTGCTTTGAGCGTTCCAGAGTCGCCTCCGCCATGGTCACGGCAGTCGCGGCCTGGTCGCGTGTCTGGCCGGGAATCTCGTCTTTCTGGTAAAGCGCCTGGTAACGATTGAAATCTTTCTTCTTCTGTTCCAGATCTGCCTGAGCATCGATCATGCTTTGGCGCGCCGCTTCGATTTCCTGCACGCGCGTGCCGGCGAGACCGAGCACAAGTTGCCGCTGGCGCACGTGCGTCATGGCTTCATCCACCTGTACCTGCTGGCGGTAGTCGTCATTGTCCAATTGCGCCACCAGATCGTTAGTGTTCAAGGTTATGCCTTCATCGACCGGCAATTTGACGATTCTTCCCGTCACCTTGAAGCTGAGCAGGCTTTCGTGCGCTTCAATATTGCCCGAGAGCTTCAATTCATTCTCGGTCGAGGACTTGCGAAACCATCTCGGCTTAGACCAGATGATTGCGCCAAGCGCAATAACTGCAACCAGCAGAGTGATGAGTCCACGTTTCATCGCACTGTCTCCCTTTCGGCAGCGGGCTGCTTCGGCGCTTCGTTGGAAGAACTGCCAAAATACTTCCGAAAATTCTGCTCGGTTCCGCCCAGTGCCCGCGCCAAGGCCGCCTTCGCGTCAGCGTGCCGCGCCAAGGCAGTGATTTGATCGTCCTGGGCCGAACGCAGCTGATCTTGAGCGGTGATGACCTCTATGTTGTCGGTCACGCCGTTGCGAAAACGGTCTTCTGATAGCATCAATTCTTTCTGGGCAAGATCGAGAGCTGCCCGCGTAACAGTAACCTGTTGTGCGGCGGAATCGATATCGAGCAGCGCCTTCCTTATGTCCTGTTCGATGCCGCGCGCCAGATCGCTGATCTGCTCGTTCACGCGCTGCAACCTGCTTTCGAGCTCTTTTCGCTCGCCATTGCGGTCGCGGTTAAACAAAGTAATGGAGACAGTCCCCTGAATCTCGCCGATTCCCGGCAGCGCGCCGAAGTTGCGTCCAAGTGCTCCGTAGTCTCCATTTACCGAAAAGGTCGGAAAATAGCGCGCGTGTGACGCCTTCTCCTGTTCAACCAGAGAGTCGCGCTGCGATTCCAGTGCGCGGTAATCGGCGCGCGTTTCGAGTGCTGTGTGTATTGCCCGGTCTAGCTCGGGGAGTTCTGCAGCTTTGAATTGCAGTTGCTCGGCCAACTCGAGCGGAGCGCCGGGCTCCAGGCCGAGAAAGCGTTCGAGTACAAGCAGAGAGGTTTGATAGTTATCTCGGGCGACCAGCAGAGATTGCTGGTCGCGCGCTAGTTGCACGCCGGCGCGAACCACGTCTACGGCGGTAGCCAGGCCTTGATCATGCTGATCGCGCGCCAGCTTTTCGAGCGCCTGGGAAGTCCTCACACGGGATTCCGCCGCTTGCACTTGGGCCAAGGCCGACTCCGAGTCCAGATACAGTCCCGCCGTCTGGCGAATAACCAGATCTCTTGTATCTTGATAGCTGAGTTTTGCGGATTGCGTCAGCTGTTGACTTGCCCTCCAGTTGTGATAGGCCTGCCGATCGACAACGGTCTGACTCGCCGCGATGCGAAAATCGTAGTAGGCAAAGGGCCCCACGACCGTAGGTATTTCCGGCACCGATACCCCGAGAACCGCCAGATTGTTGTTCTGCAGTTTGGCGAACGTATCACCAGTAACCCGCGGCAAAAGCGGCGCAAATTGCCTTTCGCGCGTTCCTTCAGCCTCGTCAACTTGTGTTCCCGCAACGCGTGCAGCCAGATTGTTTTTCAACGCCAGCGTAATTGCGTCCTGAAGTGTCAGCCGCTGAGGACTGGATTGCTGGGCAGCCAGATGCATGACCACAGCAAGAAGCATGGCAAGTTCAAACCCAGCTTTCAGAGTGCCCCTCATTGCTTTTCCCTCGCACTCAAAACAATTTCCGCGCTGCACGGCGCTCGCTGTGATTCCCCTCGCAATCCATGCAACACGAGTTCCAGATGAGCTTCCATGTATCTATCCAGGTCGAGCGGTTGTCGCTCGCCGACAATCAGCGTCCACACAACGGCGAGAACGGCCGGACCAACAAGGACCTGCGGAAACGCCGCGATTTTGCTTTCCCGAAACTCGCCAGTAGCTATGCCTCTTTCGAGCAAGGTACGCATCGCCGCTACGCCGGGCCCAACCACTTCGCGCAGATAAACATCGGCGAG
>JASHPH010000287.1 GCA_030038255.1 Candidatus Sulfotelmatobacter sp. | reverse complement strand
GCCAGAAAGTCAGGATCACGAATGGTTTCGACCATGGGCGCGTTGAGGCGCGTGCGCTGCGGAACCAGGCGGTCCATCGGCTGATTGGCCCACTGCACCAGGCCATCAGCGCTGACGGCAATGACGGCATCCTGCATGCTGTTGAGCAAAGTTTCGAGCTGGCGCTGGCTGGAGCGCACGGCGGCGAAGCTGCGCTCGACCTGGCCCGCAGTGCGGTCAATGGCAACGGCCACGCGGCCAATTTCATCAAGCGAGGGATCATCCACGCGGGCCCGCAGATCTCCGCGCTCAATGCGTGCAGCGACATCCACAATGCGCTCCAGACGGCGGGCAGTGATGGTCGAAGCCGTCGCGGCCACCAGCAGCGCGATGACCAACGCGATGGCCAGCGCCCAAAACATCCGGCGGCGCACCTCGGCCTGCACAGCCTGAATATCGGAAAGCGGATAGGCTAGGCGAACAGCGCCTCCCGTGATCGGAGCAGCCACATAAAGAAATGGAATGTCGAGGTTCTCGCTGCGCCGTTCACTCGAACTGATATGGCCCTTGAGGGCTGCGGCAAATTCGGCACGGCTGGCGTCGTTCTCGTCGCTCGATGGATTCGATTCCGAATCGGCCAGCACCTTGCCGGAGGCGTCAATAACGGTGGCACGAGCGCCAGCGCCCTGGCCCTCCTGGGCCACAATCTCAGCGAGGGGGCGGGTGTGATCGTTCTCGACGCGATGCGCGAACATCAGCGTTTTCTGCGTGAGATTACGTTCGATTTCGGCGCGGAGAGAGGCTTCCCAGGCACCGCCTACGATCAGGTCCAGAGTGGCGGCGGCAGCCGCAATCACAATCAGAAATGCAGCCAGGAGTTTGAAGAAAATGCGGTTCTTCATCTTCTGCCCGTCATCGTTCTCGTCTTGTCTCGTCCCGGCCCGTTATTTAGGCGCTTCGAACCGGTAGCCGGCCCCGCGCACAGTCTTGAGGTAGCGAGGGTTCTCAGGATCAGGTTCAATCTTCTCGCGGATGCGGCGGACGTAGACATCCACCGAACGCGGAGTCACATAGGCCGTGTCGCGCCAGACCGAGTCGAGCAAGTGGTCGCGCGTGAAGACGCGTCCGCTGTGGCGCGCAAAATAATCGAGCAAGCGGAATTCGGTGGCCGTTGTGGGTACAGGAGTGCCGCGCACGGTAAGAGTCATCGCCGAGGGGTCAATCTCAATTTCGCCAACCTTCATCGGGCTTGGCGGCAGCGGGCGTTCAAAACGGCGCAGCACAGCCTTGACACGGGCAACCAGTTCGCGCGGACTGAAAGGCTTGGCGATGTAATCGTCGGCTCCAAGCTCGAGCCCGAGAACGCGGTCGGCTTCGCTGCTTTTGGCCGTCAGAAAGATCACGGGAACGGAGGCCAAACCGACGGTCTGGCGAACCGTGCGGCAGAGTTCGAGTCCGTCTTTGCCGGGAACCATGATGTCGAGCACGAAAAGGGCAGGCCGCTGGCGCTCGGCGTCGGCGATAACGTTGGCTCCTGTGGGATAGACGCGCACAGTGAAGCCTTCGTTCTCCAGGTGATGGCGGACGAGGCGCGAAATATCGGGATCGTCTTCAACAACGAAAATGCTCGGTTTCACACCAATATTGTAACGAACGCGGTTGCGAGGACCTAGCGTTCCGTGGTCATTTTCGGGGTGTTGGCGGCGGTTTTCATCGGATTTTAACAATCAGGTTGGCGGCACGGTCGACGTGAAAGCGCTTGCCGGGCGGAATGACCGTGGTGGCGCTGTATTCAGTGATGACCGCAGGACCGGAGTAACTTTTCCCGCGAACGAGTTCATCTCGGGAGTAGATCTTCGTCCTAAGCTTCTCTCCATCGAAAAGGACTTGGGCTTCGAGTGTGGACTGCCTTCCGAGCTTCGCTCGGCCCAGGTGGGCGGGGGTGTTCGCCGCTCCGTGGCTGGTCGTTGATTTCAGGACGGCGCGAACGCGGAGAGTGACGATCTCGACCTCGCGATTGGGATGAACGTAGCCGTAGCGGCGCTGATGTTCCTGCTGGAAATCGCGCAGAAGACTTTTCGTGAGTGGAATGTTGAGTTCGTATCCCTGGCCGCGATACCGCAGGTCGACGCTGCGGTGAAAATGCGGCGTACCCGGCCAGGATTCGTTGCGAAAATCCCGCGACGCAGCCTCTTCGAGTGCAGAGAGTTCGCGATTCAATCGCGCGTGCGGAACATCGTTCGTTACGCGCCACAGAACCGTGCGCGAATAATCCTTCACCACATCGCTGGCGAGAATGCCGAGCGCGGAGAGCGCGCCAGGGAATGCCGGAACAATCACATCCGGGATGTTTAGCGCTTCGGCGAGAGCGCAGGCATGGAGTCCTCCCGCGCCACCGAAGGCGACGAGGACGAAATGACGTGGATCGCGGCCGCGCTCAATGGAAACGACGCGAATCGCTTTTTCCATGGTGGAATTCACCACGCGGATGACGCCGGCGGCGAACTTTTCCAGAGTGAGGTCGGATTTGTTTTTCTTCAACCACTCTTGCGTGATGCGGCGCGTGCGGTCGAGGTCGAGCGTAAACTCGCCACCAAGAAAGCGCGTCGGCTGCAGGCGGCCGAGCAGAAGATTGGCATCGGTCACGGTGGGCTGCGTGCCGCGCCCGTAGCAAATGGGGCCGGGATCCGCGCCCGCGGACTCAGGCCCGACGCGCAGAACTCCAGCGGCATCGAAGCGCGCGAGCGAGCCCCCGCCTGCGCCGACGGTGTGAATGTCGAGCATGGGCACGCTCACGGGAAAGCCCGCGATCTGGGCGTCGTTCGCCGTGGTAATTTTGCCTTCGACCGGCGAAACGTCGGTCGAGGTACCGCCCATGTCGAACGCGATGATGCGATCGAATCCGCTGGCGCGAGCGGTGGCTACGGCCCCCACGACGCCTCCTGCGGGTCCCGAAAGGACGGTGCGAACCGGTTCGCGCGCCGCGGTCGAGAGCGCGGTGATGCCTCCGGAAGATTGCATGACGAAGATGCGGGATCCGGCGTCAGGGGCTGAAGCCCCAATCTTTTTGCCTCCTCTTGTGGCTCTCGAAGGCCGCTCTTTCGTCAAATTTCTCGCGTGCAATTCCAGATTTTCCAGATAACTCTGCATTACCGGCTGCAAATAGGCGTTGATGACGACCGTGGAAGTGCGTTCGTACTCTCGGAACTCCGGCAGGATTTGATGGGAAATCGAGAGCGGGACGGTCAAGGGCCTCAGCGCGTCGGCGACCGCTTGCTCATTGGCGCGATTCGCGAAGGAAAACAGCAGCGCGATCGCGATTGCCTGCGGCTTGGCGGCTGAGACGCGATCGGCCAGTGACTGCAGTTGCTGTGTCGTGGGCGCAATCAGGATTTCGCCATCGGCCGCGGTGCGCTCGATGACGCCGAAGCGCAGATTCTTCGTGACCAACGGCTCGACGCGATCGAAGAAGAAATCGTAGAGTTTGGCCCGCGCCTGGCGTCCGATTTCGATGGCGTCTTCAAAACCGGCCGTAGTAACGAGCGCCGTGCGTGCGCCCTTGCGTTCGAGCAGCGTATTGGTGCCAATGGTGGTGCCGTGGAGCAGAACGAGGTCCAGTACAACGGCTTGCATCGCTGCAATTTTCCGCAGCGCTTCGACGATCGCCCGCGACGGATCAGCCGGCGTGGAAAAAACCTTCAGCATGCGCAGGCGGCGCGTCGCGGGATCGATCCAGACACAGTCGGTGAACGTGCCGCCGGTGTCGATGGCGATGCGGAGAGGTTGGGAGCGGCGAGGCATGCGAGTTCGCGCGGATGATTAGGGTACCATTTGCATGTTATGAGATACGCGTTTCTGGTCGAGACTTACGCCACGGAGCGAATCAAAGTCGTGAGCGTGTGGAGCGAGTTCAGGGATGAGGATCTTCCTTTTCGTCCTCGAGCGGGAGATCCGCGGGGACGCAGTGTGCATGAGCAGATGGTGCATCAATGCGTCAGCGAGGATTTGTGGTTGCGCAACATGCTGGGAATTGATGTTGCCGCGCCTCCGTTGCCGTCGCAGGAGACGCGGATTGAGTTCATCCGCCGGTATACCGAGGACAGCGGGAAGGGGCTAGCGGCGTTACAGGCAAAAGACGAGCCCTGGTGGGAAGGGGATGTGAAGTTCTTCGATGTCGCGCGGTCGCGAGCCTGGGTGATGGTGCGCAGGATGACGCACACGTCGCATCATCGCGGGCAGTTGATGGCGATGCTGCGCATGCTCGGGCGCGATCTGCACAGCAACTATGGGCCGACTGCGGATACAGGCGGTCTGATGCAGAATCACGCTCCCACGATTTATGCGTACGGGAGCTTGGAGGAATTGGTGGCCGGTGAGAGCGCAGGTGGGCGGAAAGCGAAGCTGCCGGGTACTGGAGCGAAGCCGGTCACGGAAAGGCCGGGATAGAGTTTGGAGACGGCACTCACTTCGTCGTGAACGCCAGCGTGAGCAGCGTTTTCTGCTCGACCTCATGTGCCTTGGCGCTGCCCGTGGCCGGGCTGGGGCTGGAGCTGCGTTTTACACTGAGCACAGGCCTGTCTCCGGCAATGCGCCTCAGGCGGGGGAGCATGTTGAACATGGCGCCCATATTCGCCGGCTCCTCCTGCACCCACACAATGTCAGCGTGGCTACCGTGGCGGTCGAATTCGGCGACGACCTCTTCTTCGGGGAACGGGTAGAGCTGCTCCAGAAAAACGATCGCCGTTGATGTGTCTTTTCTTTTCTTGCGTTCCGCCTGCAGTTCGTGGCCGATTTTTCCGGTGCAGATCAGGATGCGATCGGCTTCTCCAACCTCAGTGTCAGGAATCACGTTGAAAAATTTCTTGTGCGTGAAATCTTCGATCGGCGAACTCGCGTCGGGATGGCGCAGCATGCTTTTGGGCGTGAAGACAATCAAGGGTTTGCGCCAGTGCCGCAGGGCCTGCCGGCGCAGGAGATGGAAATACTGCGCGGCATTCGAAGGCTGCACGATCTGGATATTGTGCTTCGCGGCGAGCTGGATGAAGCGCTCGATGCGTGCGCTGGAATGTTCCGGCCCCTGGCCTTCGTAGCCGTGCGGCAGGAGCATGACGAGACCGGAGAGCAGGTTCCACTTGGCTTCACCCGCGGCGATGAACTGATCGATGATGGCCTGGGCCACGTTAGAAAAGTCGCCGAACTGCGCCTCCCACAAAACCAGCGATTCGGGAAAGTCGCGCGAGTATCCATATTCGAAGCCGAGAACGCCGGCTTCCGAGAGAGTTGAATTGTAGATTTCACAGCGAGCCTGGCCGGGCGCGATGTTTTCGAGCGGCACGTACTCGTTTTCGTTCTCAACGTCGATCAGCACGGAATGGCGCTGGTTGAAGGTGCCTCGGCGGGAATCCTGGCCAGACATGCGCACGTGTGTGCCCGCTTTCACGAGGCTCGCAAAAGCAAGCGCCTCGGCCATGCCGTAATCGACCGGACGTTTGCCTGCGCCCATTTCCGCGCGCTGCTCTAGCAGTTTCTTGACTTTGGGGTGAATGTGAAACCAATCAGGATACGTGGTCAGGCGCGCGGTCAGTTCCGATAATTCCTCCGACGTCAGGCCCGTCTCGACTTCGAATTCGGCGCTATGCCGGCCGCCGAAGTATCGATCCCAGTACTTGGGGAGTTCCCTCAACGTGGGCTTCGTTGTCATGCTGCCGGCTTTTTTCTGTGAGGCTTCAAACTCGGCCTTGATCGCGTCGGCCTGCGCCTGCGCGTCAGTTGCGCCGATATCATCAGCGTAGACTTCCCACAGCGGCGGGTGTTCCTTAATTTTCTTGTAGAGCAGCGGCTGCGTGATGGTCGGGTCGTCGACTTCGCTGTGGCCGTGGCGGCGATAGCCGATGAGATCGATCACGACGTCGGTGCCGAATTTATAGCGATACTCGGTGGCCATACGGGCAACGCGGACGACCGCGTCCACGTCCTCGCCGTTGACATGGAAGATGGGAATCGATTGTCGGCGCGCGATGCAGGCGGCAAAGCGCGTGGAATGCTCTTCGGTGTAGTTGGTGGTGAATCCGAGAAGATTGTTGACCACGACGTGGATGGTGCCGCCGACGGTATAGCCGGGAAGGTCGGCGTAGTTCATGGTCTCGGCGAGTATGCCTTGTCCCGCAAACGCCGCATCGCCGTGAACGACGAGCGGAAGATATTTCTCGCGTCCGCCTTCGCCGGTGCGGTCCTGCTTGGCGCGAGTGCGGCCGATGGTGACCGGGTCGACGGCTTCGAGATGGCTGGGGTTGGAGACGAGATGGATGTGAACTTTGTTGCCGCTGTGCGTGGTGTATTCGCCCGTCGCGCCCATGTGATATTTCACGTCGCCGGAGCCGAGAACGCTGCGCGGGTCGACATCTTCGAAGCCGGCAAAAATTTCTTCGGCTGGACGCCGGGCCACGTGGGCGATCACGTTGAGGCGTCCGCGATGGCTCATTCCCATGACCAGCTCGATGGCGCCGAGACGCGAGCTGGCGTCGAGCACTTCGTCGACGAGCGGGATCAGCGCGCTGACACCTTCAAGCGAAAAGCGCTTCGAGCCGAGGTATCGCTGCTGCATGACCTGCTCAAAAACATCGGCGCGGATAAGCAGGTCGAGAATCCGCTTTTGATCCTCCTCTGTAACCTCGTATCCCTGATCCGGCGATTCCATGCGCTCGTAAATCCAGCCGCGGCGCACCGGGGAGTAGATGTGGTTGATCTCCACCCCGATGGTGCTGGAGTAGATGGCGCGAGCCTGCTTCGCATACTCACCTTCGCGCTCGAGCTCCGGAGTGTAGCGCGGGCGGAGGAAGCCGAGCGGGTCGAGGTCGCCTTCAAGGTATCCCCATTGGCGGTACGCGCTGAACACACGGTCTCGCTCGGGGTTCGAGCCGTTGGCGGAAACGGGCCGGTCCATCACTGCGGAGGGGCTCTTAGTTTTGTTGCCAGACATAGAGATTCAGATTGCGGTTACTAGGATAACGGATGAGGGGTGGCGCGTGGGAGATTCGAGGCGGAACTGGCGGGGGCACCCGAAGCATCTGCGCCCTATATCATTCCGAGCCGAAACTTGGGCGAACCGCGCACTGCTAGGCGCGATCGTACTAGGTGATCCAGGTTCGGTGCGGTCTAGACTCGGATTCATTGTGAAGTGGCCATAGAAGCGGAGATAATGTGGCGGCACTATTACAGACTTCTCACAGCTGTCGCGTGTTTTGTTTTAACTGCCCATTATTCGCAGAAATTGAAAGCGTCGCCGAGAGCTGGAGGTGCTTTCGAGAAACATCCCGATGAAGAACCTGGGCGTACCGACAATTTTGGGCATTCCATTTGACGGACATTCGTCCTACTTGCGCGGAGCCGGCGAGGTGCCGGGGAAGATTCGTGCCGCTCTGCACTGTGATGCCTCTAATAATTGGACGGAGTCGGGAGTGGAGCTCGACCGTGCGGGGGTTTACGAAGACGCGGGTGATCTTGAGCTTAGCGAGACTAACGCGTTCGCAGTCATCGAGGGCAGCGTTACTGCACTGCTCGATCGCGGAAAGCGGCCCGTCATGTTGGGCGGAGACCACTCAATCACGTATCCCATCATCAAAGCAGTGGGGCTGCGTTATCCTCGGCTGACGATTTTCCATTTTGACGCGCATCCGGATTTGTACGACGAGCTCGACGGAGACCGGCTGTCGCACGCCTGTCCCTTTGCGCGGATCATGGAAGCTGGCTTGGCGAAAAGGCTAGTGCAGGTGGGCATTCGCACCATCAACGGGCATCAGCGCGAACAGGCGCAGAGATTCGGAGTCGAAGTCATCGAGATGAGTTCCTTGCCGGCCTATCACAGGTTGAAAGAGGCGGGACCGGTCTACATCTCGTTCGACATGGACGTTCTGGATCCCGCCTTCGCGCCCGGAGTTTCGCATCGGGAACCGGGAGGGATGTCGGTGCGCGAGGCCGTCGCGCATCTGCATGCGATAGAGGGGGAAATCGTCGGGGCGGACGTGGTGGAGTACAACCCGGTGCAGGATCTTGGGGGAGTAACCGCGACGGCGGCGGCGAAAGTCCTAAAGGAGATCCTGGGAAAGATGATCTCCGGGTGAATTCTGCGGGAAAGAGGCCTATTATTTTGCGTCGGGGAAGTGAGGTAAGGAATCTGAAGTAGGAGCACGGGGCGGCATGCAGGTGTTTCTAACACCAAAAGGTTGGTAGGCAGCTTCGCGGCTCAAGCAAGATTCAATTACACTATCCAGCGGCGTTTCATTATGGCGAACAATTATCAAAGATATGCGGTAAACGGCCTGCTCATAATGAGCCTTGCGGCAGTCGGCGTTATGCTCGCCTGCTCCAGCCGCGCGGAGCAGAATCCGCAAGCGGGCGGTCCCGGCGCGATGCCGGTGAAAGTACTTGAGGCTCGCGCGGTTCCGATAGACGATTCGACGGATTACGTGGCGACTCTCAAATCGCGCGACTCGGCTGTGCTCATGCCGCAGGTCGAAGGGCAGATCACGCAGATTTTCGTGCATTCAGGAGACCGGGTTGAGGCGGGAGCGGCCTTGATGGAAATCGATCCGCTCAAACAGCAAGCCACAGTGAAGAGCCAGGAAAGCGCGCGGGCGGCGCAGCAGGCGCAGTTGAGTTGGGCGAAGCAGCAGTATGACCGTGCTCAGGGGCTTTATGCCGCGGGCGTGGTCAGTAAGCAGGACCTCGATCAGGCCAAGTCGACGCTGGATGCGGCGCAGGCGCAAATGGATTCGCTCGATGCCCAGGTGCGCGAGCAGCAGGTACAGCTGCACTATTACAAAGTGGTCGCACCGCGGGCGGGCATCGTGGGCGATATTCCGGTGCGCGTCGGTGATCGTGTGACGACCTCGACGCAGCTCACAACGGTCGATCAGCCGGGAAGCCTTGAGGCCTACGTTTACGTCCCCGTCGAGCACTCCGCTCAGTTGAGGATGAATCTGCCCGTGCAGATCGTTGACAGCGAGGGCAAGGTGCTGGCGGATACCCGGGTCAGCTTCATTTCTCCGCAAGTCGACAACACTACGCAAACGGTGCTCGTGAAAGCGCGCATTGCCAATGGCAACGACGCGTTGCGCCAGTCGCAGTTTGTGCGGGCGCGCGTGGTCTTTGGAACACACCAGAACCCGAAAGTCCCGATTCTCGCGGTATCGCGGCTGGCGGGGCAGTATTTTGCCTTTGTTGCCGAGCCGAACGGCGGCTCGTTCGTGGCGCGGCAGAAGCCGTTGAAGATCGGGCAAACCGTGGGCAACGACTATGAAGTGCAGGAAGGCATCAAGCCCGGGGACAAAGTGATTATTTCCGGTACGCAGTTTCTGCTGGATGGGGCGCCGGTGATTCCGAAAAGCTAGCGAGTTGCGAGCAATGAGCAGCGCGCTGTTCAGAAATCGCAGCTCGAATCGAAGTTTTCCAGGCATAGCAACAGACTTCAGGCGACGCCCAGGTCGCCGCGCACAAGATACCCATGTTCGCTGAGTTCTTCATTCGTCGTCCGGTGTTTGCCAGCGTTTGCGCGCTGCTGATCATTTTGGCAGGTGCGGCCGTAATTCCTACACTCCCGATCGCACAGTTTCCTGACCTTGCTCCTCCACAAGTCGGCGTCAGCAGCTTTTACACCGGGGCGAGCGCGCAGACGGTCGAGAGCGCCGTCACCATCCCGCTTGAGCAGCAGATCAACGGCGCCGAGGGAATGAAGTACATTACCTCGACGAGCGGGAACGACGGGTCGAGCAACATTACGGTCACGTTCGACCTGACGCGCAATCCGGATCTGGCGACGGTCGACATTCAGAACCGCGTCAATACAGCGCAAGGGCGGCTTCCAAGTGCAGTGAAAGCGGTCGGCATCACCACGCAGAAGACCTCGCAGAATTTCGTGTTCGGCGCAGCGGTTATCTCCGACAACAACAAATATTCCACGCTGTTCATGAGCAACTACCTCGACGTCTACGTCCGCGATGCTCTGAAGCGCGTACCGGGCGTGGCAGAAGTCTTCATCTTTGGCGAGCGGAAGTACTCGATGCGGCTTTGGCTGGACCCAGTGCGGATGGCGGGACGCGGCCTGACTGCGCCGGACGTGGTGGGCGCGCTGTCGGAGCAGAACGTTGAAGTTGCGGCGGGACAAGTGGGCCAGCAGCCGGCCATCGGCGGACAACAATATCAGATCAGCGTGCGCGCCGTGGGACGGCTCAGCGAGGCCTCGCAGTTCGACGACATTATTCTGAAAACGAACAATGACGGAACTCTGGTTCGCCTGAAGGATGTGGGTCACGCGGAGCTGGGCGCGGAAGATTATTCGTCCGATTTGCAATTCAACGGACAGGACGCGGTGGGAATCGGCGTCACCCAGCTTTCGACGGCGAACGCCATTGAGGTAGACCGGCGCGCGATTGCCGAGTTGGAACGGCTGTCGAAGAGCTTCCCTCCTGGAATGCATTACAAGCTGGCCTTCGACGTCACAGACGCCGTGGGAGAGTCCATCCGCGACGTGGTCTTCACGGTAGGTTTGGCGATCTTTCTGGTCATCTTGGTGATCTTCATTTTTCTCGGCGACTGGAGAACCACGATGATTCACTTCATCGCCACTCCAGTTTCGCTCATCGGCACTTTCGCCTTCGTGAAGTTGCTCGGTTTTTCCATCAACACCCTGACGCTGTTTGGAATCACGCTGGCCACCGGGCTAGTCGTGGACGACGCCATCGTCGTGATTGAAAACATCGAGCGCCATATTGCCGGAGGCGAACACGACTCCCACAAAGCGGCGGTAGCCGCCACGGCAGAGATCACCAGCGCCGTCATCGCCACCTCGCTTGTGCTGGTTGCGGTGTTTGTGCCGGTTGCGTTCTTTCCCGGAACGACCGGCATCCTGTTTCGCCAGTTTGCGTTGACCATCGCATTTTCCATCTCCATTTCGGCCTTCAACGCGCTCACGCTGGCGCCGGCGCTGGCGGCAATTTTTCTGGCCAGCCCACACGGGAAAAAATGGTGGTGGCTGCAGAAGTTTGACGAGGGCGTCGTGCGACTCACCCGCGGATATCGCGCCCTTCTGTATCACGTCCTGGAATACAAGTTTGCGATGGCGCTGCTTTTCTTCGCCGGCCTGGGACTGACGTACTGGGTGTTTACGCGCGTGCCCACCGGATTTGTGCCGGATGAGGATCAGGGCTACTTCATGATCATCATTCAGGCCCCGTCTGGCGCGTCTCTGGAATATACGAAAGCCATCGGTAAGCAGGTCTCCGATTTGTTGGCGGATGTGCCTGAGTCGGAAGGAACGTTCTCAGTCGCCGGATTCAGTTTTGCTGGGTCGGCACCGAATCAGGGAATCATTTTCGTGCCGCTGAAACCCTACTCGCAGCGCAAGGGCGAACAGCACACGGCGACAGCCATTCTGAATCGCGTTCGTCCGCGGCTGTTCGGAGTTCCGGGAGCGATCGTCTTTGCCACCCTGCCTCCGGCGATCAACGGATTAGGCGCGTTTGGCGGATTCCAATTCGTCGTGCAGGATCACACGGCGCACAAACTGGAGGAGCTGGCGGGAGCGACCCAAGGCATCGTGCGGGGAGCGGGAAAGCACAAAGACCTGGTCGGGCTCTTCACGCCGTTTACGGCGAACGATCCGCAATATCTGATCACGATTGATCGCGAAAAGGCGAAGAGCCTGCACGTGCCCCTTTCGCAGATCACCGACACCCTCGGTGTGTACATGGGATCTGCATATGTGAACGATTTCGACTTCAACAATCGTTCGTATCGCGTGTACGTGCAGGCCGACAAGCAATTCCGGGCGAAAGCGCAAGACATGAAGCAGTTTTATGTGCGCTCGGACACGGGCGGGATGGTGCCGCTCGAGAATCTGATCAGCATCACACAAACGACCACGCCGCAGGTGATCAGCCACTACAACCTTTTCCGTTCGGCTGAGATTGATGGCTCCGCGGCGCCGGGATTCAGCTCCGGTCAGGCCATCGCCGCTATGGAGCAACTGGCCGCGAAAATGCCGCAAGGATTCTCCTACAGCTGGACGGGGCTTACGCTCGAAGAACTGCAGGCCGGGGGAACCTCGCTGATTCTGTTCGGCCTGGGAACGCTGGTCGTTTACCTTACGCTTTCAGCGCAGTACGAGAGCTTCGTGCTGCCCTTCATCGTGTTGCTGGCGGTGCCGATGGCGCTGCTCGGAGCACTCGGGGCGCAATGGACGCGCGGGTTGCAAAACGATGTGTTCTGTCAGGTTGGGTTGGTCATGCTGGTTGGGCTGGCGAGCAAAAACGCGATTCTGATCGTCGAGTTTGCAGAGCAGCTGCGGGAACGTGGAGTGCCACTGGTGGAATCGGCGGTGCAGGCAGCGACGATTCGCCTGCGGCCCATTCTGATGACTTCTCTGGCTTTCATTCTTGGTGTCGTGCCGCTCGTTTTCGCCGGGGGCGCGGGCGAGAACGGCCGTCATTCGGTGGGCACGACCGTATTCGGCGGGATGATCATGTCGACCGTGCTGAATCTGTTTTTTATTCCCGTGCTGTATCTGATTGTTGAGGGATGGCGCGAACATGGCAAGGCACCGCAGCACCGGTAACACCGAAATCCCAGCGGCTTAAGCTGACCTGCCCATCCCATCCGAATTGGCACGACTTGAAGTCGTACCCTTCCCATTCTTCGTTTTTTCCGATTCTTTGTTCTTGCGCGCTTCGCGGCGGCGCATCTTGGCCATCCATTCCCGCGAATACATCGTGCCGCGGCACTTGGGCGAGCCGCAGTGGCACGGGGCCGGCTCTTCATCGTCATAAAGGTTGTAATCCCAAACCAGCTCCTCGCCTGCGGCGATATCGCGCAGTGCAAAGAGCCACACGCGGCCTTTGATCTCGTCCACCTCGCAATTGGGATCGCAGGAGTGATTCAGATACGCGCCCAGTCCTTCGCCATCAATCACAGTCTTGCCGTCTTCGAGTCCATACAAGTAGGTGCGTGCTGAGCCATCATAGCGGCGATCGGCTTCCTCGGGAGTTATGCGCGGCCCGCCATATTCGACCACCCGCGCTCCTTTGCGGATAGGGGTCGTGGTGTAGACGCCGACCGCGTGAATCGGTGAAGGACGAACGACTAGAGGCACACATTTAATTTCGCACACCAGAACGGTTTTGGGGAACAGGGTAAGAACGAGCACCGTTGTTGGGAACGATGCAATTTGGGCGCGATGAAACTTCTGCCGCGACGTTCAATGCGACGGTAAAGCTTGATCCCGCAAGCTATACACGAACTGGCCGATTTCGCGGCGCTGGCGCGCGGTCTGCTCGGCCGATAGCTTCGTGATCTGGTCGTAGAGCTGCAGCTCCGCTTTTGCTTTGTCGGTCTCTCCCATCTCGCGATACGCCTGGGCGAGGCGATAGTGGGCCTCCTCGATCTGGACGTCGGTCATCTTCAGATCAGCGATTGGAGAATTGGCACGCAACGCTTGCTCGTAGTCCGCGATAGCCAGCGGGAAGTCTTTCTGTTCCGCGTGCAGAATGCCCAGCTGCAAGTACGCGGCGCCGAACGCTGGTTCCAGCCGAAGTGCAGTCCGGAGCAGCGAATCCACCTGCGCCACGAACGCGGGGTCTTCAGAAATCTTAGGGGAGTTCTTGCGCTGCTTCCACAGGCCAACCGCGAGATAGTAGTTGGCGGCGGCATTTTCCGGATGCAACGTGACAAAGCGCCGCAGCCGCTCGACAAGTTCGTCGGACGTTAGAGTCTGCGTGCTCTGCATTGTCGCCAGAAACTTGTAGGGGATAGGATCGGCAGGATTCAGATCGGATGCCCGACAAACGAGCTCGACCGCCCGCTCGAACGATCCGCTCGCAAACCACGCCGCGCCGAGTCCCATGAGCATTCGGACAGATTGTGGAAACAGCCGATTTCCCTTGGTGAACACTTCCACCGCAGGTTCTGGGGCATGGTGCAGCAGAAGCTCCGAACCCCAGTCGAACAGATTGGATTCGCTAGCCTCGACTTCGGCAGCCCGCTGATACTCGCGGACCGCGTCGAGCGGGTTGCCAAGTAGCTCCTGCGCTCGCGCGAGCAGGTGATGCAGTTCGGCTTGGTCGGCATGGGATTGGTCAGGCTGCGTCTGATCTTGCGCGACCCTTAAGGCGTGTTCGAGATAGTTGTGTGCATCGCGCGGCTTGCCCTCGGCTAGAAGCACTTTGCCCAGGTCGCGGTTGGCAGCCAAGCTTGTGGGCTCGCGCTCCACTTTTTCTCGTAGTGACTTCTCAGCCGCGGATTGGGCTGCGGACGGGAGGCCGGTCTCACCAAGGGCGACAGTTTCTTTCGCCAGTGATTCCCTGCTACGCACCACGGCGTCGGAACCATGGCCGCCGATGCTGGTCGTGTCCGTGACTCCGGATACGGTGAAATGAGGTGTGTCGAAGAATTCCGGAGCAGGAGCTGTCGTTTTTTCCGGATTCAGCGTGACGTCGATCCTCCTCGTTTCTTTCGCCGCGAGAGAAAGAACAGGCAGAGCTGAGGAACTGTAGGTCGCCTTCTCGACTCGGACACCGTAGGCACCCGCCTGCAGATTCGGAAAACTGCAACTGCCTTGGGCATCGGTGCGAGCGGTGAGCGGCTGGGCTGCATCCGTGGCACTGAGCGGTTGAACCTGCACGTGCACAGTGGCATCGTCCACCGGTTTACCGCTCGAGTCATGAACGGCCACGTGCAGCGACGCAGTATCAGCTGGTGCCTGCGATCGCGCAAAGGGAGCAAGCGCTAGCAGGACAGCGAACGCCGCTACGACGCGTGCTATGTAGCGACAGCGGTTGTGCTTTGCGAATCCCATTCCTGACCCAAGCTCCTGATCCAGCACATTCTCGGGCAGCACGTCCACACTTGAACGACACCCGCAGTTTGAATTCTAATCCTCGGGTCTCTAACGAAGTGTCTCTAACGGCGGAGAACCCCCAAGAGTGAAGACCAAGAACCGAATCATCCCCGCACGTGGCGTGAATGCCGCCACCAGGCTGGTTGCCATCTCCCTGTTGTGGTTGATATGTGCGGCCGCGTGGTGCGAGCCTGCGGCGGGGAAACGCAAGATAATCATCGATCAGGATGGCGCCGGGCCGGCGGGAACCGATCAGCAATCGATGCTTATGCTGATTCAGTCTCCTCAGACCGAAGTTCTCGGCCTCACCATGGTGACCGGCGATCAGTGGCTGAAAGAGGAGGTCGCGCACACGCTGCGCATGCTCGAATTGATCGGGCGCACCGATATTCCGGTCGTGGCCGGAGCCGAGTATCCGCTGGTGCGGCGACAGGAGGACACCGAACTCTGGGAAAAACAGTATGGCACCGTGGCATGGGTGGGGGCGTGGACGCCGCGCTTCTATCACCCGCACAATCAGGTGGGCGACATGCCCGAGGGCAAGCCCACCACCAAGCCACTCGACGAAGACGCGGCGCATTTTCTGCTGCGCATGGTGCACAAGTATCCGCATGACATCACGATCTACGAAGGCGGCCCCATGACCAATCTGGCGCTCGCCATTTCGATTGATCCGGAATTTGCGGGCCTCGCGAAAGAGCTCGTGTTCATGGGCGGCAGTATCAATCCCAAAACCGATAATCCCGAGTTCACCAGCAGTCCTCACCGGGAATTTAATTTGTGGTTTGATCCCGAGGCGGCGCACATCGTATTGCGTGCTGCGTAGAAAAGGATAGTCTGCACCACGGTGGACATCTCCGTGAAGACGCGACTGACACAGGATTTGCTCGATCGGATCAAGACCGGCCACACGCCAGCGGCACGTTACATTGCAACCTACGGGCGACTCTACGGGCAGTACAACTATTTGTGGGACGAGTTGGCGGCAGCAGCCTGGCTCGATCCCAGCATTATCACAGCTAAGGAGATGCGTTATCTCGATGTAGATCTCGACCGCGGCGCCACCAAGGGCAACACGTTGGCCTGGGCCGAGCGGGATAAGCCCGGCATCATCGGGCCGCCGGTCGAGGTGCAGGTGGATCTGGATCTCGAGCGGTTCTACAAGATGTTCGTGGATCTGCTCACTGCGCCGACGCCGAAGCCGTAGAGTGTGCTCACGAACCTTTCTGCCTGATGCCCGTTCTGCTTTGTCAGCGCTGGAGTTCTTCCAGCATCTGTTTGGCCTGCTCGTGATTGGGATGCTGCCTAAGTAAGTCGAGCAGAATGCTGCGCGCTTTATCGCGCGCTCCCTGAAGAACATAGACACGAGCCAAATTCAGGTAAGCCTGGTCGAAACTCGGCGCAACCCGAATGCACTCTTGAAAGCTGGCTGCCGCCTGATCCGGCCGGTCGGTCACTAGATACAGCACACCGAGATTGTTCAGCGCTTCCGGGTACGCGGGATGCGCTTTGAGTGCGCGCTGCAAGTATTCGTAGGCGTGTCCGGTGTCGCCGGCCTGCGCGAAGACCATTCCGAGGCTATAGTTCGCTTCCGGATCTTCCGGAGCAACTTGCAAGGCGCGTTCGAGCACTGCGCGAGCATCGTCCCAGCGTTTTTCAAGACGATAGGCATTGCCCAGATTGTCGAGGGCGAGCAGGTGATGCGGATTCAGGTGGAGGGCTTGCTGAAAACATTCCACGGCGTCCGCCATCCGATTCTCGCGCGTGGCGACGACGCCCAGGTTGTTCCATGCGTCGGGCAACGTGTCCGGATAGCTGGCCTGTAGTTTGACCGTGCGCTCAAGAACCTCGCGCGCCGCCGTGTTTTTGTTCTGATGAACGTAGACGCTGCCGATGCCGTACGACGCTTCGGCGCTCGCCGGATCATCGCGCAGGGCTTGCTGGAAGGATGCCTCAGCCTGGTCGAGATATCCGCGCTGGAAACACATGGCACCATAAGAAAGATAGTTGCGGCCGAATTCGAGCGTGTGCGATGGGCTCAGAAAAGGCAGCGCTCGTGCCAATCGCTGTGCGTCGGTCTGCGGAATGTGCTGAAAGTCCCCTTCAACATGTTCGGGACTGACGGGTCCCTGATACACCTTGACGATGTCTCCACTTGCGTCGATCAGGAACGACGTCGGGAGACTGAGATCGCGATGCCGATCGAACAGCTGGCGATAAACGATGTTGTAGATGGCAGCGACGTCGTCGGTGCCTCGCAACTTCAGGAAGGCGCTGTCATGAAAATGGATGTCACTGTCGGGAGCTTCTCCAGTTCCGTCCGATGAGTCTACAATCACGACCACCAACGGCAGGCCCCGGCTCGCCCACCGGCCCGAGTCCCGCTGAAATGTTCTCAGATCCTCCACACAACCTGCCGACTTCGCAGTCCAGAAATTCAGGAGCACCGGCTTGCCGCGCAACGCAGCCAGCGTGTGAATTTGTCCTGAAAAATCCAGCAGAGAAAAATCCGGGGCAGGAAAAGGTGCCAGCAGCCAGGTTTCGAGCCGCGCCGGAAGTGGTTCGGGCTCCGCGCGGTTCTCAGCGACAGAAGACAGTCTGCCGGAGTTGTTAGAAGCGCTGCTCTTGAATGGCTCCAGGCGCGTAGGCTCGCAACCCTCCGTCACCCAAATCCTGTGGTTGATGGGAACGTCATGCAGTTCCTGCACCAGGCCGCTGGGCCAGCGAATCTGCGCGCGCACTGACTTCGGCGTGCCGCCGAGGCCGAAGAAAACGTCCTTGCCGTGCTGGGCGAGAAATCCCGATCCCGCTTGCAGCATCCGCGTCTGGCGTCCTGCGTCAGTTTCGATGGTGATGGCCGCTCCGATTGCATCGCGGTTGCTCTTTGTGCCTTGCAGACGGAATGCAATCGAGGGAGGTAGATCGCGTGTGACGTTCTTGAGCAAACCGAGCTGCGGCGCGCTGCGATTCTTCAGGAAAATTTCCAGGCGCCCGTCGTGATCGAAATCGGCGAGCGCAAACGAGCGGCCATCTTCGATGAAATCGAGCCCAACCACGGCCGAAACGTCCGAAAAAGTCCCATCGCGGTTGTTGGCGTAGAAGACGTTGCGCTCGTAGCCGCTCCAGGTGCCGTCGGAGCGGATGAGTTCGTTGATGGCATTCCATCCCTGCTCATACTCTTTGGACGCTCGCGCTTCGTCCGGCGATTTCGCCACTACCTGGCGCCAGAAGAAACTGTTCAGATCGTTGTTCCGCCAGTTCTGACGCTGCGGATCTTGGGCGAGCTCATCCTGTGGCGATGGTCCCGAAACCATACCATTCGTAATGTAGAGATCCGGAAAGCCGTCATGGTCGAAATCAAGGGCGTCGCTCGACCACGCCCAGCGGCCCATCCCAACGCCCGCATAATTCGTGGTGTCTTCGAAGGCTGCGCCCTTATTGCGAAGAAGTGAATTTCCCATCGCGTGCTTCTGATAGAGCGCGCGCACTTCCTTCGATGAACTCTTTTTGAAAATATCTTGTGTCGAGATGCGCTCGCCCGCAGCCGTCCACATGTTCGCGACGTAAATGTCTTGAGCACCGTCGTTGTCATAGTCAAGCCACGAGACGCTCATGCCCGCGCCAATATCTTCCACGCCCGCTTGTGGCGCGATGTCCGTGAAGGTTCCGTCGCCGTTGTTGCGGTAAAGATTCTTGCGGCCGAAATCGTTCACCACGTAAAGATCGGGCCAGAGCTCGCGGTTGGAACCGTCCGCTGCTGCGTTTCCCCAGCCGCAGCAGAAGCTGTAGCGGGTGTTGTTCTGGTTGAGGCCGGACTCGGCGGTAACGTCGCGAAACGTTCCGTCGCGCTGGTTGCGCATCAGGAAATTCGGCGGTCCGTTCTCCGCGTCGTGGTACGGCGAAGGATATTTGTACTGGCCGGTTCCTTGATAAAAGGCGTAAAGGCAGAAATACACATCCAGCCAGCCGTCGCGGTCGTAATCCGCGAGAGCGGCGCCAGTGAACGTCCCTTGCGGCGGAGTTGCGAAGTGAAATGCGTCGGGCTTAGCGCGGAATTTTCCGCCGCCTTCATTCAGAAAAAGCAGCGGGCCGCTGGCGCGCACGACGATCACGTCCTGCCGGCCGCTATTCGTAAAATCAGCGAAGAGCGCGCACGCTGTATTTTCCAGCACACCCAGGCCAGAGAATTCCGTAATGTCCTCAAACGTCCCATCGCCGCGATTGCGATAAAGCCGATTCGGCAACCCCGCAGGCTGGCAGACATAAAGGTCGTCGAAGCCGTCGTTATCAATGTCGGCGACCGAGACGCCGTTGTGCCCGTAGATGTCGATGCCACACGCTCCATCGAGGGTCGTGCGCCAGTAGTCTGTGCCGTGCAGCATTTGCGCGGAGTAAGAAGCGTTGCCGGCAAGTGCCGCATCGGTAATGTCCGCGTAGACGGGTTCGGCCGACTGAGCCTGCGTCTCCTCGAGCGTGACCCAGCGGCGGATCCGGAATTCTGCAGAAGAAGTTTGCGCCCATGCGAGATTCCAGTACCCGACGCGCTGTTCGCGATGGAAGCCGGTGCCCGTTCCCACAATTTCATAGCGCACGCGAGTGTCAAGCCGAGTTGGTGGCTGAGCCTTGTCCGCGTCAGTGACATCGATCGATGTAATTTGGAATTCCGCTGTGATAACCCGCGAGAACACACCTAGTGCGGACTGCAGCTCGCGAAGGAAAGCATCACGGCCAAGCGTGGGCTCTGCAAATTTGTTCTTGCGGATTTCAATCGGTGGACCGGAGCGCACGATTCGAGACTCCGTCGGTCGAAGTGAGGCGCCCTGAAAATCCGACGCCAGGTTTCTCGCGATCACCTGTAACGCACTCGAAGACCGCAGCAGCGCAGCGCTCCACTTGCCGAAGATGGCCGACATCTCGTCGCAATATTTCTCCGTGACGAATTCGTCCGTGCCCGCTTGTACCTTCGCCAGCGTCGAGTCGACAGGACGTTCACTGCGATAGTGAGGATGGAGATGGTATTCGGGAGCACCAGGCACCGCGCTGCCGGCAGCCGCGAACTCAGGCTTAGCCGCAGTAAAGGTCCAGCAATTCGCGGGAATCAGAGCTGCTCCCGCTCCCTGGCAGAAGCGGATCAGAAATTCACGTCGCTGCAGGTCAAACTTCCGCCGTGTCACGTGTGGAACCGAAGCTAACATTCGTGTTCAGGCCGGTCAAGGCAGGGCAAGCCCGCGCATATAATCGTGTCGTCGTGGCATCAGATGCGTAACTCCTTCATCAACTCGACCGCGATCGCGCAACTGATATTGTCAGTGTCTGCGCCAGTCTTGCTGACGTTCTGCATGGACGCCAACGCGGTAGGGCAGACCGCCCCTGCGCCTGGCTCTCCGTCCGCTTCTTCTCCGGCGAGGACTTCGCCAGCCAGCACAACCACGGCGGAAGCCCATTTGGGCAAGGGCTACGAAGCGCTCAAGCTGGACCGCTACGAAGTCGCGGTCGAAGAATTCCGTGTCGCGCTGGCGATTGATCCATCGCTGGTGTTGCGGGCGCAATTTCCGCTCGCGGTCGCGCTGTTCGAAGAACACAAGTTGGCCGAGGCCCGCCGCGAGTTTGAAGCTGTGCGTCGGCAAACCGGAAATCATCCCAACATTTTGTATTACCTCGGACGCCTTGATATTGAAGACCGTGACTTTGCGAGTGCCGTAAAGAACCTGAGTCAGGCGATCATCAAGCCCCCGTTTCCCGACACTGCTTATTACCTGGGATTTGCGTGCTTGAAACAAGGCGATCTGCC
Organism: Candidatus Sulfotelmatobacter sp.; assembly: GCA_030038255.1. Taxonomy (GTDB): domain Bacteria; phylum Acidobacteriota; class Terriglobia; order Terriglobales; family Acidobacteriaceae; genus Sulfotelmatobacter. The sequence continues at coordinate 9,463 of JASHPH010000287.1, read as the reverse complement.
TGAGGCCGAAAAGTGGCTTAAGGAAGCGGAACGGATCAGTCCGCTCGACTCGCGAGTTCCCTATCAGCTGGGGATCGTGTATCGGCAAGAAGGCCGCACGGAAGAAGCGCAAAAATCTCTCGCGTTGTCCGAGGAATTGCACCGCCAAGACGACGCTGAAGCCCGGCTGCGCGCCGAGTGCGGGCAGAAGCTCGACACCGGGCCCCGCGAAGAGGCGCGTGCGGTTTGCGAAAAGCTATATCACGCCGACGACGCTGAGCGGCTCACGTCCCTCGGCATGATCTATGCCCAGCACGGCGACCTGGAGGCGTCGCTGAAGCCCTTCCTGCGCGCCGTCGAGCTTTCCCCGCAATCTCCGCAGGTGCAGTACAACCTGGCTCTGACTTACTTTCAGTTGGACCGTTTTGCAGATGCGCGCCCGCCCCTGGAACAAGCCCTGAAACGCTGGCCCGACCTGTTCCCTCTGAATGCGCTCTACGGTGCGACCCTGGCAAAGTTGGGAGAGGACGCGCGTGCCCACGACGTTCTCCGCCATGCGCGCGACCTTAATCCGGACGACCCGGCAACCGCGAACTTGCTGTACAACACGACGCTGAAGCTGGCGGAGGCGAATCAGAAGACGGGCCAGGATTTGACGGCTCTGCGATACTTCGAGGAAGCGGCGAAACTGCGGCCTGACGATCCTTTACCGCACCGAGGCCTGGCCGAGATTTACATGCGCACAGGAAAGACGGCACAGGCGGCGGCGGAGCGGCAGGAGGCGGAGCGCCTGAGCAAGTGAAGACACCAAGAACTTTCGAGGGAACTATGAACTGGAAAGGTGTGATTCCGGCCATTACTACGTGTTTCACTGAGGATCTGCAGGTCGATCTTGCCGCGATGGAGAATCATTGCCGCTGGCTGCTCGACAACGGCTGCACGGGAATCGTTGCGCTCGGTTCACTAGGCGAAGGCGCGACGCTAACGTTCGATGAGAAGCTGCAGATCCTGCGTTCATGCGTGCACGCCGTCGCAGGACGCGCGCCGGCCGTGGCCGCGATCTCCGCACTGAGCACCGCCGAGGCTGTAAGGCTTGCGCAGGCCGCGGCAGACTTGGGTTGCGACGGCTTGATGGTGCTGCCTCCTTACGTCTATCCCGGCGACTGGCGTGAGATGAAGGCGCATATGTCCGCCGTTTTTCGAGCAACGTCCCTTTCGTGCATGCTCTACAACAATCCGGTCGCCTACGGCACTGATTTTTTGCCGGAGCAGATCAAGGAGCTGGCCGCGGAGCATGACAATTTCCACGCCGTAAAGGAGTCGAGCACCGACGTCCGGCGCATCACCGCGATCCGCGCCCTGCTCGATGACCGTCTTGCGATTCTCGTAGGCGTGGACGACGCCGTGCTCGAGGCAGTTGACGCCGGCGCCGTGGGATGGATCGCAGGTCTGGCCAACGCTTTGCCCAGCGAGTCGGTCGAGCTGTTCGAGCTCGGCCGGCGCGGCCAGCGGGAGAAGGCCTTCGAGTTGTACCGCTGGTTCCTGCCGTTACTGCGCATGGACACGGTGCCGCATTTCGTCCAACTGATCAAGCTGGTGGAGGCGGAAGTGGGAGCAGGGAACGCGCGCGTACGCCCACCGCGGCTCGAACTCACGGGAGAAGAACTCGTAGAAGCCATAAAGACAATCGCCACTGCCTTGGCCTCCCGCCCGGAAGCGGCCACCGTCAGCACGAACCGACCACGTATCAGATCTTAGTGTGGATGGTCGGGGAGAGAGGATTTGAACCTCTGACCCCAAAACTGCTTTATTCTCGCGGAATCGCTGTAAATACCTGACCGCAAACGACGTTCTTGCTGTTATTGTGCCTCAGCCTTGTCCTGCTCCGACGCAACTGAACACAAAACCTGCGAGAACAAATCGCCGAACATGGCTGCTGTGCGGCGATCGTCTTCGCCAATGACGTGTGTGTAGCTTCGCCAGCGTCCTACCGTTTGGGCCATCGTTGGCTGGCGAGCGATCTAGTCCAAACGGGGCCGTGAGGACTCGCGGTCCAACCGACCACCGCGCTTCCCTTGTTATGATCACTACTCGGAAGCGATGTTTGACCCTTGTTTATTGCCGCTCGCGGGTAGAACAAGGGCAAGCGGAAGACTCGGCCCCAAGGACATCTGACAGCCTCACTCGAAAGGGTGAGGCTGTTTCATTTTCTACAGCGATGATCATCAGCCTGCACAACCTCCGAGTAGGACTCAAGTGGTGGCATCAGAATGGTTGGCCGTCAGACACTTGCTTCCTCCCGCCCAAAACCGGCCGTCGGGTGCGGGTCCGGGCGTTTTCTAAGAATCTCGGCGCAGACCAACCTGACTGGCACGTCGAACGCGCAAAACTCGCCGTACTTCCAATCGAGCGGAGCGCTAGGGATCGAGCAGCAGTATCTCACTCTCGCAGCGAACGCGCCGAAGAATGCCTTTAGCGGACTGTTTCTGTACACGCCGATCGCGGGCACGCAGTCGGCGAACGGGATTCCGCAGGAATATATCGGGTACTCGCCCGTGCCCGAACCCGGCAGCTTGATGCTTTTCGGTACTGGCTTGCTCGGTTGCGCGGAAGCAGTTCGCAGAAAGCTTAAGAAAACGGCAGCGTAGTTCTCGCGTTCAAAACTCGCAAGACCTCGAAGGGCCACCACGGTGAAGACTCCAACTTCCACCGGCGGCCTTTTTCATTTCGCGGCTGCATACGCGCCGGCTGCTCGAACTCTCCGCAGCACGCGACAAATTTCATTCTATCCTTAGGCTCGGTGCATAATCTAAAGCATTAAACCCTTCCTTGCGAGGATCGACATGCGCTTTCGTGTGTGCAAGAGTGTTGCAGCAGTGCTTGCGGCCTTTGTTGTTGCTGTGGTCTTTTCCTTGTTTTATCCAGGTGCGACTGCACATGCCATCGACAAAAATTTTCACGACGCGCCCGATTCGGCTAAGGCAATGAAGAATCCGTACGCCGGCCAACAGGAAGCCATCGAGGCTGGCAAGACGCTCTACGCTCGCAACTGCCTTGCCTGCCATGGCAGGGCGGGACAAGGCACGGGAAACGTCCCTTCGCTGGTGGATGGCAAACTGAAGGGAGTGGCGGAAGGGGAAGTCTTCTGGTTCATCATCAAGGGAGACAAAGACAACGGGATGCCGTCGTGGGAGTTTCTGCCAGAGCAGAAGCGATGGCAGGTCGTGACCTATGTGGAGGCGCTGGCGGCAGGCAAGACGGCGGCGCCTGCAGGTGCGGTGCCTGCGGAGGCGGCGAACGCGTCACCGTTGAAAGATCCGCCGCCCCACCCGCCTTTCACTGACTTCCGCTACGAGTCTCCGGGCACGACGCGGAAGATTACGGTGAACGATCTACCCGAACCTTACGCAACCGAGTCGGCGGAGAATGGCGCCGAATTGGTGGCGCGGCCGGAGAATGCGTGGCCGGTGGCGCCCGCTGGTTTCAAAGTGGAACTTTATGCTGCAGGCCTGGAGAACCCGCGATTGCTGCGAACCGCTCCCAATGGCGACATTTTTCTGGCGGAAAGCAGTGCCGGACGCATTCGTGTCTTCCGTGGCATAACGAGCGACGGCAAGCCATCGCTGAGTTCGGTTTTCGTGGAGGGCTTGAAGCGGCCGTACGGCATCGCGTTTTATCCGCCGGGGCCGGACCCGCAGTGGGTCTACATCGGCAACACGAACGAACTGATTCGCTTTTCGTACCACAACGGCGATCTGAAGGCGAGCGGGCCGTCGCAGCACATTGCTGACTTCCCGACGGGCGGGCACTGGACCCGAGCGGTCGAATTTTCTCCTAACAGCAAGAAATTGTTCGTTGCTGTGGGATCGGGATCGAATGTCGACGATCCCGACACCCATCCGGGTGAGAAAGGGCGCGCCGACATTCTGACGTGTGATCCGGCGAATTGCGAATTGAAGGTGTATGCCTATGGCATTCGCAACGCCGGAGGCGGAATCGCCGTTAATCCGCAGACCGGCGAGTTGTGGTGCTCGGTGAACGAGCGCGACGCGCTGGGCGATAACCTGGTGCCCGATTACATCACGCATGTGCAGGAAGGCGGCTTCTATGGCTGGCCGTGGTGGTACATCGGCGGGCATCAGGATCCGCGGCACGCGGGCAAACATCCGGAGTTGAAGGACAGAGCGATCGTTCCCGACGTGCTGTTGCAACCGCACAACGCGTCGCTGGAGTTGACCTTTTACGAAGCGGACAAGTTTCCGACGGAGTATCGCGGAGACATTTTCGCTTCGGAGCATGGGTCATGGAACAAGGCGGTCCGTGTGGGCTATGAAGTCATCCGCGTGCCGTTGCATCAGACGGGCCACGCGACCGGTGAGTATCAGGATTTCCTGACCGGGTTTGTCCTTCCGGACGGGCATGTTTGGGGGCGTCCGGTCGGCATCACCGTTGCGCCCGATGGCTCGCTGCTGGTGAGCGACGACGGGTCGAATTCGATCTGGAGAGTTAGTTACGTGGGGAAGTGAGAGCTCTGCGAGTGCCATCGGCTAATGGATGCGCCCCTTGAGCGGCGGAGTGTTCGCCATCGCCGCAATAAACTTCGCGGCGATTTTGTCGAAACCTTCTGGCGTCGGATGCAATTCGTTGGCCCATTCGTCCGGCTTTAACGTGCCCTGCGTCTCGACATAGAAAACATTCTCGTGAGCCTTCGCCATCTGAATGAGGAGATTGCGGAATTGCAACAGGAATTCCTTCACGACTAATTTTTCTGTAGCTGGATCCATCCATTTGCGGAACTGCAGCGACGGCTGCAGCCATGGTCCGATGAGGTCATCGCAGATTCCCACGCCGTTGGGAATGGCGAAATCGTAGCCGTGAATGAAGATGAGGCTGGTTTTCGAGCATTGGTCGCGAATGGAAATGAGATCTTCGTAGGCGCTGCGCACGACTCCGAGCACCGCCCCAAGCCTCTGCGCGTTGATGCCCTGGCTCGGCGTCATTCCCGGGACGTACTCCTGAATCCACAGACAGAATTGATTGCCGACCGTGTCATTGCCGCCACCGGAAAATAGAATCGCGTCGAAGATTCCGTTGTCGTGATCGCTGAGATTGTCGATGATGCGTTGGCGGCGCTTGACGCCGAGAAGGTCGCGGGCCTCGTCGCCGTAGTGGGCAAGGTTGAGGATAAGCGGCGGCGGATTGCCATGGTTGCCGATGGAGCGAATGACGTCATTGCGGCCGGTCACCGGAAGCGGGTAGTCGAACCAGGAATCGCCATCGGCAAACAGGTTGAGCGGCTCGACCGCGCCCGGCGCCAGTGCCAGCTTCTTGCGCTCGGCGATGGCTTGTTTGTGATGCGCGATGCGTTCGCGGCGCTCCTCGTCGATGAATTGGTGGCGAAGGCGTGTTTGCTCCACGCGGGCGAGGTTTTTGGCGGCATCAATGATTTCCATGGCGAGCCTCCATTTTCTCGGGAAGGGATGATAGCAGGGATTGCCGGCTCTAATAGAAATCGTGTGAGGCAGTTTCGGCTTTCGTAACGAACAGCGGCAGCACGCGTTCGGCGCGGACGGAGATGACGTTGTCTTGGTTTTGCAGAATGCCTTCGATGGCGAGAAAGCGCTCGCTGGCCAAAAGCAGTCGATTTTGATGAAAAAGGTCGGGGCGGATGATGGCGTTGGCGACTCCGGTTTCATCTTCCAGGCTGATGAAGACGAATCCTTTGGCAGTGCCGGGTCGCTGGCGCACGATGACGCAGCCGCCGATGCGCAGGCGCTTGCCGGTGGGCAGGTCGCGCAGTTCGCTGGCGCGGCGAATGCCCATGGCATTGAGCCAGGCGCGGCGATAGGCCATGGGATGCGGACCGACGGTGAGGCCGGTGCCGTGAAAGTCGGCGACCAGGCGCTCTTCGTGATTCATGGGCTGGAGCGGAGATGGAGAGTCGGGTTCGGCGTTTTGTTCAAGCAGTGGGCCGGAGGCGCGAACCGCGCGTTCCACCTGCCAGAGCGCGTCGCGACGGTGAAACGAGTTGCGAGTTGCGAGTTGTGAGTCGCGAGTGGGAATGTTTTCACCACGGAGACAAGGAGGCACGGAGGAATGGTTGATTGTTGATTTTTGATTGTTGAGCGAATCCGTGAAGATTTGTGGAAATCCGTGGCTAAAGGTTTTACTGGGTACAGAGGACTGGGTACTGGCAACTGAATTCAGCGCTCCGATTTCCGCGAGTGTGGTCAGTTCATCTTTGCGCAGTTCCGGGACGCGGCGGGTGAGATCGTGAATGGACGTGAACGGAGCTTGCGCTCGCTCGTGCACGAGGGCAAGGGCTGCTTCTTTGCGCAATCCGCGAACGTAGCGTAGGCCCATGCGAAGGGCGATTTCTCCATCATTTTCACCACGGTGGCACGGAGTCACGGAGCAGAAAGAAATTTCTTTGTCGTTCTCTGTGCCTCTGTGTCTCGGTGGTGAATTCGTTCTTTCCAGCGTGCAATTCCACTCCGAGCGCGTCACATCCACCGGCAAGAGCTTCAGTCCGTGGCGCTGCGCGTCTTTGACAATCGTCGCCGGAGAATAGAATCCCATCGGCTGATTGTTAAGCAGCGCGGCGGTGAACGCGGCCAGGTAGTGGCATTTCAAATAGGCGCTGGCGTAGGCGATGAGGGCGAAGCTGGCGGCGTGGGATTCAGGGAATCCGTAGAGCGCGAACGAAGTAATTGAGAGAATGATTTCTTCCTGCGCTTTGGGCGAGATTCCATTCGCAGTCATGCCCGCGCGCAGCCGGGCCTCGATTTCCTTCATGCGCGCCTGAGAACGCTTGAATCCCATGGCGCGGCGCAGTTCTTCAGCCTCGCCTCCGGTAAAGTTGGCGGCGATCATAGCGATACGCAGCAGTTGCTCCTGAAAGAGAGGAACGCCGAGCGTGCGTTTGAGCACCGGCTCGAGCGACGGGTGCGCGTAGGTGACATCTTCTTTTCCCTGCCGGCGCTGCAAGAATGGATTCACCATCTGGCCGACAATCGGCCCGGGTCGAATGATCGCAACCTCCACGACGATGTCGTAAAAACGCATGGGGCGCAGGCGCGGCAGGCACGACATTTGCGCGCGGCTTTCCACCTGAAACATTCCAATAGTGTCGGCTTGCTGCAGTGTGGAATAGACCTGCGAGTCGTTCTGCGGAAGATGCGCCAGATCGACCTCCTCGTGATAGTGGTCGCGAATGAGTTCGATCGAATCCTTGAGCACGGCCATCATGCCCAAGCCGAGCAGGTCGACTTTAATGATGCCCATGTCGGCGCAGTCTTCTTTGTCCCATTGCACGACGACACGGCCGGGCATAGAGGCCGGTTCGAGCGGCACTACGGAATCGAGCCGACCCTGGCAGATGACCATGCCGCCGGAGTGCTGGCCGAGATGGCGCGGCAGGTCCTGCACGGCGAGGCAGAGTTCGTAGTATTTGCGCAGGCGGGGATGCGAGAGGTCGAGGCCAGCGTCGCGGAAGCGGCGATCGAGCGCGTCGTTCTCGTCGCGGAATTCCCAGGTGGCGACAGCAGCGGAAATTTTCGCAAGTGTTTCGGCGTCGAAACCGAGCGCCTTGCCCATTTCGCGCGCGGCCATGCGGTTGCGATAGGTGATGACGTTGGCGGTCATGGCGGCGCCGCGCTCGCCGTATTTTTTGTAGAGATACTGGATGACTTTTTCGCGCTCGTCGCCTGAGGGCAGATCGAGATCAATGTCGGGCCACTCGCCGCGCTCTTCGGAAAGAAAACGCTCGAAGAGCAGTTCCATGCTGACGGCATCGACTGCGGTGATGCCAAGCGAGTAGCAGACGGCGCTGTTGGCGGCCGATCCGCGTCCTTGCACCAGAATGTTTTGCTCGCGGCAGAAGCGGATGAGGTCCCAGACGATGAGAAAGTATCCGGCGAGTTTGAGTTTTTCGATGAGCTTTAATTCTTTTTCGATTTGCAGGCGGGCGCGGGCTTGCAGATCTTGGGACTTACGGCCATAGCGCTCGCGAAAGCCTTCCCAAGCGCGTTCGCGCAGGAAGGAATTCATGGTCTCGCCTTCGGGCACGGGATAGCGAGGGAATTCGTAGCCGAGATCGTTGAGCGTGAATTCGAGGCGAGAGGAAAGTTCGAGCGTGTTGGCGATGGCTTCGGGCAAATCGGCGAAGAGTTGGTGCATTTCCTGAGGAGATTTTAGGAAGCGTTCGGAGTTGCGGGAGAGTAGACGTCCAGCGGTGGAAAGAGTGCGGTGGTGGCGGATGGCAGTAAATGCGTCGCAAAGTTCACGCGCCTTGGGGACGGCGTAGTTGACGCCGTTGGTGGCGAGTAAAGGAAGATTGAGCGAGCGTGCGATTTCGATGGCGGCGCGGTTGCGGAATTCTTCCTCGCGCTGAAAATGGCGCTGCAATTCGACGTAGACATTTTTGTGGCCGAAGATGCCAATAAGTTGATCGACTTGTCTTCTAGCTTCTTCGATGCCGCCTTCCCGCAAAGCTGCGGCCAGCGGGCCCTCCTCACCGCCAGTGAGGCAGATGAGGCCCTCGGCGTGTTCTTCGCATTCTTTTAGTGTGACAGCGCCTTCGCCTTTCTTGGCGCGCAACTTCATTTTGGTGATCAGGCGGCAGAGGTTCTGATAACCAGCGCGAGATTGAATCAAAAACGGAAGCCGAAAAGGTTTGTCATTCCATTTCGGCTTGTCATTCCGAGCGAAGCGAGGAATCCCTACTCCCTTGACGGACTGCTGGAGGTAGGGATTCTTCGACTGTGATGCTCTTGCGCTTTGCGCAAGAGCATCGCTCAGAATGACAGAATTGCGAGATGTGCTGGTGACTTCCGCGCCGATGTGCGCCTTGATCTTGGTTTTGTCTGCGGCCAGATGAAAGCGCGGCGCGCCGTACACGCCATCGGTATCGAGCAATGCTATAGCTGGCATGCTTAGTTGAGCGCAAGTGGCGATCAGCTCTTCGGGCAGGGAAGCACCTTCGAGAAAGCTGAATGCAGAGCGGGCGTGAAGTTCGATGTACATCAGTTGGCAGTGGCTAGTTGCCAGTAAAATCCACCACGAAGACACGGAGTCACAGAGAGAAAAATAAAAAAGATTTTCTCCGTGCTTCTGTGTCTCCGTGGCGAGGAAAAGAATTGGTCAGTCATACGTGCCTTCAATGAACCACCCGCCATCGAGCAGATCGTGCACGAGGCGGTAAAGAGCGAATGTTTCCTGGTTTTGCAAAGCTACGTCCCACTCGTCGCGAGCCCAGGCTTCGCGCTCCCACCAATCGCCGGAAAAGCGCCACGGGCCAGCCTTCCAGAGGACTCGGCCCTGCACGTTGTTTTTTCGACAAACCAAATGCACAGGCTGACCATTTTCCAGTGTGACCTTGGCGTGCAGAGGCGGGCGGAAGCGGCGTAGAGCGGTGACAGCAGATTGGTTTTCTTCCGCTGTTTTGGCAGTTGCCGGCCCGACATTTTTCTCACGTGAAATTTTT
>JASHPH010000286.1 GCA_030038255.1 Candidatus Sulfotelmatobacter sp. | reverse complement strand
CAGAGTCAGCACGGTCGATCAAAACCCTGAGACGCAGCTAAGCGAGCTTCGCCAGTTCGCTGCGAACAAGGGGTTCCAAGTTGTCGGCGAGTACACCGATCACGGATTCAGCGGTGCGCGGGCGCGGCGACCTGAACTCGACCGGCTGATGGACGATGCCCGCCGCCACAGGTTCGACGTGCTGCTCGTTTGGTCATGCGACAGGCTTGCACGTTCGACGAAGCACCTACTCCAGACGATTGACGAACTGAATGGAATGGGCATCCAGTTCTTGAGCCAGCGCGAAGCCATCGACACCGAAGGAGCATTGGGAAGAGCGATCATCGTGATTGTGAGCGCGATGGCGGAACTAGAACGCTGCATCATCATCGAACGAGTCCGTGCTGGCATGCGGCGGGCGCGGCTTGAAGGTCGGCAGATCGGGCGGGCGCGGCTCGACGTGAATCGCGAGCAGGTCATTCAAGACCGCCGTTCCGGCATGTCGCTCACGCAGGTTGCGAGGAAACACGGAATATCCCGCGCATCAGTATGCAGGCTTATGAAAGAGGCGAGCAGAACCCCGGAGAACTCGGTTCCGGCGTTAGCCGGGAACGTATCTGAGCAAGCCAGCGCGGCGGGAGTTGCTTAATGGAGCACAATCAAATCGAGTTCGTTGGCAAAGTCTTCGTTGTTGTGAGTGGCAAACGTAAATGCCTCATTTGCGATGGCGTGTTCACCCCTACGCAAGCTGCCAACCATGCCATGACCATCTGCTTTCCAACCAGCACGGACTCCGAGCAGGGCGAAGGTACACTTGATCCGTGCTCTCCATTTCTCCCACCGATAGACTGTTCGTCCTCACCGGGGCGGGCGTAAGCGCCGAGAGCGGGATACCGACGTTCCGTGGCGTCGGCGGGTTGTGGCGCAACTACCGGATAGAAGAAGTAGCATCGCCGCATGCGTGGCTTCGCGATCCACGACTGGTCTGGGAGTTTTACTCGATGCGTCGGCGCGTCGCCTCGTCGGCGAAACCCAATCCGGCGCACTTCTCTCTCGCGAAGCTGGAGCAGAGATTGGAAGATCGCCTATTCCTCTGCACTCAGAACGTGGACGACCTGCACGAGCAGGCAGGATCAATGCGCGTCATCCACATGCATGGGGAGCTTTTCAAGAGCCGCTGCGAGTGGTGCAGCCGACCACCATTTCGAGACACCCAGACCTACGACCTTCCAGCAGAAATTCCCCGATGCGAGTGCGGGGGACGGATTCGCCCGCACATCTGCTGGTTCGGCGAAGTGCCGTTCGAACTGGATCGCATCTTCGGCGCACTGGATGAGTGCACGATGTTCATGGCAGTGGGAACGTCGGGCGTGGTTGAGCCAGCCGCGAGCTTTGTCGCTCACGTCGGCGGGCGTGCGCGAGCAATCTATGTCGGGCTGGAAGAACCCGCGAACCGCTCCTCGTTTACGGAATGTCATTTGGGGAAGGCTGGTGAGGTCTTGCGGAAACTGTTCGCCCAAACCACCTAATTCGCTACGGCGTTAGAAACAGTTTGCATAGTTCATCCTTTTCTCAAGACCTTTATTTTGTAATCCCAGCGACCGTGACTACCCTCATGTAGCTCATCTATCAGTGTTGACCGCTCACGGAAGTAATCCATATCGCCCTTCCCGTGCGGGAACAAGTCCCCGATGACGAAATACCCTCCGGGTTTGAGCGAGTCGAAAACAGTTTTGTATGCTTTGAATCTCTTCTTTCCCAAGTTGTGGAACACCAGATTTGAGACGGCGAGATCGTACTGCACGCCTGATTTCGACGGCTTCGTGAGGTCATGCTTCAAGAATGAAGTTCTGGATTCGATCCCCAAAGACTTCATGTTCTTCTCTGCCTTGTCGATTGAAAGCTCGGACATGCTGCCACGCCGGAACAGATCAACGCCCGTGATGCTGGCGTTCGGAAAACACTTGGCAGCAACGTAGGTCAAAAAGCCCAATCCGCATCCGGCGTCCAGAATCTTGAGAGCAGCACGGGAAGGATACAGGGGTTGCAACAACTTCGAGAACGCCTCCTCGGCGTACTCCCTGATTTGTTTGGACTCCTCTGGCGTCGAATGGTGATAGGTTCCGAAATCTACGTCCATTATTTCTTACTCACAGGTCGAAAATAGAAGTACGACCGGAAAACTCTCGCGGTTGGACCTGCTGACGCGGCGAGGATGCGTGCTGCGGAAGAAGTTTGCGTGGTTCGCACGAGCATCCTCCTGCTGTCCTGCATTTCAAACACCGTACCATGCAGCGGCGGATCACCGTCGAAGAATACGATCACGAGGAATCGTCCGCGACCGATAACCCACGAATCGCCACGACTCAAGTCGGGACGATAATGCACAAATTCGTCAGTGGACTCAGTACGCTTGAGCGGTGCCTTTTGCTGAACGATCTCGCTAAGAGCCGCCATTAACTTCGTATTCTGCTCGTATTCCTGCCTGAGGTTCTCCGCTTCGGCTTGCGACTCAAACCCATTGATGTACCACATCTCGGCAGGACTGGAGACAGACTCAATGGTGAGATAAGGGTGCTGGAAGCCGAGAGTCCGGCAGAGGCGTTCAGCGCGTCTCTCAAGTCTGCGATTCGCCGCCACAGCTTCCGGTTTCAGGTAGTCGCGGTAAATTTCCAGAATCTGCGGCGGGCGGTTCTGAGCCACACTTTCCGTGGCAACCCCCAACGTAAGCGCAAAGCAGGAAAGCAGCATGAGGGGCTTTGCGTCGGCAATCAATGCGATCATTTTAGGGGGTGGGACGGCTGTTTTGAGGTTTACCTGCTCGCAAATGGCTACGTTGCGACCGCTGATACCTTCTGAACTTGCTGCTTTGCCGGAGCCAGCGCGACCAGCACTACACCGACGATTGCGAACACAACCACTCCCGCGAGTTCCCGGCGTTCGATCACGTTCCGGTATTCCTGCGCTGCCATTACCGCAGCATGAGCAAGGTTCGCCCACCCGGCGAAGGCGATCAGGCTGCGGTTCGCCGCTGGATCACGCACCGCCAGCAGCAGGAAAATTCCGAGTGTGACATAGATGCCCATTATCATGGGCACCGCAGGTTCTCGCGAGAAAAACATCGTCAGCGGAATGACTCCCGCTACGAACAACAAGCCCACCACTACAAGCACAACCTTCAGCGCCCGTTCTCGACGCATGGTGCCTCCTCATTACTCCACGCCGCTGATAGCCCAGATGTCGCCTCCCTGCGGGCGGAAACGGTCGAACATCACCCACTTTCCGTCCGGCGACCAGACCGGGTAGTCGATCCTCACGTTAGAGTCGGGGAACTCGTAGACTTTTTCTGGCTTGCCTCCGT
>JASHPH010000285.1 GCA_030038255.1 Candidatus Sulfotelmatobacter sp. | reverse complement strand
TGCACGCGCGCTGTCCGTCCCGGAGAAGATGCGCGCGCCGGCCGCTGGCCTGGGTTCGCCAAGACCGAGTGCGGCTTGCACATCATCGAGCCGGCGGCAAGTCCAGACTAGGCCTCACCCTTCTTCCCAGCCGCGGTCAACTGCCGCAGCAACTGGATGAACGCGGTCGTAGCCACGGAGAGCGTACGATCGCGGCGATAGGCAAGGCCAAGCTCGCGATAAAGTTCCACATCCTCCAGATCAATTAACTTGACCCGGCCCGCATCCACTTCATCGCGCGCGAACGACGCGCTGATGAGCGACACGCCGAGATCTGCCGCCACAAAGCTCTTGATCATCCCAATGCTCGGCAACTCCATACGCACCTGTAGCTCAGAGCTATAGGGACGAAACAGCTTGTCGAGCAGCCTGCGCGTGTGCCCAGTCTTGGGAAAGAGGAGCGGATGCTTAACCACTTCGCTGACGGGCACGGTCTTGTGTTTGGCCAGCGGATTCCTCGGGCTCACCATCAGGGTCAGCTTGTCACGGAAAATAGGGTGTATTTTCAGACTCGGAGATGTCACGGGCAGCGTCAGCACGCCCACTTCAACCGATCCATTTTCGAGTTTCTCAACGATTTTGTAGGTGAAATTCCGGTAAATGCTGATCTGCACGGGAGGATAGCGGCGGCAGTATTCAGCGAACACCTCCGGCAGAACGTAAAGGCAGGTAGCTTCGTTTGCACCCACCTTCAGTGTGCCGCGCGGCGTGCCACTGTGGTCGGCGACCGCCATGAGCGATTCGTCACGCAGGTTCTTCAATCGCTCGGCATACTCGTAAAAAACCTGCCCCGCGGGAGTCAGTTTCACCGTCTTGCCCGACCGGTCCAGCAGACGGTCGCCGTACTCCTGCTCCAGTTGCCGGATTTGGGCGCTTACCGCCGACTGCGATCGGAACACCTTTTCCCCGGCACGGGAAAAGCTCCCCTGCCGGGCAACTTCCAGGAACGTAATGAGCTGGTCGAAATCCATCGGTTTGAGTGAGTTAAGCTCTGAATTATAGCGGACTCTGCGTGCCGCGCCGTTAATTCCTCGTGAAACTCACGCCCGCTCACCTCTCAGAAATTTGCATCGCACGCATCGAAATTCTGCGTTGTACATTGCCGCAAGCGCCGCGCTATGAAAGAGACACGAATGCGTGTTCCGGAGCAGACGTGTGCGACACTTCACTGCCTCGGTGAGCCAGGCTTGAGAGCAATGATTCGGAAGCATTCCAGTTCGTCGCTCCAGTTGGAGCAGAGTTCATCGGACCTGATTTTCTTGGACCATGAAGTCCAGCATGACGACGTCAAACCCGCAACCCGATCTGCCGCACCACGCTCTCCGGCAAGCCGGCCTTCCACCCGCACAGGGGCTGTATCATCCTGCGCACGAGCACGATTCCTGCGGCATCGGATTCGTCGCCAGCATTCCCGGGCATAAAAGCCACGATATCATCCAGAAGGGCATCCAGGTTCTGCTCAGCCTGACCCATCGAGGTGCGTGCGGCTGCGATCCCGAAACCGGCGACGGCGCTGGCGTTCTCATCCAGATTCCGCACAAGTTCTTCGTCCGCAAATGCGAGAAGCTCGGTTTCACTTTGCCGACGCCGGGTAACTACGCCGCTGGCATGGTTTTTCTCCCGGTCGAAAAGCATCCGCGTCTGCAGTGCGAAGGCATTCTGGAACGCATCGTCCGCGAGGAAGGCCTCACGCTTCTGGGCTGGCGCGACACGCCGGTCTACGCCTCGGCCATCGGGCGCGTGGCGCGGGCCTCGCAGCCCTACATCCAGCAGATTTTCGTGAAGTGCGCGCCGGGCATGGACGAAGACGCCTTCGAGCGCAAGCTCTACGTTGTGCGCAAGCGCGCCGAAAATGAAGTGCGCGCCTCCGGCATGGAAGACGCGGAGACGTTCTACATCCCGTCGCTCTCCTGCCGCACCATCGTCTATAAGGGATTGCTCCTCGCCCCGCAGATCGCCAACTTCTACCGCGAACTCTCCGATCCCGACGTGGTCAGTGCTCTATGCCTGGTGCACCAGCGCTTCTCCACCAACACGTTCCCGAGTTGGCAGCGCGCGCACCCCTACCGTTACGTCGCGCACAACGGCGAGATCAACACATTGCGCGGCAACGTCAACTGGATGTATGCGCGCCAGTCCCTGCTGAAATCGCCGCTCTTTGGCGACGACCTGAAGAAGCTTTATCCGATCATCGCGCCCGACGGCAGCGACTCGGCCAACTTCGACAACGCCGTCGAACTGCTCTTTCAGGGCGGCCGTAGCCTTGCCCACGTGATGGCAATGCTCATTCCGGAAGCGTGGGCCGGCAATCCGCACATGAAGCCCGAGAAGCGCGCCTTCTACGAGTACCACGCGTGCATGATGGAGCCCTGGGACGGTCCCGCCGCCATCGCCTTCACCGACGGCCGCGTCATCGGGGCCACGCTCGACCGCAATGGCCTGCGCCCGGGACGTTACATCGTCACTCACGACGATGTGGTGGTCATGGCTTCGGAAGCGGGCGTACTCGATGTCGCGCCCGAACAGGTGAAGTACAAAGGCCGTCTGCAGCCCGGCAAGATGTTCCTGGTTGACACGGTCGCCGGCCGCATCGTTTCCGACAAGGAGATCAAGCACGAGCTCGCCTCTCGCCAGCCCTATGCCGAGTGGCTCAAGCAAAATCAGATCACGATCGATCATCTGCCCGAGCCCTCGCGCATGCATTTCCCCGACGCCGAGACGCTTCTCCGCCGTCAGCGCGCCTTCGGCTACAGCGACGAAGACCTGAAGATGATTCTGAGCCCCATGGCTTCCAGCGGAGAAGAACCAGTCGGCTCCATGGGCACCGATACGCCGCTCGCCTGCCTTTCCGACAAGCCGCAATCGCTCTTCAACTATTTCAAGCAGCTCTTCGCGCAAGTCACCAATCCGCCCATCGATCCCATCCGCGAAGAGATGGTCATGTCACTCATCAGCTACATCGGCAGCGAGCGCAACATTCTGGAGGAAGCGCCGGAAAACTGCCACATGCTCAAACTCGAGCATCCGCTGCTGACCAATCGCGAGCTCGAAAAGTTGCGCCGCGTTTCCTATCGCGATCTGCTCGCCACCACGCTGCCTGCGCTCTTTCGTCCAGCTGAAGGCGAAGGCGGCCTGCGACGTGCTCTGGAAGAGTTGTGCCGCCGGGCCTCTCAGGCAGTGCGCGCCGGATACACGCTGCTCATTCTCTCCGATCGCGGCGTGGACAAAGACTATGCGCCCATTCCTTGCCTGCTCGCACTCGCTGCCGTGCACAACCTACTGGTGCGCGAGGAAACCCGTACCCAAGTCGCGCTGATCACCGAATCTGGCGAACCGCGCGAAGTCATGCACTTCGCCTTGCTGAGCGGTTATGGCGCCAGCGCGATCAATCCGTACCTCGCGCTCGAAAGTGTGGAAGACCTCGCCTGGCGCGGGGAACTGGGCGAGGGCGTTACGCCCGAACTGGCCACAAAGCGCTTCCTGAAGGCGATCAAGAAGGGCCTGCTCAAGACTTTTTCGAAGATGGGAATCTCCACGCTGCAAAGCTATCAGGGTGCGCAGGTGTTTGAAGCCATCGGCCTGAACAAGGAGTTGATCGACGCCTATTTCGCCGGCACAACCTCGCGCCTCGAAGGCATCGGCCTCGACGTGGTCGCCCACGAAGCGCAACTCAAGCACGACTTCGCTTTCCGCCCGCTCACCGACTCCGAGACCGAACTCGCCGTTGGCGGCAACTATCATCAGCGCGTCAACGGCGAATATCACCTGCTCAACCCGCTCACGATCAGCAAGCTGCAGCAGGCCGTGCAACAGGAAAGTTTCAAGACGTTTCAGGAGTACACAGATCTCATCGACCGCCAGAGCGCACAACTCTGCACGCTGCGCGGCCTGATGACGTTCAAGAAGACCAACCAGCCCGTCCCGCTCGCGGAAGTCGAGCCCGCGAAAGAAATCGTGAAGCGCTTCACGACCGGCGCCATGTCGTTCGGCTCGATCAGCAAGGAAGCCCATGAAACGCTCGCCATCGCGATGAACCGGATCGGCGGCAAATCCAACACGGGCGAGGGCGGGGAAGACGAAGAGCGCTTCAAGCCAGATCCTAACGGCGATCTGCGCCGCAGCGCCGTCAAGCAGGTTGCATCAGCGCGTTTTGGCGTGACCACCAATTACCTTGTCAACGCCGACGAATTGCAGATCAAAATGGCTCAGGGCGCAAAACCCGGTGAGGGCGGCCAGCTCCCGGGCCACAAAGTCGATGAAGTGATCGCGCGCTTGCGCCACTCAATTCCCGGCGTGGGCCTGATCTCGCCACCGCCGCATCACGACATCTATTCCATCGAAGATCTCGCGCAACTGATCTATGACCTGAAAAACGTCAATCCGCAGGCACGCATTGCGGTGAAACTGGTCGCTGAAGTCGGCGTCGGCACGGTCGCCGCCGGCGTCGCGAAGGCGCACGCCGACGTCATCCTTATTAGCGGAGACAGCGGCGGCACCGGCGCGTCGCCGCTCAGTTCGATCAAGCATGCCGGCATCCCATGGGAGTTCGGCCTCGCCGAAACGCAGCAGGTCTTGTTGCTGAACGATCTTCGCAGCCGTGTGCGCTTGCAGACCGACGGCAAGCTGCAGACGGGACGCGACGTCGTCATCGCGGCACTCCTCGGCGCCGAAGAATTCGGCTTTGCCACGACGCCGCTGATTGCCATGGGCTGCGTCATGATGCGCAAATGCCATCTCAACACTTGCTCGGTCGGCATCGCCACGCAGGATCCCGTGCTGCGCAAGCGGTTTCAAGGGCAGCCCGAGCACGTCATCAATTTCTTCTTCTTCATCGCGGAGCAAGTGCGCCAACGCATGGCCGAACTCGGTTTCCGCACCGTCGACGAAATGGTCGGCCGCGTCGATATGCTCGAAGTCGCACCCGCCATCGATCACTGGAAGGCCCGCGGCCTCGACTACTCCGCCATTCTCTACAATCCGCCCGTGCCCTCGCGCGTGGCGCGCCGCTGTGTGCACGCGCAGGATCACGGCCTTGAGCAGGCGCTCGACCATCAACTGGTCGAGCACTCGCTCGACGCTTTGCTGAGCTTGAGCTCGGTCGAAATCAATTTGCCCGTGCGCAATATTCACCGCTCGGTCGGTACCATCCTGAGCGGCCAGATCGCCCGCCGTTACGGCTCGGCGGGCCTTCCCGACGACACCATTCGCATCCATCTATCGGGCTCGGCCGGCCAAAGCCTGGGCGCGTTCCTGGCGAAGGGCGTCACGCTTAAGCTCGAAGGCGATGCCAACGATTACGTCGGCAAGGGGCTCTCCGGTGGCCGGCTCGTCGTCTGCGCTCCACGCGGCTCGACCTTCGCCGCGGAAGAAAACATCATCATAGGCAATGTTGCGCTCTACGGCGCCACCAGCGGCGAGGCGTTTTTCAACGGAGTTGCTGGCGAACGCTTTGCGGTCCGCAACTCCGGCTCGACCGCCGTGGTCGAAGGCGTCGGCGACCACGGTTGCGAATACATGACCAACGGCCTGGTCGTTGTGCTTGGGTCCTGCGGCCGCAATTTCGCCGCCGGGATGAGCGGCGGCATCGCCTATGTGTTCGACGGGCTCGGCGATTTCACCGAGAAGTGCTGCAATCTCGAATCCGTCGATCTCGAACCTGTGCTGGATGCGGAAGACGAGCGCATCTTGCGCGATCTCATCACGCGCCATGCGCAGCTCACTTCGAGCCGCCGTGCGCAATGGATTCTCGAAAACTGGCAGGACACTTTGCCGCGCTTCATCAAAGTTTTCCCGCATGAGTTCAAGCGAGTGCTGGGAGTCGCGCGCGGCCAAGAAAGCTACGTCCCCGGGCGCACGGCTTCTATTCTCGATGCGGCGCCTGTCGCGATTGCGGAACATGAACACGTTGGTGATGGGCTGGTTCAACATGGGCTGGTGCAAAATGGGTAAGACCACCGGCTTCATTGACTACTCACGCGAGCTCGCCCCGCGCCGCCCCGTGGCCGAGCGCGTCAACGACTGGTTTGAAATCTATCAGGATTTTCCAGAAGATAAATTGCGCAAACAGGGCGCGCGCTGCATGGATTGCGGCGTGCCCTTCTGCCAGACCGGATGCCCGGTCAACAACCTCATCCCCGACTGGAACGACCTTGTCTTCCGTGGCCGCTGGAAAGATGCCGTCCGCCAGCTGCACGCCACCAACAATTTCCCAGAGTTCACCGGCCGCGTCTGCCCCGCGCCCTGCGAGGCTTCATGCGTGCTCGGCATCAACCAGCCGCCGGTGACGATCAAGCAGAACGAGAAAAACATCGTCGAGCGCGGATTTCTCGAGGGCTGGATTGCTCCCGAGCCGCCCAAACATCGCACGGGGAAAAAGGTAGCCGTCGTCGGTTCTGGTCCCGCCGGACTCGTCGCCGGGCAACAGCTCTGCCGCGCCGGCCATTCCGTAGTCGTGTATGAGAAGAACGACCGCATCGGCGGACTGCTGCGATACGGCATCCCGCACTTCAAGCTGGAGAAGCACCTCATCGACCGCCGTCTCGACCAGATGTCAGCCGAGGGCGTGAAGTTTGTCACAAACGCGGAGGTCGGAAAGAACATCTCCGTCGAAACTCTTCGCCGCGACTTCGATGTCATCGTTCTCGCCGGCGGCGCCGAGCACCCGCGCGATCTCAACGTGCCCGGACGCGAACTCAAGGGTATTCACTTCGCCATGGAGTTTTTGCCGCAGCAGAACAAGCGCTGCCTCGGCGATACGATCGACCCGGCAACGGAAATTCTCGCCACCGGCAAGCGCGTGGTCATCATCGGCGGCGGCGACACCGGCGCCGACTGCCTTGGCACCTGCCATCGCCAGAAGCCGCTTTCCGTGCATCAGTTCGAGATCATGCCCAAGCCGCCCGACGAGCGCTCGCCTCTTACCCCGTGGCCGCTGTGGCCGCTGCAACTGCGCACCGAAGCGGCGCACGAAGAAGGCGGCATCCGCGATTGGAGCATCGCCACTACAAAATTCACCGGCGATTCCGATGGCCGAGTTACTCAACTCCACGCCGTAAGAGTCGGCCCTCCCCCGAAGTTTGAGCCGATTCCCGGCACTGAGTTCACCATGCCGGCTGACCTCGTTCTGATCGCCATGGGATTCCTCGGCCCCGTGCGCAACGGCATGATCGAGCAACTCGGTGTCCAACTCGACCATCGCGGCAACGTCGCCACCGACGAAAACTACATGTCATCAGTTCCCGGTGTCTTCGCTGCCGGCGACATGCGCCGCGGTCAATCGCTGGTCGTGTGGGCCATCGCAGAAGGCCGCAAGGCCGCCGCTTGTGTCGATGCGTGGTTGACGAAGCCCGTCTTGCGCCCCGTTTCCACCACGACCGTGCAGTCGATTGCCTCGTAAATGTGTCCGCACCTCAAAACGATTAAGATAGCCACGCTCACCCATGATCCAGCTTTCCGACATCCAGACCGCGCTTGCCCGCATCCGCGCCGATATCCGTGTCTCGCCCTGCACCCACTCGGAAACTTTTTCCGGCCTTACCCACAATTCCATCTTCCTCAAGCTCGACAACCAGCAACGCACAGGCGCGTTCAAGGAGCGCGGCGCGCTGAACAAACTCCTCACTCTCACCGCCGACGAACGCGCTCGCGGTGTCATCGCTGCCTCCGCCGGCAATCACGCTCAGGGAGTGGCCTACCACGCAGGCAGGCACGGCATCCGGGCGCGCATCTACATGCCTCTGCCCACACCGCTGACCAAAGTTTCTTCCACCCGCTCCTACGGAGCCGAGGTGATCCTGCACGGCGCCAACTACGACGAAGCCTTCGAGAAAGCGCTCCATGTCGCGCAGCAGGACCGCCTCACGCTCATCCACGCCTTTGACGATGCCGCGGTCATTGCCGGACAGGGGACTCTCGGGCTCGAAATTCTCGAACAGCATCCCGATATTGAAGCCATCGTCGTTCCCATCGGAGGAGGCGGTCTGATCGGCGGCATCGCCTGCGCTGTGAAAGAAACTAATCCCGCCGTGAGAGTCTTCGGCGTGCAGCCCGCGAAAATTCCCTCCATGAAAGCCGCCATCGCCGAAGGCAAGCCGGTCACGCTTGACTCGGCCAAGACCATCGCTGATGGCATCGCGGTGCGCCGCGCCGGTGATCGCACGCTGCCGCTGGTTCAAAAATATGTGGACGGCATCGCGACTGTTGAAGAGGAAGAAATCGCAAACGCGATTCTGCTTTTGTTGGAACGCGAGAAAACCCTGGCCGAAGGTGCGGGCGCCGCGGCTCTGGCTGCGGTCTTAAACCACAAACTCCCGCTCAGTGGCAAGCGTGTTGCCGCGCTGGTTTGCGGCGGCAATATTGATGTCACGCTGCTCTCGCGTATCATCGAGCGGGGCCTGGTCAAAGACGGGCGCCTCGTTCGCCTGCGCGTCCATCTGCCCGACTATCCCGGCGCGCTGCATCGCCTGACCGGAATCCTGGCCGACCATCGCGCCAACATCGTCGAGACAGCCTACGACCGCGCCTACCACGGCGTGAATCTCGGCGACACCGCGATCGACATCACCATGGAAACTCGCGGCCCCGAACATATTGCCGAACTGCTCGCAGCGCTCGTCGCGGCCGGCTACACTCACGAACGAATTCTGTAGAGAATTTTTCCTGAGAGAAGAAATTTCAAGCGAGAAGTTACGGCGAGTCCGGACTGACCGGAGTTTTGCTGCCGTGGCAAAACACGATGAGGCACAGCAAAACGCCCGTGCCTATACCTCCGCCGATCTCGATCCATTTCGGATTCACTCCCCTGCCTGCGCTGGTGGGTCGTTCCGGCGCGCCGCAGATTTCCGACCCATCGTAACTGGCTTGTTGCCCTTCCTTCACGCTTGCTTTTTGCTCGATGGTGGATTCGAGCGTCGGCTTCGCCTTGCCGCCTTCGCGGCGAACATTCACGTCCAGCTTGCGCGCCGCCACCTGCACCGTGCCGCTTACGTCGGTCACTTCATACTGCGTCCATTCATTCACGACGGGAATCACGGTCAGGCAATTCACTTTCACCTTGAAGCTCTTCGAAGTACCAACGGCAACACTGCCGTGGTTGAGTTCCAAGTAGTCTCCCTGAAACTTCAGTACGGACTGCGGCTGAATCTGAACTTCAGTCCCATCTAGAGTCAACGTCGCGGAAAATCCGGGCTTGGTCTCGATCAGATCGCCCGTAAAGATCGAGGAAGAATCGTGGGCCTCATATTCATTCACCCACACGCCCCCCTGCGTATGCAGAACCGCCGACGGAGCCGCGGCCGTTTGGGACGGAGCTTGGCCTAGCAAGGAAGTCGGCAGAACCGCTACCAGGACCCAACACAGAAAGCCACGCGGCATGAAGACACTCATTGATTGCCAAAGTTTCGCTGGCCAAATTTTCCACGCGCCTATTAGAAAAATCGTAGCCGCCCTGGACGGACCCGTCTATTAGCACTCTGGGTGACCACCCCTGGCGCGAGTCACCGGCAATCAACGCTGTTTTCTTCATGAACTCTTCATGCATGTTGGGTAAAACTTTGTAAATCACGCAGTTCCGCGGCATGGAGGATTTAAACTAAAGCCGGAAGGTTATGAACACACGCAAATCACGCGTGACCTTATTCATATCTCTCGCACTCGCAACCGCGGTCGGCTTCCTGCCTGCGGTCAATGCATCTGCGTCTGCAACTCAGGCCGCGGGCCAGAGCGCGATTGCCAAGAGCATCGGCACCATCAAGACGATCAATGGCAACGCCCTTATCTTGACGCCAACTTCGGGGCCTGAAGTCGCCGTTAACGTGCAGCCCAACGCACGCATCCTGCGTCTCCAGCCCGGCGCCACTGATTTGAAGACTGCCACTCCCCTCTCGCTGCAGGATCTTCAAGTCGGCGACACGATCCGTGCCCGCGGTCCCGGTTCCGACGATGGCAAGTCGATTAACGCCCTCGAAATCATCGTGATCACGCGGTCGGCCGTCGCTGCCGTCAGCGACCAGATCCGTCAAGATTGGCAGAAGCGCGGCATTGGAGGCCTGGTCAGCGTGGTCGACGCTTCCACAGGCACAGTTACGATCGCGATTACCGGATTCAGCGGAAAAAAGACCATTGCGGTTCACACTGGCAAAAATACCGTAATCCGTCGCTACGCTCCTGACTCGATCAAGTTTGAGGACGCCAAGCCCAGCACTCTCGCGGAGATCCAGCCCGGCGATCAGTTGCGCGCGCGCGGTGACCGCAGCGCCGACAGCACCGAATTCACCGCCGAAGAAATTGTTACCGGCACGTTTCCCTTCGTGGTGGGAACCATCAAGTCGGTGGACGCAAGCGCGGGCACGGTCAGTGTTCAAGACGTGGTGAGCAAGAAAACGGTGGAGGTGAAAGTCACCTCCGGCTCGCAGTTGCACAAGATTCCTGCGGAAATGGCGCAGCGCTTTGCCGCACGCCTGAAAGGCAATATGCCCCCTGGAACACCCGGTTCAGGGAATGCACCGACGGGATCAACTGGGCAGGCACAAAGCGGAGCCGCGCCCGCGGCGGGCGGGCAAACTGCGCAAAACGGGAATGCTTCCGGTGGGATGGGAGGTAGCACACGCCCCGGTGGTGCGCCTGATTTTCAACAAATGCTGAGTCGCTTGCCCTCTTCGACGCTAGCGGATCTGCAATTGCAAAAGGGCGACGCTGTGGTCATCCTGGCGACGCGGGGAACGCCCACCAGCGCCGGCACCGCCATCACTTTGCTGAGTGGAGTGGAACCGATTCTTCAGGCCGCTCCCAACGCCAGTCAGGCGATGATGCTGGCGCCCTGGAGCCTCGGAGGAGCCCCCAACGGTGACGCGGGGACTCAGTAGGCGTCTAAAGATGTGCGCCAAGGATGTCCTTAATTTGAATTCATAAGAAATGGAATTGAAGGAATGAAGGTTCATTACTCCATGCGTCTGTTCTTCCGATTCATACTCTTATTGAGTGTGAGCTTCGCTGGTGCTCAAACAGCGTCTGCGCAAGCCCCTACCGGTGCTCTTCGCGGGCAAGTCACCGATCCTTCGGGCGCCGCCATCACAAAAGCGACGGCAGCTCTAGCGCCGGCCAGCGGTGCCCCGCTTACCGCACAGACCAACGGCCAGGGTTTCTACGAGTTCAAGTCGCTCCCGCCCGGCAAGTTTTCGCTCACGGTCGTTGCGGAAGGGTTCGTTCTGTACGAAAACGACAACATCGTGATCGCGGATCAGCCGATGCGCCTCAACGTCTCCATGGCGATTGAGGTACAGACGCAGAAGGTGCAGGTCTCCGACACTGCGCCTACCGTTGACGTGAATCCCGCCAACAACGCTGGGGCCATCACTATCTCCGGCAAAGAACTGGAAGCGCTGCCCGATGATCCCGACGAACTGCAGCAAGATCTCGAAGCGCTCGCCGGACCCTCCGCCGGACCGAACGGCGGCCAGATGTACATTGATGGCTTCACCGCCGGCCAGCTCCCACCCAAGTCGTCGATTCGCGAAATCCGCATCAATCAGAATCCGTTTTCTTCCGAATATGACAAGCTGGGCTACGGACGAATCGAAATTTTCACCAAACCGGGCACCGACAAGCTTCACGGACAATTTCTCGCCGATGGCAACGATTCCCCGTTCAACGCCCCGAACCCTTTCCTCGGACCCGAGCCGCCCTACCACTCGACGTTCTTCAACGGAAACATCGGCGGTCCCATCAGCAAGAGCGCATCCTTCTTTTTCGATTTCACGCGCCGCGACATCAACGAACTGTCCGGCATCAACGCAATCGACCCCTCCACTGGCGCTCAGTTTGCCAGTTCCCTCGCCAATCCCCGCCAGCGCACTAACCTTGCTCCGCGCATCGATTGGGCGATCACCAAGAACAACACGCTGACCGCGCGTTATCAATACTGGCGCAACACCGAGACCGACGACCTGGCCAGCCAATTCAGCCTTCAGACGCAGGCTTACGATTCCAAAGAAACCGAAGACACGGTGCAGATCAGCGACACCCAGGTCTTCGGCACGAAGATCGTCAACGAAACCCGCTTCCAGTATCTCCGCGACAGCACCATCCAGACTCCAACGGATACGAACCCCGCCACCACCGTGCTCGGCAGTTTCACCGGCGGCGGCCTTAGTTCGGGCAATCAAAACGATCTGCAGAACGCCTACGAAATCCAGAACTACACATCGCTGATCCACGGCAATCACACCGTCAAGTTCGGCGCTCGCCTTCGCGACACGCAAGACACGAATTACTCCACTTCGGGTTTCAACGGCACGTTTATTTTTGCCCCAGTATCGGGCGCATTTGTGGGTTCGAATGCCCAGCCCACTCAGCTCGCGATCACCACCGGTTCCCCCAACGCCCAGGTCAACTACTTTGACGCTGAGCCTTACGTCCAGGACGATTGGCGCGTAAGACCCAATGTCACGCTCAGCGTCGGTCTTCGTTTCGAGGCCCAAAATGTCATTCCTGACCACAACGACTGGGCGCCGCGTGTGGGATTTGCCTGGGGCGTGCATGGCCGCAGCTCACCTCCCATCGTGGTCATCCGCGGTGGTTCCGGCATTTTCTACGACCGCTTTCAGCTCGGGAACATCCTCGTGGCCAAGCGCCTGAACGGGATCACGCAGCAGGCGTTCGTCATCAATAACCCAACTTGCTATCCGGGCCTCGATCAGCCTTTAACCGTTCCGATCTCGAACTGCGTGCCGTCAGGTTCCACTCTGTCCGGATCCACCACGTATCAGATCAGTTCCAATTTGCATGCGCCATACACGCTGCAGAGCGCGATCAGCGTCGAGCGCCAGGTGACCAAATCGGCGACTTTGACCATCAATTATTTGAACTCGCGCGGCTTCGATCAGTTTCTTACTATCAACGCCGACGCCCCGTATCCGGGAACGCCTTGTGTGTCAAGCGTCTTTCCACCTCCGGGATTTCCCACGCCGCCCAATTTGCCGCCCTGCGCCACGACCAACGGCAGCAACCTCTACCGCTACGTTTCGGAAGCCAACTTCAAGCAGAGCCAGCTGATGGCGATTACCAACATCCGGGTCGGAGCGAAACTGCAGCTGTTCGGCTACTACGTGCTCAACTACGCCAACAGCGACACGGCCGGCGTTTCCAGCTTCCCTTCGAACTCTTACGACATCAGCCAGGATTGGGGCCGCGCCTCGTTTGACGTTCGTCAGCGACTCTTTCTTGGCGGCAGCATTGCTCTGCCGTACCTGATTCGATTTAGCCCCTTCATGATCGTCAGCTCCGGCTCGCCGTTCAACATCACTTCACCCTACGATCTGAATGGCGATAACCAGTACAACGATCGCCCCTCGGCCACGACCTGCCCAAGAGTCCAAAACACCACCGGCTCATACATCTACTGCACTCCTTTGGGAACGTTCGACGCATCAGCGGCTACCGGCAAGCTTCTACCCATCAACTACGGCACCGGCCCCGGGCACTTCGTCATGAATGTGCGCCTGACCAAGACGTTTGGTCTCGGACCGCGAACTAAAAGCGCTGCCGCCGGTCAAGGCCAGGGTGGTGGCCCCGGCATGGGCGGCGGCCGTGGTGGTCCGCGCGGCCCGCTTTTCGGTGGCGGTGGCGGAGGCATGTCCATGTCCTCCAGCTCCGACCGGCGTTACAACCTTGCCCTTGGCGTGAGTGTGCGCAACTTGTTCAACAACGTCAACTTGGCCAACCCGAATGCCGTTCTCAGTTCGCACCTCTTTGACGTCTCCAACGCGCTGCTGGGAGGTCCGTATTCACCGAGCACGGCCGCGAACCGTCGCCTCGATCTGATTGCCACGTTCAACTTCTGATTCGGGGATCGCGTATAGCATGCGCCGATCTGCGGACTCAGGTTATTCTGGGGTGGCAGGGTTCATCTCCCGCCATCCCAAGTTCGTGCAAGGATTCCGAACCGATTGGCCTTTTTTCCCATCAACAGGCGGAAATTCATCGGTCTAGCGGCGGCAACTGCCGGAGCCGCCGCTCTGGCCGCCGACTCGATGCTGCTGGAGCCGAACCGCCCGCGCATTGTGCGCCAGCACATTGCCTTGCGCCGCTGGCCCGACCGCCTCAATGGATTTACCATCGCGCTTTTGAGCGACTTCCACTACGATCCTCATTTCTCCGTCCACCCGTTACATGCTGCTATCGGCATGGTCAACGATCTGCGGCCTGATCTCATTGCGCTGGCCGGGGACTTTGTTTCGCTGTCGCTTGTGCCTTACAACGGTGAAAAAGATGCCGCGGTCGCCGAGCCCTGCTCCGAACTGCTGCGGCAGATGCAGGCGCCTCACGGGCTCTGGGCGGTTCTCGGCAATCACGACGTCTCGACCGCCCCTCGCCTCGTGATCGGTGCACTGCAGGCGCGTGGAATTCGCGTCCTGCTCAACCAATCGGTTGCGATCGAGCAAAACGGAGCCCGCTTCTGGCTCGCCGGCGTCAACGATGTCCTGAGCCACACCTCCGACCTCGCCACGACGCTGCACGGCATCCCCAGCGACGAAGCCACGATTCTCTTGGCACACGAGCCCGACTACGCTGATTACGTGTCGCGCCATCCCGTTGATCTGCAACTCTCGGGGCACACGCACGGGGGCCAGGTCCGGATTCCCTTGGTTGGCCCTCTCTACTTGCCCGAGCTGGGCCGAAAGTACATCCAGGGTTTGTATACGGTCGGCCCCCTCACGCTCTACACCAACGCCGGTCTGGGGACGCTGCGAGTTCCGGTGCGCTTCAACTGCCCACCGGAAATTACGCTGCTGACGCTCACGCGTTCCGCCGCATAACAAAACGATCGCGGCTCAGATTTGTCGAGCCGCAAAAGACCGCGCTGCTTGTGCAACCCGTTTCACATCCGCTGGTCCAGAACCCGATTGTAGGTCGGCAACTCGTTGCAAATGTGATACATTTTCGGCTCCGAGGGTGGTCCGATATTTGCCTGTCCCTCGGAATTACGTCTTCGAGGCAGGAGCCTCGGCTGCTTAGGAGAGAAGGAACGACACATGCTTCGCCGCATCCGGCTCCGCTTTATTTTGGTGGCGATCCTGCTTGAGTTCCTCGGCGGCGTCGGCTTTACGTCGACGACGACTGTGGGTTCTTCGCGCTCAGCGATGCTGCAGCAGCGACCGCCCCAAATTACGGCCACGCTGGCGCGCGCCGCGGAGTTTGTCACCGTGCCTCACCTCAGCGCTCTCCCCGATTGCGAA
>JASHPH010000284.1 GCA_030038255.1 Candidatus Sulfotelmatobacter sp. | reverse complement strand
CCATCATGATCAGCAGGCCTCCGAGAATCGATATCCAGCGCAGCATGAGAAGGAACTTCTTCTTCTAACATGCTTTCTCTGAATCTCACCCGCTAATCTCAGTGACTTTTTCAACACCCACGCCTGATTTCGTCAATCATCTGCGAATATGATTGGGGATGAAATTTCTGGAGCTGATGATGCAGAGCAAGAGAATGCGCTTCTTCTTCTTTCTCTGGTTTGTGTGGGGCTTGACGATCTCCACGCGAGCACAGGACGCGGAGGTACTGCGGCAGCGCGTTTTGCATGCAAGCCATTTAACTCGGATAAACGATAGCGACATGAAACCGTGGCACCTGAAGATCGGTTTCCAGCTATTCGACTCGAAGGGTAAGCCATCCGAACAAGGCACGGTCGAGTATTGGTGGGGAGGACCAATGCTGTTGAAGGCGAGAATTGAGAGTCCTTCCTATAGTGCAACAGTGATCAGAAATCGCGACGGCAGCTTTCGGACCACTGGATCCGGCCCGGTTCCCCGGGAAATCGCCGCAATCGAGCAAGACCTCATCTACCCGATGCCGATGACCGAAGACTTGAGCGGCCTAATCCCACACCTTCGTCAAGAGACACTCGAAAACTCGGTTTTGGACTGTATTCAATTAGGTTATCCGACAATGGTGTCGAAATTTCCTACCTTCTGTCTTGACCCGACGACAGATGTTCTGCGGTCAATCCACGGGGCTGAATCGAGGAGCATTATTTTTGACAACGTTCGAGCCTTCCAAGGACGCTCTGTTGCCTTCTCACTTGGCGTGAAAACCGGCGAACTGAATACTGCCACCGCAGAGGTAATAGACCTGTCCGAAATCTCAGTGACCCAAGACCTGTTTACTCCCTCACAGGACATGGACAGGGTCAGAGATGCGAACATCGCTACTCGCGTCAGGTAAAGGGACTTCTTTCCTGATGGTTGGTGAAAAATCCGGATAGCACTCATTGAGGCCAGGAGCACGGACCTTTTTCGCTCTGCCTCCTATCCCGTCCTGTGCTTGACAAAGCAACCATGGAATCGATATGTTAGGCGAACAAAAGACGAATCTATGGCTTCCCTTCTCGCTTCCCAGCCCTTGCTCCCTCCAGAAGTTACCCGTGACGACAAACCGCGGCTCGTCGGCATCGCCCGCCTCGCCTCTGAGGGCGAATCCATCCGCGAAGGCCACAACGTCGAGTACTTCACGCTCGAGTCGAAATCCGTGCTCAACCGCTGTGTCTCCAACCGCAACATGCCCTTCACCTGGACCATCAATCCCTACCGCGGCTGCGAATTCGCCTGCAAATACTGCTATGCCCGCTACACGCATGAATTCATGGAGATGCGCGATGGCCTCGACTTCGAGCGGAAAATTTACGTCAAGCAGCACGCAGCCGCACTGCTCCGCCAGGAACTGCGCCGGGTCAAGTCCGGAGAATCCATCGCCCTCGGCACGGCCACCGATCCCTATCAGCCCGCTGAGCGCCGCTACGAGGTCACGCGGTCCATCCTTGAGGAATTCGCAAAGCACAGGGGATACGAGCTCGGCATCGTCACTAAATCCAATCTGATGGTCCGCGATCTGGACCTGCTGAAAGAAGTCGCCCGCTCGAACCATCTCTCGGTTCACATCACGGTCACGACTCTCAACGTCGATCTGGCCCGCATTCTCGAGCCGCGCGCCCCGCGCCCCGATCTCCGCCTCGACGCTGTGCGTGCTATCAGCCAGGCTGGACTGCGCGTGGGCGTTAGCTGCTGCCCGGTGATTCCCGGCATCACGGATTCGCCCAAAGATATTGAAGCCGTCATCTCCGCCGCGGCCGACGCCGGTGCCGATTTCGCCTTTGCCAACCCGCTTTTTCTGAAGCCCTGCTCGGCCGCGGTGTTTCTTCCCTTCCTCGAACAGAATTTTCCTCATCTTGCAGAGAATTATCGCCAGCGGTATCGCCACCGCGCCTTCCTTCCGCCCGCCTATGCCCAACGCCTGTCCGAGCTCGTGAAGCGCCTGCGTGCGAAATACAAAATGACCCGCGCCGATCGCCGCCCCGCTTACGCTACGAAGTGGCCCGTCCAGGCATTCGAGGAGCAACTGAATTTGTTTTGACCCATCTGCACCGCCGAGCACGCAGAGGTCGCCGAGAAAAATCAGGGTTGCGAAGGACGCGCGAGGTACAACCGCGGTGATTACGCCCCCACGTTTTCCTCAGCGTTCTCCGCGTCCTCGGCGGTGAAAGACTTCTTCTATAATCCAGGCAGTCATGGCCACTGCCTCCCCACCTGCCAGACAACCCTCGGCACAAGCCAGAGCGCAGCGCGTTTCCTTTTCAGTAAAGCTGCAGCGGTTCTGGCGCCGCGTGACCGAGGGCCTGGAAATCAGCCAGCTCTGGTCGCAGTTCGAAAGCGAAGCTCGTGCCAGCTATCGCCTGTACTCAAAAGACGTCGCCGCCAAAACGCCCGAAGGCCTTACGCCGCGCGGCCGGCACGTTCGCGTCATCAAGGAGTTTTTCTGGGCCGTTTTTGAGAAGCTCTCGCCGGCGCGGCGCGTGCTTTTGCTGGCCGCGCTGGTCATGCTGATTCTGCCGCAGGCCGGATTCAACTATCAGGGTGAGCATGGCACAGTCCATGTCGGCGAATTCGATTTTCACTTCTGGGCGGCGCTGCTTCTGCTCCTTCTCCTCATGCTCGAAATCGCCGACCGTGTGGTGATGAAGCGCGATCTGCAGATTGCGCGCGAAATTCAGACCTGGCTTCTGCCCGGCGCCTCGCCGCAGATTCCCGGCCTCGCGCTCGCCTACGCCACGCGTCCGGCCAACACAGTCGCCGGCGATTACTACGACGTGTTTCCGCGCCCCGGCAAAACCAACGACGAAAACCGCGTCGTCTTCGCCGTCGCCGACGTCGCGGGCAAAAGCATTCCCGCCGCCATGCTCATGGCGACCTTCCAGGCCAGCCTGAAAACGCTCTCCACCGCGCAAGTTGCCCTGCCGGAGCTCGCCGCCAACATGAACAAGTACGCCTGCTCCAACAGCCAGGGCGGCCTGCGCTTCACCACCGCATTCCTGGCCGAGTACGATGCTGCGCGCCGCACCGTCGACTACATCAACGCGGGCCACAACAATCCCATTCTGCGCCGCGCCAGCGGGCAAATCGAGCGCCTCGAGGTCGGCGGCCTGCCCTTCGGCATTCAGCCCGAAGCGCAATACCAGTCCGGCCGCGTCACGCTCGCGCCCGGAGATTGGCTCATCCTCTTTACCGACGGATTGGTGGAAGCTGAAAACGCGCGCCAGGAAGAATACGGCGAAGCCCGCGTGCTGAGCGTGCTGGAAGCGGCAAAGTCAATCGAACCCACCGACCTGCTCAAGCGCCTGATGGCTGAACTCGATCTCTTCGTCGGCTCGACCCCGCAGCACGACGACGTCACCTGCATGCTGCTGAAGGCGGAGCCGGTTTAGTTCCCCGCGTTGTGCGTCACTTCCTTTTGCATGCACTCCGCATACATGCGGTGAAAGGCGTGCACGCCTTTTTCTTGCTTCACGCTGAACCGGCCGCGCGAGTAGCTGCGGGACCGCAGACTTTTCTGCACGGTCTCGCAGATCGCCACATCCTCGATTTGAATCTGGTGGCTGAACTCGACTGACGCCTTCGCCGCCGGCGTCACATGATCCTTTTCGGGCAGATACCACTCAAAAATCGCCAGCGATCGCTCGGTCTCGACCGGGAGCACGATATTCAGCGAGACATTGTCGGGATAGCAGTTCAGCATCCAGTTGGGAAAAATCCAGAAATAATCCGCATTTGAATCCGCACCCGCCTCCTGATACCGCCGCGGCGTCGCGTCTCCCGGCTGCGCCCCGCGGATCGGTGAGAATTGCCTCACGTGTCTCGCGTACGGCTTCACGACATACGCGTTGTAGTCGAGCTCGCGATTCAACCCCGGATGCACACTCGGCAGGTGATAGCCCTCGAGATAGTTGTCAACATACGTCTTCCAGTTGCACTTCATGTCGTAGGTGCGCCGCTCGAACAGCTTCATTTCGCTGAACGGGAACTCTTCCACCTGTTTCGTCAGCTCGCCCAAACTCTCAAGCAGCGGCCGGGCTTCCGGATCCAGATTGACGAACACCAGGTTGAACCATGTTTCCGTCCGCACTGGCACGAGGGCGAAGTCTTCGGGCCGGAATCCGTCCACGCCCTCAATCTCGGTGGCGCTGATCAACGCTCCGTCGAGCCCGTACGTCCACCCGTGATAGCCGCAGCGAAACAGTTTGCGCGACCCGCAGCCTACGGCTGGAGGTCCTGCACGATGGCGACAGACGTTGTAGAACCCGCGCAGCTTGCCGTCCGTGCCCCGCGCAATGACGAGTGGCTCTCCGACAAGTTCAGTGGTGAAATAGTCGCCGGGATTGGCGACCTGGCTCGCATGCCCGACCACCTGCCACGTGCGCGCAAAAATTTTCTCCTTCTCCTCACCGAACAGGCTGGGATCGGTGTAGAGCCGTGCGGGAAGCGTCCATGCGCGGGAAACTTCA
Organism: Candidatus Sulfotelmatobacter sp.; assembly: GCA_030038255.1. GTDB lineage: Bacteria > Acidobacteriota > Terriglobia > Terriglobales > Acidobacteriaceae > Sulfotelmatobacter. The sequence continues at coordinate 3,038 of JASHPH010000284.1, read as the reverse complement.
GGCTCGATGGAAAATGGATTCGACGAGTTGCCCATGAGACGTGTTGCCCGTAAGAAGAGGCGCTCATTCTACAACGAGCCGATGAACTGAGAAACGATGGACGGGGAAAAAGGTTGCTCTTCTCGCTAGTGAAGCACTACACCGAAAGACGAGGCGTATTGACTAGCTGCCTTCTGCGCCTGGGCAAAATTCGGGGAGAGCTTCCGCGCTTGATCGAGCGCTGCATCCGCCTCACGATCCCGGCTGGCCTGGCGCAGAGCGCTGGCCAGCAACAGCAGGCCAACGTCGCTGGGGGCAACATCCATTATGCGCGACAGCCGCCGCAGAGCGAGTTGGGAGTCTCCGCTCTTTTCAGCCAGCAGTCCCGTGGCGGCCAACGCATTTGCGTCGTTGGGATTTGCGGTCACAGACTTTTCGTAGGCTTGTTTTGCGCGCTCCCAGTCCGCCTGCTGAATATAGATCGCCCCTTCCTGATCCCACGCCGCAGCTTGGATCGCAGGATCGTTCGAGCTTTGTGCTGCTCGTTGACACTGCTCGATCGCGCCCTGGAGATGCCCATGATTCTGCTCATACGAAGCCAGGGTCAGAATCTGCGGCGCGGGATACTGATGGAGACTCTCGGCAGCGCGGAATTCCGCAATCGCTTCGTCTGCGCGTCCCTCTTCTGCAAGAACCAGGGCCAGATTGTCATGCGCCATGTAATTCTGCTGCGTAACGCTCAGCGTGTATCTCCACAAAGTTTCGCCGTCATGCCAGCGTCCTAACTGGTGGACGGTCGCCGTTCCCAGTGCAAACACGGCTACGACCGCAGGTGCAGCCAACCAAGGCTTCGCGATATGTTTTTCTTCGGCTGCATTCCAGAAGGCCCACACAATCGCAACCAGAATCCCCACCATGGGCAGATACATGTAGCGATCCGCTCTTGCCTGCTCGCCGACTTGCACCAGGCCGATCATCGGGATCAACGCACCTAAGAACCACAGCCAGCCCATCAACAAATAGCGCTGCTTGCGCTGCCAGATCACGACGCCCGCGACGAGAAGCAGTACGACTCCGGACGCAACTACCTGCCAAACCGGCAGTGAGCCCACGGGACGCGGATACAGCGGCGCCAGCTTCGCCGGCCAGAACATGCTGCCAAGATACTGCGTATAGGAAACGACGCAATTCTCAATGCGCGAAATCACCGAGACTTCCGTCAGACTGTGCACCGCATTGGCCGAGCGCTGAGCAATCATGGTGATGGCCGCGCTCAGCATCGCCAAAACGAACATCGGCGTCTTCTCGCGGACTAGGAAGGAAATCGTGTGCACCCCCCCTCGATTCTCTGCCGCACTCAGCTCGAGTCTGCCCAGCGGCCAATAGTCGCACAACAGAAAAAGGAAAGGCAGCGTGATAATCTGCGGCTTTGCCATCAGGCCGAGGCCGAAAAATACCAGCGCGGATATGTAGAAGACGGGTTTCGCCGAACGGCCGTACTTTGTGTAGGAGCCAAGCGCCAGCAAGCCAAGAAACATGCTGAGCACGTTTTTCAGTTCAGCCGTCCAGGCTACCGATTCCACATTCAACGGATGCAAGGCGAAGAGGGCGGCAACGATCAGGCTCGGCCAGATGAGACCGGTCGCTGCTTCGAGAATCAGGAACACCAACGCAGCATTTGCGGCATGCAACAGAACACTGACGGCATGGTGGCCGGCGGGGTTGGCGCCGAAAAGCTGCCAGTCGAAGGCATGGGCCAGCCAGGTGAGCGGGTGCCAGTTGCCTGTCAAAAACGTTGTGAACGCCCATTTGATCGTGCTGAAGCTCAGGCCGCCGTGGATCGCCTCATTCTTGGTGAGATAGATCCAGTCGTCGAAGTAAACGAAACCATTGTGGATCGCCGGGCTGTAGAAACACAGGACCACTACCGCCAGCGCCGAAGCAAGGACAAACCTCTGTTTCCACCACGGCTTGGGCGGCGTTTCGATCGTCGGCACCACCGTCTCCATCTGCTGTCTCGTAGCCGCCGTTGATGACAATGCTTCGCTCCCCTCCGATGACGCGATTATAGGCGCTTCACACGCAGCGCTCCCGAAGGAATGCAGTAGGAGGGTACTTTCGTTATGCAGGTGTGATGCCCGCGGACGACAAACGGGTGTTCTGAGTGCCAGTTCAGCCGTAAAGTAGTCGCCAGGATTGGCGACCTTACTCTCTGACCCCGAGCGGTCTGCCGCGTTCGCGCGAAGATCTTTTTTTCCGCGTTGAACCCGATCGGGCTATCCTAGCACCAAAATGGGCGCCAAAAGTGCGCAAGCAAGCCCACTCTCATCGTTCTAAAATGGAATCTGGCCCGGTTTCAGACTGACACGATTTGTCAGGAGTACGCCCTAATTTTGTTAGGATTGACGGCAAACGGACATGTCAGGATAGGACCGAAGTGCATGCCCATGCTGAAAACAAAGCCGTTACTAAGAGCGGAATAGGAACTAAAGTAACGAGCGTTTTTGGTCTGGGAAGTGCAATCATTAGGCACGACTGCGTCATTCGTGACCAGATACTTCAACGAATCAACGAGGGGAAAATCGAGATGCGGAAACAGAAGGGTTTCTCACTAATCGAGCTGCTGATCGTGGTGGCTATCATCCTGATCATCGCAGCTATTGCCATTCCGAACTTGCTGCGCGCCCGCATGGCGGCCAATGAGTCTTCGGCTGTCGGTGCGATCCGTACTATCAACACGTCGCAGATTACCTACAACTCTACCTATCCCACGGTGGGCTTTGCCCAAAGCCTGACCCTCCTGGGACCGAGCGCTGCCACTCCTTGCGCTGGTTCTTCGGCCACGGCTTGCTTGATCGACGCTGTTCTGGCCGCGGGCACCAAGAGCGGCTACACGTTCCTGACCGCGGCTGCGCAGAGCGCGGGCAGCAACACCTTCAACGAGTACTATGCCGACGGTGCGCCGATCACCATCAACCAGACCGGCAACCGCGCCTTCTGCTCCTTTGAAGACGCTGTGGTTCGTTTCAACACCGCCGGCACGCCCGCTGGCAGCGAAG
>JASHPH010000283.1 GCA_030038255.1 Candidatus Sulfotelmatobacter sp. | reverse complement strand
CCGGAGTGGAGACAAAAAGGTGGTCGTCGTGAAGAGCGTCATCCACAAAAAACGGGAGACGATGATTCAGCCTCCCATGAGCGAAACCTTCATCGAACTGCACTGCATCGAGGCCAAAGACCTGCTTTTGGGGTGAGCCATGTCCAAGTTGCTGCCTGTCGGGGCCCTTGGTGATGTTGTCTTCGCGAACGTCGTGGATGCCTACGACGAGGAGACGGCGAAGAAGGATCCGGAATTCTACTCGAAGGCCCACGTCGAACTCCGCAACGCCCTACTCGCCAGCCGTGAGGGCAAGCAGCTCACGCTGTCGAAGCAGGCGCAGGGTAAGCTCTTCAGCGAAGTCCAAACCGCCAGCGACCACGACCTCCCCGCCGTACGCGAGCAGGCACGCCGCTGGCTCCGAGAGCATGTACCCTAGAAAGGAAATACGATGAGCACCGCACGTCTTTACGCCCGACGCACCTACGGACAGGACCTTCCCGACAACCCGCCGCTCGCGGTGGTGGAGCTGCCGCAGGGCACTGTCAACATGCTCCCGCCGTCACTCCTGTCCTTCCAGGGGAAGCTCTGGCTCGCCGATGGAGACGGCTTCGTCTTCGGTGGGGCGGCCGACTACCGCTACTACGAAGTCGTTCCCGTCGCCGTCGCACCGGCCGGCGCATGAACCACAAGAGAAAGCGCCCCAAGCACCGGAGGAGCGGCTGCCTTTGGTGCAAACCGCACAAGGACGAGCGGCGGAAAAAAGAGCCGAAACCCAGCGAGAAACGCAAGCTGCAGGACAAGGTCGAGGCCGCTTGACCATCCCTTTCTGCATGGTATGACTGGACGGTCGTGGAGCAAGCTGAAGCCGTCCAATTCCTGAATGCACATAGCGAGGTTCTCATGAACCTCTGGCGCGAAGCGAAGCGTGACGGCTACACGGACATCGTGTTCGTCTGGATCGTTCAGGCCGAAGAGGGCGCCGGAGAGGCGACGCTCTTCGCCAAGTACATGCCGCGCGAGGCGGCCTACGCTCTCGCCAAGGACCAAGACATCCCCGAGTACACGAAGAACCAGCTGTCCCGGCCCGCCGGCCCCGAACGAGCGTGGATGCTCCTCATGACACCTACCGGGACCGCGTCGCTCCGCGTGACGTGCGCGTCGCTCACGCCTGGGGGTGACGCATGATGACCGGGAAGATGCTCCCGAAGGTCGATGCGTCCTACCTCGATCGGTACTTTTTCAACCAGGCCGGCGAGTTTCAGGCGATGCCCGCGCACGACGTGCGGCGCTACGACCACGACCACCTCCAGGTCTGGTGTCACTTCAAGGCGCGCTACAACATCCCGACGACTGAGCAGATCGAATTCCTGAAGGAGAAGATCGGCGGACGGGCGGCCATCGAGATCGGCGCAGGAATGGGGGACCTTGGGCGTCTGCTCGGCATCCACATGACCGATTCGTACAGCCAGACGACGCCGGAGATGCAGCTCTACTACAAGATGCTCAACCAACCGGCCATCTCGCCGCCACCCACCGTGGAGAAGCTCGACGCCATCGAGGCCATCAAGAAGTACGAGCCCGCCGTCGTCGTCGCCTCGTGGGTCACCCAACGATTCCAAGACGGAGACTCGGAGGCCGGAATCGGTTCGAGCATCTTCGGCGTCGACGAGTTTTGGATCCTCGGTCACTGCGACGCGTACATCTTCATCGGCAACGAAGAGGTGCATGCGCAGAAGAGAATCTTGGAGCGCGCACACCGGACGTTCCGGTTCCCCTGGCTCGTCTCGCGCGCGCGGGACCAGTCGAAGAACGTTTGCTGGATCTGGGAGAGGTGATGAAGTTCGAAGGCCACATCGCACTGGAGATGAGGGAGGCGTTCTTCAAGGACGTCAAGCACGAGTCCGAGCTGGCCACGGACGACCCGCTGCGCGTCCAGGGTCGCCGGCTCGGAGACCTCTTCACGCGCTCGGTCGACTTCCTGCGCACCCGCGTGCCGAATCCCGCCATCCGCACCATCGCCGTCGTGCTCTGGGACCTCGTGGGCCACAAGGTGGTCCCCATCGCCATCGGCCCGAGGGTGGACTCGGTCTCCTTCCTCGCATCCAAGGAGGGCTCGAACCTCAAGGCGCAGATCATCCTGCCTCTTCACTGGGAAGAGATGTGCCAGAAGGACCCACTCATGCAGTTCGGGGCTGTCCTCGTCAACGGCAGCCGCGCGGTCGACATTTACAACGGCAAAGACGACTTCGACGAAATGCACCGCCGAGCGATCATGTACGAAGCGGAATTTCTCATCACGTTCCGCCGCGACGCACCGCCTATTTGGGAGCCCAACGAATATCAGCGATCGGTTCTCAAGGAATTTCCCGAGGGAATTAACAGCGAAAAGGCGAAGGGTCTTTTCTACGAATCGAGGCCTTTCGTTGTCCCGAGCTGAGGTGATACAACCGAGGGCATGTCGAAGTTGGCCGCATGGCGCCGGCATCTCGTACGCCGGTGCAAGAAGGGATGCAGACCCTAGCGTCGTGGACGCTTCTGGTCTACGGCGCGACCCTCATCGTGACAGGCAGCCGGCTCACCGAGCCGCTACGGACGTGGCTCGCCCGGGTGTGGCCGTGGCTCGGCAAGCTCGTGAGCTGCCCGATGTGCTTCGGCTGGTGGGTGGGGGCCGGTGTCTGGGCTGTTCTCCCCAACCTGAGCCCAGTCCCTGGTAGTTGGTTCATCGCGGCGCCGGCCAACGCCTTCTGCTCCTCGGCGGTGTGCTGGATTCTCCATGTCGTGCTCGCCCGCATGGGCGCGGACGATTTGTGAAGAAAAAACGCAACTCGACGCGTCCAAAAGGCCATTAAAGGGTAAGGGCTTCGACGGGTAGCTCCGATTTTCTGCACGCGGGGACCGGCGAAAGCACAGAACTCTGTAACGGAAGCCCGTTCTCGTGTCCGAAAGGGATGAGGAGCGGGGCATAGGGGATAGGAGGTCCTCATGTCGACGTGCGGTCACGAGTGGCAAGCGGTGCCGGGCTGGAACGGCAGGTACCGCTGCCGATGGTGCAAGGGGCTCGCGTATCGGCAGCTCATCAACGGAGGCGTCCGGGGCAACCCGATGCAGATCGTCATCTACGTGTGCCGGCACGATGGCTGCCAGGAGGCCGCCGTTGTAGGACCGAAGAAGGGGCAGATGTGCAAGGACCACTGCAAACCCAAGCATCTCCCGGCAGACATCAGCTCTTGACAATTACCTACCCGATCTTACATTCGGGCTGTGAAGGCGTACCGGAACAGCAAAGAGCTGGTCGACGAGTGCGTGGAGGTCTTCCTCGCGCTCCAAGACTCGGCGCTCCAACAGGCGCGCGGTCAGGCCACGGGTTTCGACGGCCTGACGAGTGAGCAAGCCACGCAGCAAGCGCGCATCGCCTGGTCGGCCCTGCAGCGCGCGCGGCTCTTCTGCTTCGAGCCGGACCGCTGGGTCGCGCTCTACGAGGCGGCCGACCGCTACACGACGCAGCTCGCCGGCCTCGACTGGAAGCCGAACCAGACGAAGAACGCCATCCGGCAGGGGCTCGACTGGATCGCGCTGCACAACCTCGCCGTGTGGGGGCTCTCGCCGGCCGAGGCGAAGGA
>JASHPH010000282.1 GCA_030038255.1 Candidatus Sulfotelmatobacter sp. | reverse complement strand
GAATGCCACGAAGCCCGCATCATCCTGCAGCAGCGGCTCAGCAAGGCGTCGTGGGCAAAAGAAGTCGACAAGATGGTGAAGTGGGGAGCGGTTGTCGATCCCAACGACCGCGATCCGCTGATCGATTACCTGAGCTCCAACTTCAGCCAAGATCGTCCTCCCTACGAACCGCCGCGAACGTCCGAGAAGGGCGCGTCAAAGAACACCAGCGACCAAAGAACACACTAAGGGTACCCGATACAGAACCGCCAGCGTGTCTCGTAAATTCTCCTCGACTCCACGGAAATTAACACAGCGTTAATTAACACACCTTTAATGAAAGCCTTCCGCGCGATTCCCTACCATTTCCAGTCAACTCAAATAAGCAAATGGCAAGCATTCCGGTATTTCGAGCCAGCCTGAACTGATCCATCGAAGACTGGCCTAAGGGAAGGAGAGGTCGCGTCGCAACGAGTCGGCGTGCCCTCCAGATGTCTGCCCGGAACACAGCAGCAAGGAACTCAAACTCAAGAAGGAGAGAAGCAACTCCATGAAATGCGTCAGGTACTTGTCTCTCATCGTCCTAGCGCTGGCGGTGGTCACAGCCAGCGTGTGGTCACAAACCGATACCGCTTCGAAACCAGCCAAGAAGAAGAAAGGGGCAGCCGCCGAAGCGGCGCAACCGGCCGTTACTGCGGCAGAAGTGCAGGCGTTAAGGGACGCTCTGGCCGCACAGCAAAAGCAAATCGAACAGCTTAGCGAACAGTTGCAACAAAGCCGGCAGGCCTGGCAGCAGACGCAGGCAGCCGTCGCGAATGCCGCCACCAAGGCTGATACTGCTCAGACGACGGCCACGGACCAGCAGCAAACCGTGGTCGCGCTGAAGAGCGACGTTGCCGACTTGAAGACCAACGTCGCCAATACCGCTCTGACCCTGCAGGACACGCAGAAAACCGTCAGGGATGAACTGGAGAGCCCTCTGGCCATCCACTTCAGAGGCGTCACTATCACACCGGGCGGCTTCCTGGCGGCTGAAACAGTGCGCCGCTCGCGAGCCTTGGCGGCGGACGTCAACACCCCGTTCAATTCGGTCACCATGCCCGGTGCCTCCCAGAGCACGATGTCGGAATTCTTCGGTTCCGGACGTCAGTCACGTATTTCGATGCTGGCGGAAGGAAAACTGAAGGCAGCAACGCTGACCGGCTACGTCGAGGCTGACTTCCTCTCGGCGGGAATCACTTCCAACAGCAACCAGAGCAACAGCTACAGCCTGCGGCAACGCCAGGCCTGGGGACAGGCAGCCTTCGACGATGGCTGGAGCTTCACCGGCGGGCAGATGTGGAGCTTGCTCACCGAAACGCGTCACGGCGAGGACAATCGCAGCGAAGCCATCCCGTTGACCATAGACGCGGCGTACCAAGTCGGCTTCAGCTGGGCGCGCCAGTACGGCATCCGCCTGACCAAGAACTTCGGCAACAGGGTATGGTTCGGTGTCGCGATGGAAAACTCTCAGGCGACGTTGACCGCACATGGAAATGCGGCCAACTTCCTGGTCGGATCAGCGGGCGCAGGCGGCGGAGCTTACAACTCCGGCGTCACCACCTGCAGCACAACCAGTAGCGGCGTTACTACTTGTACGCCTGCGGCTAGCTACTCCTTCAACCCGGCGCCGGACGTGATCGCAAAGGTTGCCTTCGAACCGGGGTTCGGTCACTACGAGATCTTCGGCGTCTACAGCCGCTTCCGCGATCGCGTGTTCCCATGCGTGGAGTTTACCAACCCTGCTTGCCCGAGCACTTTGACCGCGGCCAGCGCGGATTTGGCCTACAACTCTTCCAAGGACGGCGGAGGTTTCGGCGCCAACGCCCGCTGGACCTTTGCCAAGCATCTCGACTTCGGACTGCACGGCTTCGGCGGCAGCGGAGTCGGCCGCTACGGCTCAGGTGGTCTTTCCGACACCACGGTCAACGGCGACGGAACTCTTCATCTGCTCCGTGGATTGCAGGGCATGGCTTCGCTCGAGTGGCACGGACCGAAGCTCGACATCTACCTCTATCCGGGCGCGGAGTACGCGGCTCGCTCCATCAGCTATGATCCCATCGCGGGCAAAGACGTCGGCTACGGCTCGCCCACGTTCTCCAACAGCGGCTGCCTCACCGAGGCTCCGCCCCTCGCAGGCAATGGTTTCACCCCCGGCGGTTACGCCAGCGGCTGCACCGCCGACACGCGGGTGCTGGTCGAAGGCACAGCCGGATTCTGGTACCGCTTCTACCAGGGTCCCAAGGGCAGGTTCCAGTTCGGCGCTCAGTACTCCTACGTGACCCGCAACGCGTGGTCGGGTAACGGTGGAGAACCGCACGGGATCGATGGAATGGTCTTCACATCGTTCCGTTACTACTTGCCGTAGAGGAATGCTGCAAAAACGTCCCGTGCCGGGTAACCGGCGCGGGACCGCATCAAGTCTTGGCGCGAAATACGCAGCGCAGGTTGTGGAGTCGTTGTCCCGCGTTTCTGTCGCGCCGTTCCGCAATCGCTGAACTTTGGCGCCTCACCACGACTTTCTGAGGGACGCGTGCCTTCAGAATCGCCGCTGGCCCGGTTTTGGCCACTCTCCTTTTCCGGGCCGGCGGTGACTAACTTTTCTGCGCGCTCGCTTTGCATCCGTCGAAAATAGCTGAAGCTATAGGCATGCTGCGCGGCAGATCGCTGGAAACGGCAAGGCGCTACTGACCCAGTGCCTTTTTCGACACTACAGTAGCGCCGCCACTTCAGAGCCCAAACTATGGCAAAAGTATAGGATTGGGCATGCACTGCTCACAGTGCATTAGTAGGTACTGGGAAGATAACGGTCAGACAGTACGCCCCGCTACTTCCCTTCCTGCGCCTCGTTCTCATCACCCGCCGATGCGCCCTTCTCCGGTCGAAGCAGGGGAAACAGAATCACATCGCGAATTGTGTGTGAGTCGGTCAGCAGCATGCACAAGCGGTCAATGCCGACGCCGACGCCGCCCGCCGGCGGCATCCCATAGGACAAGGCTCGAATGTAGTCCTCGTCCATCTGGTGCGCCTCCTCGTCACCCCGTTCGCGCTCTTTTAACTGCGCCTCGAACCGCCGCCGCTGGTCCTTGGGATCATTGAGTTCGCTGAATCCGTTGGAAATTTCCATCTGCCCAGCGAAGATTTCGAAGCGTTCCGTCCAGTCCGGCTCATCGGGCTTCTGCTTGGAGAGCGGTGACACGGCGGTCGGAAACTCATAAATGATCGTGGGCTGCTTGAGGTGTTCCTCGGCGGAAGCTTCAAACAAAGCGGCGATCGTTTTTCCCGCAGGTGCATTGGGATCGTATGCCATGTGCGCATGCGAGGCATTGAAGCGCTCGACCAGCCGCTTCACCGCCTCAGTGCTGGCAAAGTCGCTCATCTCCGGCTTCGCGCCCGCGGCCTCCGGCCAGTACGAAATAATCGCTTCGCGCATCGTCATCTTCTGCCAATTCGCCCAATCAAGTTCGTGGACAATCTCCTTTCCATCTTCTGTAACTGTCCACTTCGATCTCGTACCGCCCGTGACCGCCTTGGCCGCCTCGGTGATGACCTCCTGCGTGACATTCATGATGCCCAGGTAGTCGGTGTACGCCTGGTAAGCTTCCATCATCGTAAACTCGGGGTTCCAGCGCCATCCCAGGCCCTCGTTGCGGAAGTTGCGGTTGATCTCATAGACCCGGTCGAACCCGCCCACTAACAGCCGCTTCAGGTAAAGTTCCGGAGCGATGCGCAGGTAAAGATCCATGTCGAGGGTGTTGTGATGCGTCACGAACGGCCGCGCTACAGCCCCGCCCGCGATCGGCTGCATCATCGGGGTTTCGACTTCGATGAATCCGAGACCGTCGAGTGTCCGCCGCACAGACTGCACGAGCTTCGTTCGCATCAGGAAAACTTCGCGCACCTCGGGATTCATCACCAGATCGACATAGCGTTGTCGGTAGCGCAGTTCCACGTCGGTGAGTCCATGCCATTTCTCGGGCAGTGGCAGAAGGTCTTTGCTCAGAAAGGTGATTTCCTCTACGTGAACGGTTAATTCGCCGGTGCGTGTGCGAAACAGGTATCCGCTCACGCCTACGTGGTCGCCGAGGTCGAGCAATCTGTACAGCTCAAAGCCATTGTTGCCGACGGCATCCTTTTTGACGTAGAACTGCAGCCGCTGCCCGCCCTGCTGCAGATGCGCAAAACCGGCTTTGCCCATCAACCGGATCGCCATGATGCGCCCGGCGACGCGGACGTTAACGCGAGAGTTCTCCAGCTCCTCCCCGCTTTTTCCGGAGTACTGCTCCAGAATCTGCGGTACGGTGTGCGTGAATTCGTATTTGCTGCGGTAAACGGGCTGTCCCAGGGCTTCAATCTGCTTCAGTTTTTCGCGCCGCAGGTTGTAAATGTTCTCGTCGAGAGCCAAAGGATTCCTTTAATGTCCGGAAGATGGAAAAGCGATTATAAACAATCGTTTCCCTTCATCTGGCGGACTCCTGAACGCGGACCTGCCGAACGAGAAAGAACGTTGACTCTTGTTGTGTACCTTGGTACATTGGTACACATGGCCGACGACCCCAAACTCGAAGTCGAACGCGTACAAACTGGTGTTCGCATCGAAAAACGCATCCTGAAAGTCCTCAAAGCCTTCGCGGACTATCACGACATGACCCTCGGCGATGTTCTGGAAGGCATTGTGCTCCACGCCTTCGACGGCAAGACACCATTCAGCCCGGCGTCTCTCGAGCGAATTCGCGAACTCAAGAAGTTCTACGAACTCGACCTAGACTCCAGCGCCAGCCATCGTCTGAAGGAAATTCGGGCCGGATCACCACGCAAGCGAGAGAAGTAGGAAGGTGCTCCCGTGAAGACCAACACCGGTTTGTGCATCCTGCGGTATGCCCTTGGCGTGGTTATCCTGATTGAAGCGGTGATCTTTGTACTGCCCGGCGCTGCTCACGATTTCGCTCGTACTCACATGCCCGCATTCGTACGGATGTTGCTGGGGTGGGGCGAGATCGCCGGCTGCGTTCTCCTGCTGATTCCCAAAACTGCCATTCGCGGCGCATGGCTGCTTTTTGCAGTATTTGTCTTCGCGATCCTGATTCACCTGCTGCACGGCCAGTACAACGTTGGCAATGTCGTCATCTATGCGGCAGCGGCTTTGGCCATCGCCATTGGCCGATGAGCATAGAGCCAAGCAACGAGACCGCAACGAATACGACTTCCGATCTTATGACCAACGCCGACCTCATTCACCGCTTTGAAACCGATACGCTGCCCCAGTTCCACCATGCTGATCATGTCCGCCTGGCATTCGCGTACTTGTCCGAATATGCGCCGCTCGAAGCTCTTCAAAAATTCGTTGCGGCCCTGAAGCATTACGCCACCGCTCGCAGCAAGTCGCAGCTTTACAACGAAACCATCACCCATGCGTACTTTTTTCTGATTCGCGAGCGCATGGCGCGTGATGCCGGCGCGGGTTGGGACGAGTTTGCTCTCAGCAACGCTGACTTGCTTGTATGGAAAAACGGAATCCTGACGCGCTATTACCGAGAGGCTACTCTGCAGTCCGATCTGGCCCGGTCGGTCTTTGTGTTTCCTGACCGGTGCAGCTAAACGGGCGCTCCAATCTTGCGGCTTGAGTTGCCGCTTCGACGGCGCTACCATAGCTTGCTCGACTGACAACTAGGACCCGAAGCCGAGACCAAACATCATGCCGCAAAATTACGTACCTATCTTCATCATCGTCGCGATCGTTGGCACATTGCTGCCCATCACCCTGCTGCTGGCCAAACTGGTCCGGCCCTCAAATCCTGGCAAGACGAAGCTGATGCCGTACGAGTGCGGCATCGATCCCATCGACAGAGCCCGCGGACGCTACACGGTTCGTTTTTACATCGTCGCGATCCTGTTCGTTGTCTTCGACGTGGAGACGATCTTCCTCTTCCCCTGGGCAGTGCGATTCAAGGCCTTCGGCCTGTTCGGATTGCTCGAGATGCTGATCTTCCTCGCCATCCTGATCGTTGGCTACATCTGGGTCTGGAAAAAAGGTGCGCTGGAGTGGGTGTGAAACGTCAGCCCGCCCGTCTTAAGAAAGTCATTTTGTTGCTTCCCCTCGGATTGTTCGCTGGCAGCGTCCATGGCTACTGTCAAACGCAGGCCCAAACACTGTCGGAGAACAAGGCGATCGTTCTCCGTTCAGAGAGTGAACTCTGGAGCAAGGGAAATCTAGCTGTGGCCGACGAACTGTATGCCCCCGACTTTGTGTGCCACTTCGTCGTCGGGTCGGAGTGGAAGGGGATCGAGGGCGTCAAAAATCAGGTGGCAAGCCATCGCACTTCGTTCCCGGACTGGCAGGAAACAGTGGATGACGTCATAGCCGAGAGCGACAGAGTCGTGATTCGGTTCACATCGACGGGCACGCAGCGCGGGGAGTTCCAGGGAATCGCACCGACCGGCAGGAAAGTGAGAATCCAGGAAGTTGCCATTTTTCGGCTCTCACACGGCAAAATCGTGGAACAGTGGGGGATGCCGGATGTCCACGGACTGCTTGCCCAGCTGACCGCATCCGGCCCCGACAAAAAGTAGACTGCGGTGAGTGCAATTTCGGCACCGGAGAATCATGTCGACAATTCCCGCCAACCCAATGGATTCTTCTCCGGCCGAATCCTTCGCAGCGAGCCGCTGGACGCAAGGCAACTTTTTCTTCCCGACAAAACTGATCGTCAGCCCGCAGCGGGTCGCCCGCGTAAAAGGCCGCCTGTTCGGCTCGAACGAAGAAAGCATCGCCATGTCGAAGGTCGCCTCGGTTCACATTTCCACAGGCGTGTTCTGGGCGGAAATCGTGATCGAATCCACCGGCGGCACCGACCCCATCACCAGCCATGGGCACCGCAAAGCCGACGCGCAACGCATCCGCGAGCTGATCGAAATGTATCAGGCGCAAGCGCGCGGCTGAATGCGCCTCACCGTCGTTGACACCGTCCCCTCAAGCTGATAAAAGTGACAGTTCTTCCCTGCGCAGACTCTGCCGGAGGTTTGTGCCTTCGCGATATGCCGGATGAAACCAAATCTCCTTCCTCGCCGCCGCCGGAAGGCGAGCCGAAACCGGCGGCGGATAAACCCGCAAGCCCGGGTGCAGTGGAGGCTACTCCCTCAGGCTCGGATGCAACAAAATCGGCAGCAACTCCAGAAAAACCGGCCACAGCTACGCCAAAGCCAGCCGCTGATGCTAAGCCTGCGACGTCGGCTGCCAAGCCTGCCGCTGCCGCAGGCCATCCCGCTCCGCCCAAGCCTGCCGGGCCATCGCCGACTCCGTGGGATGCGCCCATGGTCGCGAAGTTCAAGCGCGAATACGGCTCCGGCATCAACGCGCTCACATACCTCGGCCAGAACTATCTGGAAGTCGATCGCTCACTGATTCCGGAGATTCTCGAGCCCCTTCGCGATGAAGAGCAGTTCGACTACTGCGTCGACATCACAGCTGTGCACTACCCGAAGCGCGAAAAGCAATTCGACGTCTTCTGGGTACTCTATTCGTTCCCACGCAACGCGCGCATGCGCGTCAAGACGCAAATCGCCGACGGCGAGAGCCTGCCGAGTTCCGTTCCCATCTGGGCGACGGCAAACTGGCTGGAACGCGAAGTCTTCGACATGTTTGGCATCAAGTTCGACGGCCATCCCGATTTGAAACGCATTTTGCTGCCGGATGGTTGGAAAGGACATCCCCTTCGCAAGGATTACGGCATACTGCAACAAGACAGCGAGTGGGTGCAGATCAACCTCGGAATCGAGAGCGGACAATGAAAGGCCAACGACCGGCGACCAACGGCCAACGATCGCTGCAATGACCGACCCCAAGACACTCTCGCCGCCGTCGCTCGAAACGCACGTTACAACACGCGACGAGACATTTCTTGATACGAACGAGCTCGTCATCAACATGGGGCCGCAGCATCCGGCGACCCACGGCGTGTTGCGGGTCATTCTGCGGCTCGACGGCGAAAAAGTTCTCGGCCTCGAGTGCGTCATTGGATATCTGCACCGCGGAGTGGAAAAAATCGCCGAGAATCGCACCTACGCGATGTTCAATCCCTACGTGGACCGCATGGATTACGTCGCCGCGGTCTCAAACGGCCTCGGATACTGCGAAGCGGTCGAAAAACTTCTCAACGTGGAAGCCCCGCCGCGGGCGCAATACATCCGCGTTATCCTCACGGAACTGAATCGCATCGCCAGCCACCAGCTCTGGCTGGGCACGCACGCGCTCGACATCGGCGCCATCACGCCGCTCTTCTATACCTTCCGTGACCGCGAAGAGATTCTGAAGATCTTCGAAAAATACTGCGGCGCGCGGCTCACAACGCATGCGTTCCGCATCGGCGGGCTGCAATACGAGGCTTATGACGGCTTCGAAAAAGACGTCAAGAATTTTGTCGCGTTCGTAAAGCCAAAGATTGATGAATATGAAGAACTGCTCACCACCAACCGCATCTGGCTCGAGCGAACGAAGGGCGTCGGTGTTATCTCCGCCAAGGACTGCATCGCGCTCGGCGTGACCGGGCCCGTTCTGCGCGCGAGCGGCGTTAAATGGGACATCCGCAAGGCTCAGCCCTACGCCAACTACAAGAACTTCGACTTCGAAATTCCCACCGGCCTCAACGGCGACACGTATGACCGCTATCTCGTGCGCATGGTTGAGATGCGCCAAGCGCTGCGCATCATCGAACAGGCAGTCGAAGGGATTCCTGAAGGCCCGATCATGGCCAAAGTGCCGAAGGTCATTAAGCCTCCTGTCGGCGAGGTCTACCACTCGATCGAAGCGCCCAAAGGCGAGCTTGGATATTTCGTCGTCAGCGACGGTTCCACGCAGCCGTATCGCGTGCGCGTGCGTCCGCCGAGCTTCGTGAATCTGCAAGCTCTGGATTTGATGTGCCGCGGCCAGCTCGTTGCCGACGTGATTGCGGTCATTGGCACGCTCGATATCGTTCTCGGCGAGGTAGACCGATAAGGATTTTTGAGTAGGATGGAAACGCGGCTTGAGCCGTGCCGAGGACGGCTTTGAAAGGGCGCGGCTTCAAGCCGCGCCGTTGGGAGCTGAAAAGGAATGGCGGCTTTAGCCGCCGAGGGCCATTGAAGACTGAATGAACGACCTGATCCAATACATCACGTCCTACCTCAGCAGCGACAGAACGCCCGGGGTGGCCGGCAACTGGTTCTGGGCCACGGTCTATATTCTTCTTGTTTTCGTTGCCGTGTCCTTGGGCGTGATCTGCATGAACTGGCTCGAGCGCAAGATCCTCGCGCACATGCAGGTGCGGCTCGGCCCCATGCGAGTCGGCCCGCACGGACTGCTGCAGCCGATCGCCGATGCCATCAAACTTCTGATCAAAGAAGACATCATTCCGGCCGAGGCCGACGCCCTGGTTTTCTGGATCGCGCCCTTCATCGTCGACCTCGCGGCGTTCACGGTTTTCATCGTGGTTCCCTTCGGTCCCACGCACGCCGTAACCGACATGAATATCGGCATTCTGTTCATGCTGGGCGTGTCATCGCTGAGCGTGCTCGGCATCGTCACGGCGGGTTGGGCTTCGAACTCGCACTACCCACTGATCGGCGCATTGCGCTCGAGCGCGCAGATGGTCTCCTACGAAGTGGCCATGGGCCTGGCCGTTGTCTCGGCCATCATGATGACCAGCCTCAGCACTGAGGGCGGCACCCTGAGCATGATTGGAATCGTGCAGCGGCAGCAGGAACAGGGAGTCTGGTTCGTTTTCAAGTTTTTCCCGCTCGGTCTGGTGGCGTTCGCCATCTTCGCCATCGCCATGATTGCCGAGACCAACCGCGCTCCCTTCGACCTGCCCGAAGCCGAATCCGAATTGACGGCCGGGTTCCACACCGAGTACAGCGGATTCCGCTGGTCGTTGTTCTTTCTTGCCGAGTATGCCGCGATGATGGCTGTGTCTTCGATCGCAGTCACACTTTGGCTCGGCGGATGGCTGCGCCCGTTCCCCAACGCCCTGCACGGAGCGACGTGGGATCAAATCTTCTCGTTCTTCCCAGGTCTTACCTTCCTCTTTCTCGGCGGCCTGTGTTTCTTTAACGCGGCCCGCATGCCCAAGCATCCGTTCTTCAAGATCCAAACCATGGGCCTCGCCGGTTTCGGCGTGCTACTCGGCTTGACCGGTCTGGTCCTCTTTATTCCCAGCGTCCGCGAGCGCGTGCAGGATATCTTCTGGTTCTCGGCCAAAGTTGCCGCGTTTATGTACCTCTATATCTGGTATCGTGGCACGTTCCCGCGTTATCGCTTTGACCAGCTCATGAAAGTAGGATGGAAGGTGCTTCTGCCGACCGGTCTTGCGCTACTAATCCTCACTGCCATCGTTGCCATGCGAACGGAGCTGTGGGCGCAACTGCAGGGAGCATGGCGCCCATGAATCCTCTGGTAGCCAATCCTCCGGTCGCGACTCCGTTCTTCTTTTATCTCTTGTCGGGGATCATGATCGTCGGCGGCATCCTGGTCATCACGCGCAAGAATGCGGTGCACTCGGCCATCGCCCTGATTACCGCGCTGCTGGCCCAGGCCGGTCTCTATCTCATGCTGTACGCCCCCTTCGTCGCCGGTGTGCAGATTATTCTCTATGCCGGCGGCATCATGGTGCTGTTCCTGTTTGTGATCATGCTGATCTCGATCGAACGCACCATGAAAGAGCGGCAATTCAACAAGCAGTGGCTGGTCGGGATCGTTGCCGCCGCGGCCCTGGGCGGGCTGTTCATTTCTGTTTACGCGAAGGGAAAATCATTGTTTCCGGAAGGCCACCTGCTCTACCCGGAAGCTCAAAATACGCAGGCCATTGGAGCCCTGCTTTTTGACTCGCACACCGGAACTTATATGTTTGCCTTCGAGATCGCCTCGCTGCTGCTCTTGGTGGCGATCATCGGAGCCGTAGTAATGGCAAAGAAGAGGATTTGACGCTAGAAGTTAGGGCAATGAAGAAACTAGACGAGGTTTGCGCGTGGTTGATATTTCTCGCCGGTATCGGTCATATCATCTTTCTGGAGATTTATCGCTGGCAAGGCGGCGTGCTGGACACGGGGTTGCTGTACATTCTTGTGGCCATGTTCAATCTCCTGCGGATCCGAAACCGCGAAGTAACGAGACCGCTCATGGTTTTCTGTCTGGGAGCGAATGTCTCCGCCTTGGTTCTCGAAATTTTGCGCTGGAGCCAGTGGTTGTGTTGGTACACGGTGGCGCAATCCCTACATTTCGGGGTAGCGCTGAAGTCCCTTTCGGTTCTCGTCTTGTTGTCCTTGGAGACGGTGGGCTCGATCACCGACATTGTGCGTCGCCGCAAGCCGCACGAACCAGCGGTCGCCAATCACAGCAAGGCGCCTACACACTAAGGGTTGAGAGCTAAATGGATGCTCTAACTCACATCTCGACCTTGCACTACCTGGTCCTCGGCGCCGCTCTGTTTCTTCTGGGCGTGATCGGAGTCCTCACGCGCCGCAACGTGGTCATCGTCCTGATGTCGATTGAATTAATCCTGAATGCCGTAAACCTGAACCTGGTCGCGCTCTCGCGCTACTGGCAGGGTATGCCTGCGCGTCTGGGTGGCGGTGCGCAAGCTTTGCATGGCCAGGTCTTCGCGATTTTTGTGATCACCGACGCTGCCGCCGAAGCCGCAGTCGGCCTCGGCATCCTGATCGCCTTCTTCCGCAACAAGGAGACGGTCAACGTAGACGAAGTGAATTTGTTGAAGTGGTAGAAGCACTCAGCAGTCAGCACTCGGCGTTCAACCATTTGTGATTCCTGCCGAACCGCTGATTGAGCCTCGATTTAGCTGAGTGCTGAATGCTGAGTGCTGAATGCTATTTCTCGACCACATCTACCTGATCCCGCTGCTCCCCGCTCTCGGCGCGGCCGTCATGTTTTTCTTTGGCCGCCGGCTGCAGAAAGCCACGGTCAGTACTGTCTGCGTTGGTGTGGTCGTGCTGGCTTTCATCATGGCCTGCGGCGCCGTTCTCCAGTACACGGCCTGGGCCGACGCCAACCATCACCAGCCCTACCAGAAAATTCTCTATACCTGGCTCGGCACCGACACCGGCCACTTCAACTACCTCACCAAAGACGGTTCCCAGGCCGCATTTCAGGCCGACGCCGGATTTCTCCTCGACCCGCTGTCCAGCATCTGGCTCCTGTTCGTCACCGGCGTCGGCATGCTCATCCACATCTATTCGATCGGCTACATGGGACATGAAGGCGGATACTACCGCTTCTTTGGATATCTCAACCTCTTCATGTTCACCATGCTCATGCTCGTGCTCGCCAACAACTATGTCCTGATGTTCGTGGGCTGGGAGGGCGTCGGCCTGTGCTCATATCTCCTTATCGGTTTCTATTTTCACCGCAAGTCGGCCAGCGATGCCGCGAATAAGGCATTCATCGTCAACCGCATCGGCGACGCCGGATTCATCCTCGGCATGTTTTTCATCGCGTGGTATTTCGGTTCGCTGCGCTACGTTGATGTAAACCGCCTCGCGCACAGCGGCCACTTTCAGATCGGCGACCCGATCATCACCGTCGCCACGATACTTCTTTTCGTCGGCGCCTGCGGCAAGTCCGCGCAACTTCCGCTCTATGTCTGGCTGCCCGATGCGATGGAAGGTCCTACGCCGGTCAGTGCTCTAATTCACGCGGCCACGATGGTCACGGCTGGCGTGTACATGGTCGCGCGCTCAAATGCGTTGTTCGTCCTGGCTCCCGATTCGATGAAGGTCGTTGCGATCGTCGGCGCGCTCACGGCCATCTTTGCCGCCTCCATCGGCCTCGTGCAAAACGACATCAAGCGCGTGCTCGCTTACTCGACCGTCTCGCAACTCGGTTATATGTTCCTCGCTCTCGGCGTTGGAGCTTTTGCTGCCGGCGTCTTCCACGTCTTCACCCACTCCTTTTTCAAGGCACTACTCTTCCTGGGTGCAGGCTCGGTCATTCACGCCATGTCTGGCGAGCAGGACATGCGCAACATGGGGGCTCTATCGGAAAAAATTCCAACGACTTTCCGCACCATGCTGGTCGGCACGCTCGCGATCGCCGGAATCCCAGGACTGGCGGGCTTTTTCTCCAAAGACGAAATTCTCTGGCAGGCGTGGAAGTTCAACCATGTTCTCTGGGCCATCGGCTTCGTCACCGCGCTGATGACGGCGTTCTACATGTTCCGCTTGATCTATTTGACCTTCTGGAGCCCATCCCGCGTCGTGAGCCACGAAGTCGAGCACCACATTCATGAGTCGCCGAAATCGATGACCGTGCCGCTGGTGATCCTCGCGTTTTTCTCGATTACCGCGGGATATCTCGGCGTTTCGCCGAGTCTCGGAGGCTCCAACCGCTTCGAAAAATTTATGGAGCCGGTGTTTGCGAACAAGGTCGGAGAGGCGCAGGCCGCGCCTGAGGAAGGCTCCCGCGGCGCGGAATACTTGCTGATGGTTCTCTCGGTCGCCGTGGCCGGCGCCGGATGGTGGATGGCCTCACGCGCCTACAGCAGCGCTGGCAAGGATTACACCGAGCCGATCGACGCGATTTCACCGCCCGTCTACAGCACACTGCTGAACAAATACTACGTGGACGAAGGCTACGACTATCTGTTTACCGGTCGCCGCAAGATCGGTGACGTACGCCTTGGCGCCATGGGCGCGGGCGAAGCCAGTTCGTGGTTCGATGCCAATGTCGTTGACGGCGCAGTCAACGCCGCCGGATGGATCACGCGCCTCACGGCGACGATCTCCAAATGGTGGGATACATGGATTATCGACGGCATCGGCGTCAACGGCCCTGCGATTCTGGCGCGCATGCTGAGTTATCCCGCCCGCCTGTTCGAGTGGGGCCTGGTGCAATGGTATGCATTAGTCATGACCGCGGGGTTAGTCGGCTTTGTGTTTTATTACGTGTATCACTGAAGGTCGCTATTGGCCATTGGCTCTTAGCTCTTAGCTAGAAGCCAAAAGCCAACAGCCAAGAGCTAAAAGCGATGCAAGCACACATTCTTTCCATCATCCTCTTCACGCCGTTGGTCGGCGCGATCCTGCTCTTGTTCGTCCCTAAAGAGAACAAGGACGCCATTCGCTGGATCGGCAACATCTTCGGGCTCGCCGGCTTTCTCGTCTCGCTGCCGCTCGTCCCCGCGTTCTGGGCGCTGGTGAAAAGTGGAGACACGGCCCCCTTCAAATTCGTCGAGGGTGCCGCCAACAACTGGATCCCCTCCATTGGCGCGGGCTACATGCTCGGCATCGACGGCATTTCTTTCTTGCTCGTCATGCTGACCACGTTGCTGGGTTGGGTCTCGATCCTCTCTTCCTGGACCGCCATCGAGAACCGCGTCAAGGAGTACTACATCTGGTTCCTCGTCTTGCAGACCGGCATGCTCGGCGTCTTCATGGCACTCGATTTCTTCCTCTTCTTCGTGTTCTGGGAAGCCATGCTCGTGCCCATGTACCTGCTGATCGGCATCTGGGGAGGGCCGCGCAAACTCTACGCCGCGATCAAATTCTTTCTCTACACCCTAGCCGGCTCCGTGCTGATGCTGCTCGGCATCCTGTTCCTTTATTTCCATCATTACAGTGTGACCGGCATTTACACGTTCAGCATTCCTGAACTCTATAAGACCGCGCCGCAAATCTATTCTGACTACGGCCCTTACGCCGCCACGCTGTTGTTCTTGAGCTTCTTCTTCGCCTTCGCCATCAAAGTCCCAATGTTCCCCTTCCACACCTGGCTGCCCGATGCGCACGTGGAAGCTCCGACGGCAGGCTCCGTCATTCTGGCCGGCATCCTGCTGAAGATGGGAACCTACGGCTTCATCCGCTTCTCGCTGCCGTTCTTCCCGCGCGTGCTCACCGACCCTTCCAGCCACGTGCGTGGCTGGATGATCGGCCTCTCTATCGTCGCCATCATCTATGGCGCGCTGGTTTCGCTGATGCAGAAGGATATGAAGAAGCTGGTCGCCTACTCGTCCGTCAGCCACCTTGGCTTCTGCACGCTCGGAATCTTCGCGCTGAATCCCGCCGCGCTGAGCGGCTCCGTTCTGCAGCAGATCAATCACGGCATCTCCACCGGCGCGCTGTTCTTGATCGTCGGCATTCTCTATGAGCGCCGCCACACCCGCGAGATAGCAGAATACGGCGGCATCTCCAACGTCATGCCGGTTTACGCGACGATTACGATGATCATGTTCCTGTCGTCGATGGGACTGCCCCTGCTCAACGGTTTTGTCGGCGAGTTCACCATCCTGCAGGGCACGTTCATGGAGAAATGGCAGTGGGGCGCGTGGGCCGTGCCTGGAGTCGTGCTCGCGGCGGCGTATCTGCTATGGCTCTATCAGCGCGTCTTTTTTGGTACAGTCACGAATCCGAAAAATGAAAAGCTGCACGATCTGACGCCACGCGAAGTCGCCACTTTCGTTCCGCTGATCATCATGGCGTTCTGGATCGGGCTCTATCCCAAGCCGTTCTTCCAGATTCTTGAGCAACCAGTGAATCACACGATCGCGATCGTCCGGCCGGACTATCCGCAACCGCAGGCGCCTGTCACTGCAGCTGCAGAAAGAACTGGGATGCCCCGTGTCTCGCCGACTTTGCGAGACGTGGGAACCACGGAAGCACCGGTTGCCCCACCCTTGTCTCCCTCTTTGCGACAGGGTGGGAACGCCGTTCAGCAAAATACCACCGTAGCCGAGTCGTCACCGGCGCCAAAGGGGAGCAACTAGTGGGTCCGGGATTTTCATCAGTGGACTACATGATGGCCCTGCCGATCACGCTGCTGGCGCTGTTCGCGCTCGGCATCCTGCTGATCGATTTGATGCTTCCCGACGAGATGAAGTGGGCCAATGCAGTCACGGCCTTCATTGGCGTTTTGTTTTCCGCCGCTGGAGCGATCAAGTTCGATCTGTGGCTTCGCTCCATGCACGCTCCTGCGTGGCAGGGCTTCCTCGGCACGATGCTGGTGGATCACTTCGCGCTCTATTTCTTCTATCTGTTCCTTGCCGGCACGGCCATTGCCATTCTCATGTCGGTGAGCTATCTAGAAACCGAACACGAGAATCACGGCGAATATTATGCGCTGATGCTTCTTGCGGTCGCCGGCATGATGTGCATGGCGTCTGGTTTCGACATCGTTCTCATCTTTATCGGCTTGGAACTGATGGCGATTTCCACGTATGTGCTCGTCGGATTCCTGCGCCGCGACCGGCGCTCCAACGAGGCTGCTCTGAAGTATCTGCTGCTGGGCGCGTTTTCTTCGGGCATCTTCGCCTATGGATTGTCATTGTTGTATGGCCTGACAGGTACAACAAACCTGTACTACATCGGCCTTCAGCTTGCCCAGAAGCTTCAATCCGGCCCGTACAAGCCGGTCGCCATCATCGCCCTGCTGACGACCATCACCGGATTGCTCTTCAAGATCGCCGCGATTCCCTTCCACCAGTGGGCTCCGGATGCCTACGAGGGAGCGCCCACCAGCATCACGGGTTTCATGTCGGTCGCGGTGAAGGCCGCCGGATGGGCGATGCTGCTGCGCATTTTCGGCTTCAGCTACAACTTCAACGGGCGCATCATTTCATGGGGCCTGTTGCCGATGCGCTCCCTCTACATTCCACTGCTGGTCTTCGTTGCTATCGCCACCATGACCGGCGCCAACTTCGCCGCGCTGACGCAGACCAACACCAAGCGCCTGCTCGCATATTCTTCCATTGCGCACGTTGGCTATATGCTGCTCGGCTTGATCGCCGGCACGTCCACCGATTTCAACCCTGACGGCATCAAGGGCATCCTCATCTACCTGCTCGTCTACACGTTCATGAACCTCGGCGCGTTCGGCGTGATCACTTCCCTGCGCCATCGCAACATTTTGGGCGACGAGCTCGACGACCTTAACGGCCTCTATTCGCGCGCGCCGGTGGAAGCTGTGCTCATGCTGGTCTTCATGCTTTCGCTGGCTGGGATTCCTCCGCTCGCCGGATTCTGGGGCAAGTATTTCATCTTCCTCAGCCTGATCGAATCCGGCCACTACATGCTCGCTGCGCTCGGCGTGCTCTACTCGGTCTTCGGTCTCTATTACTACCTGAAGATCGCCAACGCCATGTTCATGCGCCAGCCGGAGAAAGGCGAAGAGCATCTGCCGGTCAGTTACGCCATGCGCGCCGCACTGGCGGTCACCGGCTTCGCCACGCTTTTCATCGGCATCATGCCGAACCGCTTCATCGAATTGGCGGGCTGGGCGCTGAACCTTGCGCAGAATCCCAGCATGGCGAAACTGGTTCAGTGACGCTGTCTCCATCTGCGGCATTCTGACCGGATTTGTCCCACGCATATAAAATTGTTGCGGAGAGTCCGATGCCAGACTCCGGCAACCGTAACGATCAAAATTCGGACCTGAAGAAGAGTTTCTGGGTGCAGTTCGCCCGCTACAGCCAGCTCGCGTTTATGCTTCCGGCAGCCACAGTCGCCGGATGGCTGCTCGGGGCTGTCCTTGATCGCTGGCTTCGCACCACGTGGCTGTACCTCGTTGGAATTCTCCTCGGCATCGCGGCTGGCTTCATCGAATTGATCCGTACAGTCATGCGTGACGAATAAGTTCCGCGCCAATTCCGAATGAACGCTCCGCCCCATACCGAGCTGAAGCCGCAGGAAGTTGCTTCAGAGCGCTTCTACTCCGGCGCACTCAACCGGATTCGTCAGTTCATGGCCGTTCTTGGGCCTTTGCTCATTGCCGCCGCTTGGTGGAGGTTTGGCCTGCGCGCTGCCATCGGATTCGCCTTCGGCTGCGCCATTGCCTATGTGAACTTTTACTGGCTGAAGCGCGTCATCAGCGGTTTCGTCGATCGCGCGACGGGAGCGGCACCCACGCGATCGAGCCAAGGAATCGTGTCCCGTTTCCTGCTGCGCTATGTTTTGATGGCCATCGGCGCCTATGCTATATTGACTGTTTCTCCCGCGAGCCTGAATGGCCTTCT
>JASHPH010000281.1 GCA_030038255.1 Candidatus Sulfotelmatobacter sp. | reverse complement strand
CCCGCGTCGCCCCTCCCCGCAAGCTATCAGCTTGTGACCAGCAGGATGATGGGCTCGTCATTCGTCGCGACGGTGTCGTTTCCGACTCCGAGCCGCGTACAGGTCCAGCAAGCGGCACTCTCGTTCCAGGGTGCACCCCTTGCGCTCGCCAACGACGAGTACTTCGACGTCGTCGCGCAGCCCGTCCCTCAGCAGGTCATCGTCTATTTGATCCAGCAACCGGATGGAACCGTGCGCGTGATGCACGACACCCAGCAGCAGGGGAAGACCTCTGCGTACCGATTCGGAGCGACGTCGCAGAACACGCTTCTCCACAGACTGATGAGCGCGATCGTTCCGGCGGGCTCCGCGAGCATCGCGACGGCTCCCGGGTTCGTCTACCAAGTCGTGAACAACCCCCCGTCTGTAACCTCCAGCCGTGCCGCAAAATCGAAGGTGGCCGCGCCCGAGCCGGCGCCTGTTGCACTACCGCCGAGTGGCGCGCCCATCTTGGCGCTCAGCACGTACGACTTGTCCGATTGGACGCCGTCCGCGCGGGAAGCTGCCGCCACGCGTAGGTTCAAGCCGGGGATGCAGAAGTACGCCAGCATGACGTACGACCAGCTCGCGCCCGCTCAGCGAGAAGACCTCCTGAGAATGGTGGCTGTGAAGATGGGCATGATCCGAGATTTGCCGCCCGTACCGATGCCTCCGACCCCAGCTCCGGCCCCGACCCCCAGTCCTGGAGGCTCGAAATGAGCGTTCGCGTTCGCTACACCGTCCAGTCCGCGATCTCATCGACGCCCGCTGAGGAGCGGGACCTCGGCAATGTGTACTGGCAGATCGTCACGGACCTGGAGCAGAAGGGCGGCACATGGAAGACGGTCGTCCCCGCCGGGACCTCCGGGCTTCAGCTCCAGATCGACAACATCTCCACGATCCAGCTTCTGATCCTGCGAACGACGGCGAACAACCAGAACCAGCAGCCGAACGGCGTCACGATCAACTTGAACACGCCGACGGGGCCGCAGCTCCTCATCCAACCGCTCGGCGACGCGCAGGAGGGCCACCTTCTCGTGTCGACGGACCAGGTGACCGCGCTCTACGCGTCGAACACGGGTCCGGCCGACATGGCCGTCACCGTCATCGCCGCCGGCTACTAGACGAAGTCGTCGCGGTGGGGGCAGTAGCCGAGGCGCGCGTACGCCTCCGCGCAGTTGGCGCAGTAGACGTTGTAGCCCTCTGGGAAGCCCTCGCGCTTGAGACGGTAGTAGATCGAGCCCTGTCCTCGTTTGGCCGGCTGCGAACTCTCGGAGACCACACGTAGGAACTCAGCAGTTCGGTCGAGGCAGCAGACGCAGCAGCCTCCGTAGTGCTGGATCACTTCCGCACGAAGACGCTTCTCCCAGGCGTTTCGTGCTCTCCGACGCGCGGGTCGAGTGCGTTCGTTGTAGCGCTGCAAGTACTCGGACATTTGATTCCGAACAACGAATTATCGCACTTTCCCCCGTTGATTTGAAGAAGCGGCAGTGGCAACTTCAGCAAAGACAAAAGCGAGGGTGCTGCGATGCTAATGACCGTGACGAACCTCACCGCCAACCAGATCAACTATCTGGACTACTACTACGGCTACCCGGGTGTTCCACCGGTCACCAACGCCATCGGTGGCAACCTGGTCACGCCGGTTCCGTACCCCTTCGACTGGGTCCAGCCGTTCCAGCCGAACGGTGTCGTGATCGCTCCAGGCGGCCCCGGCAACACGTATGAAGTGCAGCTGCCTGTGCACTTCGACGATCTCGGCTACGCCGGCCCCGTCGAGCCGAACTTCGGTCCTCTGAAGGTCCAGACTCTTTGGAACCAGCTCATTCAGGCTGGAACCGTGAGCGTCTCCTTCGCGGCCGAGGTCTCGACCGACAACGACTTCGGCGACCAGTTCGTCTACAACGTCGTCCACTTCATCTGAGAGTTTGCCGGTTTCCGGCAAACAGCGAACCCTTCCCGTGCTAGTCTCGGGAAGGGTTTTCGCCATTTTGGAGGTCTCGTGAGCAAGTTTGTCTTGAAGCCTGCGCATCTTCTCCAGACGCGCCTGGTTGTTTCGAGGGCGGAGCCGGAGTTCGAGCTGGATTTCAAGGGCCTCGTGAAGAAGTTCCTCACGGATAAGGCTCCGCAGGAGCGATTCAAGCTGGTCGGGCTCAAGCACGGGATGTTCATCGGGCACTCCGCCAGCCGGAAGCGCCCGGGCGAAAAATGCATCTTCGTCCTTTTCAATGTCGATCGAGGGGGAAACATCGACTTTGTCATGAAGAAGGACCCGACTTTTCCAAGTCGGCTGATCGACGCGTACTTCGTCGAGTCGGCGGAGTACGACGCGAAGTTGTCTGAGCAGCATCAGCAGCAGAAGGTGGCGTGATGGACGAACTTCTGGGACTACGGGTTCGCGACCCGAACGGGCGGAACGGCTGCATCAGCGCAGCCGGTCAGAACGAACTGCACATCGACTGGACAGATCGAGGTGTGCTCGTTCCCATGACCGAGCGCGTGCGTGTCGACGGCCCGCAGCCGCGAAAACTCTACGTGCTCACGCTGACCGAGGGATGGAAGCCAATGGCCGACGTCATCGCGGAAGCGGAGGAGCAGCCCCTGACTCTCCTCGAAGACCTGGAGAACCTCATCGCCGAGGTCGACCCGCTCGAAGAGGCCAAGAAGGGGGCAGGGAAGAAAGTCTCCGGCAAGGGCCTGGAGAAGAAGGCCCGTGAGCGTCGTCGTTCTCGCTCGAAGGGACGGAAGGGCGGCGCCAGCCACAACCCGTTCAAGACGAAGAAGAAGCTCGGGCAGGGGCCGAGGGGTGGAGAGAACCGGCAGACGAACAACTGGAAGTGCAGTTGTCCGACTCCGTACCGGTGCATGTGCCGTGGCAAGGGCGGACGGAAGAAGACGATCAAGATCAAGAAGCCTTGGAAGGCTTCCTACAACCACGAGTACAAGGCGTGGCGTAAGAAGCAGAAGTTCTAGGAGTACGCCATGGGCCTCCTGTCGCTCGCTCAATCGACGCTCATGCAGCTGGGGCAGGCTGCGAGCCTGTGCTGCCTGTTTGAGTACGATCAGAACGACAACCTGACGAACGGCGGCATCGGCTTCCAGTACTTCCCGGAGTCCATCACGGACACGAAGGCGGTCAACTACCAGACCAAAGACATCCCTGGTGGGTCGCTCCCTCTCTATCAGTGGATCTCCTCTGGAGAGAGGATCATCTCGTTCACTGCGTACTTCACGAGCGACGTGGACCTCGGCGCCACGGCCACGAGCGGCGCGGAGGGACCGCCGGTCCAGCAGCAGACGTTGGCCTCGGCCGGACTCGGAACTCGGAACGTGGACGTTCGTACGGCGCTTCTGTCGCTGCGCAAGTACCTGTTCCCTACGTACTCCACATCGTCAACCTCGCCGGGCCAGCCCATCACGACCGCCCCGCAGAAGCTGATGCTCGTCTTCACGGGGAGCGGTCTCGGCATCCTCGGCGGCTTCGGCGCGACGCCGGACAACCCGACTTCCAGCTACCTCACTCTTGGAGGTGGAAGCGTTCCGGCGGCGGACCTCGATGGCATCACGTGCATCATGACCCAGTGCGACATCACTGTGGAACAGACGTTCCCCAGTGGTTTGATCCG
>JASHPH010000280.1 GCA_030038255.1 Candidatus Sulfotelmatobacter sp. | reverse complement strand
CTTCATCCTCGAACAATACGAAAAGTATTGCGGAGCCTAATCTGCCCGAGATGAAACCGCGCTCGGGCTGGATAGATCCGGGTGATCCAGAGGCTTGTGTGGTCCGGGTCGAAGCCTGTCCCGAGCGGAGTCGAGGGCAAGGACGCGTCGAGCGCAGCTCGACGTTTGCAGATCAAAGCAGCTGAACTCTCGCGCTCCCTGTGTCTTAATCCGTGTCTATCCGTGCTAATCCGTACTGAGGAAGTTCTACTTCGCCGCCACCGCCGCGATCACATCGAACAGAATCAGCGGACCGCGCCGCACTTCCTCTACGCGGATTCGTTCATCATTGCCGTGCTCGGTGTTGCCTTCCTCATCCGTCGCCGTATACGGATTGAATCCGTACGCCGAAATTCCCAGCGGCCGGTAGCGCTGGTTCTCCGTATATCCGCTGGTGATGTGCGGCACAACCGGCGTGCCCGGGAAATACTTGCCCGAAACTTCACGGATGGCGGCAAACAGCGCATTATCGGTCGGCGAATAATTCGCCACGCGGAACTCCGCATTCAGCGGCTCGATCGTCACATCTGGATCATTCACTACCCGCCGCAGCGCCTCCAGCACGGCCGTCGGATCGCCACCCGGCAAAATCCGCACATCCAGATTCGCCCACGCCTCTGGAGGAATCACGTTCGTCTGCTCCGAGCCGCCCAGCATGGTGAGCGAGATCGTGTCGCGCAGCAGAAAATTCAGCGACTCATCCCTTTCCACTTCCTCCTGGAATTTCGGTTCTTCAATCGCCTTGCGGATATTGCGGTAATACGGCGCCCGGTCCGGCGGCTCGTAAGGCGCCATGTCGCGCAGGAACTCCTCCACCACCGGCAGCACGCGCAGCGGCGTGCGGTAAGCCAGGATCCGGTCGAGCGCTCGCACCAGCCGATTTGGCGCCGAATCCTCAATCGGCCGCGAACCATGCCCCGGCCGCCCATGCGCGACCACATGCAGCCAGTACGTGGTCTTCTCGCCTACATCCACGCCCACGTATCGCACCCGGCCGTTCTCCAGCAGATTCTCTCCTCCCTCGTTGATCAGAAACTCGGCATTCCCCAGCAATTCCCGCTGATTCTTGATGAACCAGTCCGTCCCGGTGCCCTCGGCCTCTTCATCGGCGACGGCCAGAAAAATCACGTCGCGATCGAGCACCGTCTTCTCGCGCTTCAACATGACCATCGCCACCAGTTGTGCCAGCCCTTCATCTTTCATGTCCTGTGCGCCGCGGCCCCAGATGTAGCCGTCTCTGATTTCTCCGCTGAACGGCGGCACTTTCCAGTGCGAGGCATCGCTGGTCACCACATCCATGTGATTGAGCAAGATGATGGGCCGCTTCGGCGTGCTCACCGCCGCATCATGCGGAATTCGCGCCCACAAATCTCCGCGGCCCGGGCTGTATTCAAATGCGCGATTTTCAATTCCCTCCTGATCCAGAATCTTCTTGTAAAACGCGACCGCCCGCATCTCGTTGCCCGGAGGATTGGTGGTGTCGATGCGCAGATACTCCTGCATCCACGTCACGGCAAGATCGGAGTATTGCTGGAGGTGGTCGAGGGAGAGATGCGCCGACGCGGTTCCGTCGGCCGAACCCAATACCGGCTGAGCAGCTGATTCACCCCACATCAGCCCACAATTCAACACCAGCCCACACAACAGCCATGCAGTCAGTGCCAACAATGCTCTCCACCGCTTCACGTCCCTTCTCCGCCGATCTTTCCCGTCCAGCCTGTAAGATTGCAAAATTCCCTCCGGATGAAGCCTGTTTCCCGCGCAGTTTTTATATCAGGTTTCCCAAAATTACCTTGCCAGGTAACACCCCTCTATCTTCCTGATTCCAACAGTACTATAATGCCTAGGAATATCAATCAGTTAGCCGTTTAACCCCAGGGCCGGTTTTGGCATCCGACCTGTATGAGGAAGTGCAGGGTGTTTGCCTTAGACGGCACCCGGAAAATGGCCCGGCGACGCGTCAAGCCGGCCGGCACAGCAAAACAGCTCTGCTTTCTTAATTAAAAGGGGACGCAATCAAAATTTTGCGCGTCTTACGCGCTCCCGGGTAGGAGCCCAAAACGCTCCCCCAAACTTGGAGGAAGTTATCATGAACCACCGCCTGTTGATCGCTCTGCCGTTGGCTGCCGTGCTCGCTGTTCCGGCCATTGCGCAGACCACCTCGTCCACCCAGAGTCAGCCTGCCGCGCAGGCCGCGACCTCGACCGACACCGCGACCGGCAAAGCCCCGCTCACGCCGCCCTCGCGCGAAGGTTTCTGGGGCCACCTGAATCCTTTCGCCCGCAAGAAGTACGTACAGCGCCAGACCGAGCCCATCCGCGACCGCGTCAACGAGCTCGATGAGCTGACCTCCGCCAATACCAAGGCCATCAAAGACACCGACGCGCGCGCCCAGGCCGGCATCAAGCTCGCGTCCGACAAGGCCGATCAGGCCGATCAGCACGCCGTCGACGCCGGCAACAAGGCCACCATGGCGCAGAATACCGCGAATCAGGTCACAAATCGCGTCCAGACCGTCGAGCACGTGGTCAGCAACATCGACCAGTACAAGGCCTCGAATCAGACCGAAATCCGCTTCCGTCCCGGCCAGACCATGCTGAGCAAGAACGCCAAGGATGCCATTGATCAGATGGCCACCTCGGTCAAGGGCCAGCGCGGCTACATCTTCGAAGTACAGGGCTTCTCCTCTGGCAAAGGCCAGGCCGCCATCACCGCTTCGCAGAAGATGGCTGAGTCCGTCGTCCGCTACCTCGTGCTCAACCACGACATTCCGGTCTATCGCATTTACCTCGTCGGGATGGGCAATGCACCGACGTCCGATGAGACCGCTAAGACCAAGCCTGTGGCCGGAGGCCGCGTCGAAATCAGCCTGCTGAAGAACGACCTGGAGCAGCTTTCCGCCAACACCGGAGCGCCTGTTACCAGCGCCGATCAGTCGCAGCAGCCGAAGTAATTCAAGACCATAGGGCACCTCGCCCAGTCCCTCCCCGGACAAAAGCCCCTCGCCAAAGCGAGGGGCTTCTTGTTTGTGATGGAGAAGAATCTCGGCATGTGCTCGGCCCAGCCGCGCAGAATCAATCCACTCCTTTCTGCCGCCCTGGCCCAGCCGCATAGCGGCTACGGAGTTTCGGGTGAATTCCGCAATGCTGACCCCCTCTTCGTCACAGCCGCGCAGCGGCGCCATGGGAAAGCCCGGCACGGCAGTGCCGGGTAGCAGCGGCGAAAACCGCGCGAGCTCTGTAAGGGCGGCACAATTCTTACGATTGGCTGGCCGCTTCTACGAACGCCTTCGAGCGCCTCGCGTGCGCTTTCGTGGTAACTGGCCGCGCGAATGCACATTCGTAATTTGAAAACTCGCGCCTGCACATTCAGAATCGGAACTGCCCACCACTTCAGTCCGGCCGCTCGTCGTCAATGAGCGACGCGGCTCGCGCAAGTTCTCTCTGGCCGAGAAAACGAACCAGCATCATGTCACGCGCAAAAGCAACCATCCTCTGTATCGACGACCACTGGAGCGGACTCATCGGCCGCAAAATGCTCCTGGAGCAGAGCGGCTACGAAGTCCTCGAAGCCGGCAACGGCGCCGAAGGCCTGAGGCTGTTCGCCTCTCGCGTGGTCGATGCCGTCGTGCTCGATTACCAGATGCCCGGTATGAACGGCGACCAAGTCGCGGCGAAAATGAAGCGTCTCAAATCGACCGTCCCCATCATGCTCCTGTCGGCCTATGGACCTCTGCCCAAGAGCAAGCTGCGCTCGGTCGACACGTTTGTGTCGAAGTCCCAGCCGCCGAACATGCTCTTATCCGCGCTGCACGACTTGCTCGACAGCCGATCCAAACCGTTCTTTTCGCGCTGGCTCGATCACTGGAAGAATCGCAATCAGGTGGTGACTCAATGAATTTCTTCAAGCAGCTCCTAGGACAAGGTTGCACCCACCGCTTCTCCTGGCCTCGCATCGACGACCAGGGCCGCCACTACCAGATCTGCCTGTCGTGCGGCACCGCTTTCGAATATGACTGGAAGCTGATGCGCCGCACCGGGCGACTGCTGGCCGCAGCCGTCCAGCACGCATGGCATGCCCATACGCTGCCGCATTAGGACCGCCGTGCTAAGCATCCCCGTTCCGCGCCCAGCTTCGCCACATAGCGTCTTCGTCGAACAACTTATGTCCCAATTCTCACAATCCCGCCAGCAACGCCGTGCCCCGCGCGTAAATCTGCGCAGTCCGCTCTCCGTCAACATTCATCTCGAAAACGGCCGCAAGCTTTTCGCCAAGCTGCATCGCCTCTCCATCACCGGAGGATTACTCGAACTCGGCACCTGTGTCGAAGAGCGCGTCTGGGTAGGCCTGACCATCTTTCTCAACTCCGGCGCCATTCACCCCACCGCCGAAATGATGTTCCCCATGCGCGGCGGCGACGGATACATGCAGCCCTTCCGCATCACGCGCCTGCGCGCGGAAGAACTCCACCTGCTCGACCGCGAAGTCACCGAACTGCGCAAGCACATGATCGCGCCCGCGAACCCCGGCCACGGCGTCGGCTTCCGCCCGCCGCACTTCTATCTGGAATCAACGTAGAACTGGTGTCCTGGCCTACGTACGATCCATGAGTGTGATTTATCCTCAACTAACCCTTGGGGACCCACCCAACTCACATTCATTGACTTGCCCTACCTCTCGTCCTAGCATTTCAGCCCAATGATCGGGCACACCATCCCGCACTACCGCATCGTCGAGAAACTTGGTGGCGGCGCAAATATGTCGTCCGAGCAAGTCTTTGCTACGCAAAATATTGCACATTGACAGGCTATTGGCCGAGGTGAATAATCTCGGGCCACTTGTATGTTTAGCTGTTTATGTCTTTGCTCAGCTCGAAATACCGTGACCGCGAGGGGACGCGAGGGAGTTGGGCGTGAACGTACTCGTCCCTGCGAAAACTGACCTTCGGTTTTCCCGCAACGGGCGACGCTCGTCGGGTGTTCTCGTGCAACTGTATTTACTCAGGAGGAGGTGAACCCATGAACCGCGTAGCAAGCGTCGCCGTCAGAAATTCTTGTCTCGTCTCCGTCGTAGCATTGATGTTTGCTGGCTTGTGCTTCGGCCAAGCGATCACACTGTCGCCGACTGGCGGCCCACCCACGACGAAGATACTGGTCTCGGGCAGCGGTTTTTCTCCCAATGCAGCAATTGACATCTACTTCGACACAACCGACGAAGCCCTAGCATCCGCCAACGGCTCCGGATCATTTTCCAAGATCAAAATTCAAGTGCCCTCCTCATCTATGTCGGCTCCGACGACGGCAACGTGTATGCGCTGAACGCCGCGACGGGCGCCGAGCTGTGGCAGTTCGCGACCGGCGGCACTGTGGACTCCTCGCCGGCGGTCGCCGACGGGATGGTCTACGTGGAGTCCAACGAAGACAACGTGTACGCGCTGAACGCCAAAACAGGGGCCTATCTGTGGAACTTCCTGCCCGCCGTCGTCCACTACGCGAGCCGTGCTGGCGGCGGGGCCGACTCCTCGCCCACGGTGGTCAACGGGGTGGTATATGTCGGGGACTCCGACTACAACGTGTACGCGCTGAACGCCTTGACCGGCGCCTTGCTGTGGACCTACACCACGGGCGCCCCTGTGGAATCCTCGCCCGCCGTGGCCAACGGGGTGGTCTATGTCAGTTCTGACGACGACGACGTGACCGCGCTGAACGCCTTGACCGGCGTCTGGCTGTGGGCCTACACCACCGGCAACTATGTGGATTCCTCGCCCGCCGTGGCCAACGGGGTGGTCTGTGTCGGTTCTGACGACAACAACGTGTACGCGCTGAACGCCTCGTACTACGGCCTGCTGTGGACCTACACAACCGGCAACGCCGTGGGCTCCTCGCCCGCCGTAGCCAACGGGATGGTCTATGTCGGCTCGTTGGACAACAACGTGTACGCCTTCGGTCAAGTCAACAACGCTCAGGTGGCACAAGCCTCGCAGCGCCCGGACCTGAAAGCTCTGCGACCGAACTTCGGCCTGAAGCCGTCGCCGCCTAATTCGGGGGAAAGTCAATGAGGCCGTGATGCGCAAAGCTTAAACCTGTCCCCACAAGTCGAGGTACAACGCCGCCCGATGTCTGGGTGGCGTTTTCTTTTGCCTTTTAATGCCGAAAGGCGGCTTGGCCGTAACTTCTGTTATCAAGGCAATAGCACTCATCGACCCCTTTGCCCGCTCGTCATCGCCTGCGCTGCCCTCCGCTTCAGGTAACTGGCACTCTGCCCGTCCTTCCGTAATCTTCTACGGTCGTGGCGCACCCGCCATACTTAGCGAAGCCCATGCCCCTTGTTGCTCAATCGCCGACGTGTTGGCGAAGCCCGCGCGTACAGCCTGCGGATTCCACTCCCGCCGTCCTGCGCATGGCCGACGGAACCAGCTCCCGCGGCACCTTGCAGACGATTTCTCTTACCGGCGGCCTGCTTAGCGTCTCCAGCGCGCTCGACCGCGGCTCGCGCGTCAAGCTCATGTTCCTGACCCAGACTGGCCCGGTGGCTGGCGCAGCCGAGATGCTCAACCCGGTCTCCCCGACCCAGCAGCCCTTTCGGTTCGTAGCGCTTGAGCAGGGCGCCCAGCGCCGGCTGCGGACTATCGTCGAATCCCAGTTGTTGCCCCCGGATGCCTGGATCGAGAAATATCGGGCTGCGATGTTCGGGCAAACCGTTCCGCAGCATCCCCTCCGCCGCAAAATCTTCCGCGCCGTGCTCGCATCACTCGCCATAGTTGCTGTCTGCCTCGGTGGCGCTCTCTGCTTCCTCAGCATCTATCGCTGAGCAGCCTGCCCCTCATTTTGGCCATTCCCAGTAGCTTAGTTGGAATTCAACACTCTCACGAGGCGTCATCCCGAGGGCCCGCGCATTCAGGTAGACCCCTGGCTTCAGCCAGGGGCGGCGAAGCCGCGGGCCGAGGGATCTGGCGTTGAAGGACCCAGGTGCCCCGCGCGAGATCCCTCGCTCCGCCTCGCTGCGCTCGCCCCCGGCTGAAGCCGGAGGTCTACGAGGATGCAGCTTCGCTCGGGATGACGCATTTCGATGACACTGCGCTCATGTCGCCGTTCTATACTTCTCGCATCACAGGAGCCCGAAGCACGAGTGGAACTCTACCGTTGGCTGTCACCCGAAGCCGTCAAGATCATCCTCGTCCTGTTCCTGTCGTTTCTTGTCGGACTGGAACGTGAGGAGCACAAAACCGGCGGCTTCTACGGCTTCGGCGGCGTCCGCACCTTCCCGCTCATCGGACTCCTCGGGTACTCCATTGCCCTTGCCTCCGGCACACAGCTTCTCCCTGTGGCCCTCGGATTCCTGGTGGTCGGCAGCTTTCTTTTGCTGTCTTATTGGCACAAACTTGCCCAGACCGAAGACGCGGGCATCACCTCCGAGATGTCCGGCCTGTCCATTTACCTGGTCGGCGCCCTGGTCTCCTACAACCACCTGTGGATCGCCACCGCGCTCAGCGTAACAAACCTGCTGCTTCTCGAACTGAAGACGGGCCTGGAACGGCTCGCCACCCGCATCGCGCCGGATGAATTTCTCACCTTCGCCAAGTTTCTGCTGCTCACGGTCGTTATTCTCCCAATCCTGCCCAACCAGGAGTTCGGACGCTTCCATCTCAATCCGTTCAAGACCTGGCTGGTTGTCGTCGCTGTGAGCACGGTTTCCTACAGCAGCTACGTGCTGCAGAAAGTCACGAAAGAGCGCGGCGGAGTCGTGCTCGCCGCGCTGCTCGGCGGGGCCTACTCGTCCACGGTCGCCACCGTCGCCATGTCGCGGCGCGCGGCGCGTGAGCAGCGCCCGCACCTTTTCGCGGGCGGCATTCTAATCGCCTCGGGCGTCATGTACCTCCGCCTCACCGTTCTTCTGCTTCTTTTCAACCGTCAACTCGGTCGAATACTGATGCCGTCGTTTCTTCTCCTCGCCGCAATCGCCATCGCCACGGGATGGCTGTGGTCCCGCTGGCCCGACGCCGTCGATACCCAGATCAAACGCGAATTCGAGCCCGCGAATCCTCTCGAACTCATGGCCGCGTTTCTCTTCGCCGTGTTCTTTCTGGCGATGGTCGTCACCACGCAGCTGGTCACGACTTATCTTGGGCACGCCGCAGTCAAGATTCTCGCCGCCATCATGGGAGTCACCGACGTCGACCCCTTCATCATGGGCATGACCCAGGCCGCCGGCACGCTCACTCCATTCAACGTCGCCGCCGGAGCAGTTCTCATCGCTGCAGCCAGCAACAATCTGGTCAAAGGCGTCTATTCCTTCTCCCTCGCCGACCGCAAAACCGGAGCGCAGAGCCTTCCGCTTCTCGTTGCTCTCGCCGCCGCCGGCCTGGTGCCGCTGTTGTGGCTGTGACCTGCCTGGTCTGTTTGATTCCCTGAGAACCAGCGACTAAAATTTCCTCACCACATTCCTGGGGTTCATCATGAATCGTCTTAGCCTCAAGCATCTTGCCTGCATTCTCCTCGTTTCGCTGTGGTTCACCCTCGCCGCCGCCGCGGATGACGACGACAAGAATCACCATCACCACGAAGACCTGAACGAAGCGCAGCTGGGGACGGTCCACTTCCCCATTTCCTGCGCCGCGGCTGTGCAGAAGCCGTTTGAGCGTGGCGTCGCGCTGCTGCATTCCTTCTGGTACGAGGAGGCCGAAAAGGAATTCGTCGAGATAGCTCAGGACGACCCGCAATGCGCCATGGCTCACTGGGGCGTGGCCATGAGCATTTGGCACCAGCTGTGGAATGTGCCCGACGCCACGGTCAACACTCGCGGTTTCGAGCAGGTCAAAATTGCCGAAGGGCTTGCGGGCAAGGCGACGCCGCGTGAACAGCTCTACATTCGCGCCATTCGTGCCTACTACGCCGACTCCGACAAGCTCGACCACGACACTCGCGCCAAGGCCTATTCCGACGCGATGAAGAAAGTCTACGAATCCTATCCCGATGATCACGAGGCCGCAGCGTTCTACGCGCTCTCCCTGCTGGCCTCCGAGCCGCACCACGACGCGACTTTCGCCAATCGCAAACAAGCCGCGGCCATTCTCGAAAAGCTCTTCACCATCGAGCCCGACCACCCCGGCGTCGCCCACTACCTCATCCACAGCTACGACAAACCGCAACTGGCGCAGCTCGGCATTCCCGCCGCGCGCCGCTACGCCGAGATCGCACCCGCCTCGCCGCATGCGCTGCACATGCCATCGCACATCTTCGCCCGCGTCGGCGATTGGCCCGACGACATCAAGTCCAATCTGGCCTCCATCGCCGCCACGCGGAAATCCGCCGCCATGCACATGGGCGGCGAAGGTCACCAGTTCCATGCCATGGATTTCCTCTTCTACGCCTACATGCAGAGTGGCCGTGAGTCCGACGCCCGCGCGCTGATGGAGGAAATCAACACCATGCCCGCGATGCACGATATGTACGGCCTGGGATTCGATCCGCACCTGGCCACGGAAGCGCACTTTGCCGCGCTGTATCCGCTCGAAATGCGCGACTGGACGACCGCCGCGGCGCTCACGCCGGCGAACGTCCCCGGCACTGCAGAAAACTCCTTCAGCTATTGGGCCAAGGCGATCGGCGCCGCGCACCTTCACCAGACCGATGAAGTCCGTAAGGATGTCAACGCCATCCAGGCGATCCACGAGAAATTCGTGGATGAGAAAAAAAGCGACTTCGCCGAAGCGACGGAAGACGATCTGAATCAGGCCCGTGCGTGGCTCGCGTTTTCGGAAGGCAAGTATGACGACGCCGTCGCCATTTTGCGCCCCATGGCCGACAAGGAAGAATCCCTCGGCGACGAGCCGCAAGGCATTCCCGCGCGCGAACTGATTGCCGAAATCCTGCTCGAAGCCAAGCGCCCGCAGCAGGCTCTCGCGGAATATCAGGCCGACCTGAAGTTCAGCCCCAACCGCTTCAACGGACTCTACGGCGCCGCCCGCGCCGCCGAAGCTGCCGGCCGGCAAAGTGACGCGAACGAATACTACGGGCTGTTGATAAAGACCTGCGAAGGCGGAAACTCGACGCGTCCGGAATTAAGCCGAGCGAGGGAATTGTTAGCGCAGAAATAACTCAGGGATTGTCATCCTGAGCGAAGTTGTCATCTGCGATGAGCGGATGACAACGCAGTCGGAGGATCCCTACCCTCGGCTGAGCATCATCTTTGCCACCAGCGCCGCCAGCATCGCCAACGTCCCCAGCAATGCCTGATATTCGCGGTGCTTCCAGTACAACTCGAACGAGAACCCACCCCCGTCCGGAGTGGAACCAAGCGTAGCCGGAGTGATCCTCGGCCACATCCGCGGCACCCGCCGCGCATATTCTTCGAACTCTGGGAACTTCTCCCGCAGAAACGCCTCTTCACCGCGAATCACCGGAAGATAAATCGCGAAGAACATCGCGACCAGCACAGCGCCAATCCACCAACTGCGCGCCGCAACCGCGAATCCCACGCCAATGAGCAACGATCCCAGGTACAGAGGATTTCGCGTGTACGCGTACGGGCCTGAAGTCGCCAGCGCTTCATTCTTGCGGACGTGCCCCGAAGCCATTGCACGAATCAGAAGCCCCGCCACAATCAACACCGCACCAAGCGCAATCGCCCGCCACGTTGGCCGCGCCAGCCAGAAATACAGCACCGGGAAAGCGAATCCCAGCGGTACGCGTATGCGCCGCGCCACCCGGGGCCACTCAGCCATTGGAGTCGTCCGTGTGGCGCGGGCAATCGTGCCCGCGCTGCTTCAGCCCGCGTTCGTCCTTCATCAGCAGACGGCGAGCCGCATCGATCACCGCTTCCACGCCGATCTCCAGCATGGCCTCGTCTGCCTGCGCCCGCCGCGCGTGCGTGGTCTCACTCGCCGGATTCCGCAGCACAATACTGCGCGTTCCGTAAGGACCGTTGCGCGCGGGATCCGTCGGCCCGAAAATCGCCACCACGGGCACCTGCAGCGCTGCCGCCAGATGCATCGGCCCGGTATCGCCACCGACAAATAACTCCGCCCGCCGCGTCAGTGCAATCAACTCGCTGATTGTCGTCTTCATCGTCCGCGCTGTTTCCCGGCTCGCGTCTTCGGCCTCGCGTGCCAGAGCCTCCTCGCCCGGCCCGTAGTTGAGAATCGGGCGCATTCCGCACTCCGCTAGCGCGCGCGCCACGTGTCCATAACGCTCCACCGGCCACCGTTTCGCTCCCCAACCGGCGCCCGGATTCAGAATCGCGAATTTCCCCACGCCCGCCTCAGCCAGCCGCTCGTCGATCCTCTTTTCTGCTGCGCAATCGCGAGGAAGCTCCGCCCGCGGCATCGCCATCGTCCTTTGCGCGACTGCCTCGGCCACCGAGAAATTCTGCTCGATCACGTGCACGCCGCGCGCAATCTCCCGCCGCGTGTACCAAAGGCTCGCCGGCGACTCTCGCGGCTCGCTTGCTCCGAACACCACGCCCGCGCCCGACCAGCGCGCCAGCACGGCCGACCGGATCGCCCCCTGCAGATCGACCGCAACGTCATAGTGCGCGCCGCGAACGTC
>JASHPH010000279.1 GCA_030038255.1 Candidatus Sulfotelmatobacter sp. | reverse complement strand
TTCGAATCGCGTCGTCCCCACGAAACATGTCCGCCTAGTGAAATGGATATCACGAAGGTCTACGAAACCTTTATTCCGGGTTCGAATCCCGGGGTGGACGCCAACCTTGCCAAACACGAAGATCGTGCCTACTTTAGGCTGAAGATGCAGACATTTTCGCTCATCTTCGCGTTCTTCGTGCTGGCAGCCTGCAAATCGGCCCCGGTGCCTCCGGTGGAGATCACCATCACCGAGGTGGCCGATCACGAAGCGCCGGTGGTCGATGCAGCACCAGAAGTCGCCGTCGAGGCGGCTCCCCCTCCGTGCCGCGACGCGAAGGGCATCTGGCACTTGCCGAACCCCGAGTGGACGCCCGGGCTCTTCTGCACGGCGAGCGACCCCGACTTCGTCGGCTACCGCTACGAGGTCCACATCCCCTACTGCCGGCGCCACGTGACCGAGTCCGAGAAGGACGACGTCGCGAGGCTCTACGGCATCCCGAAGGCCGACTACTCCAAGTATGAGTTCGACCACTTCATCCCGCTCAGCGCGGGCGGCAGCGACAGCCCGAAGAACATCTGGCCGCAGCCGCTCGCCGAGGCGAAGGAGAAGGACAAGGTCGAAGAAGCCGTCTACGAGGGCCTGCGGAAGGGCACGATGACGCAGGCCGAAGCGGAAGAGAAGCTCCACGCCTGGCGCCCGCGCGCCTGCCCCTGATTTCCTGTCCTCCTAGTGAAATGGATATCACGCGACCCTCCGAAGGTCGTATTCCGAGTTCGACCCTCGGGGAGGACGCCATGCCCCCGTAGCCTAGTGGACAAGGCCGCCGCCTTCGAAGCGGTTGTTTCGCGTGTTCGAGTCACGCCGGGGGTGCTAATCTGACGATCTTAGAGGACCGAACTCATGGATTTGTCAGAACTGGCCACTGTTGGCGCAAAGATCGCCGAAGTTGGCGAGAAGTTGCGAGAGTTTCGTGGGCAGAGGGACGAGATCAACACCCAAATCGCAGCTCTCGA
This sequence comes from Candidatus Sulfotelmatobacter sp., assembly GCA_030038255.1. Taxonomy (GTDB): domain Bacteria; phylum Acidobacteriota; class Terriglobia; order Terriglobales; family Acidobacteriaceae; genus Sulfotelmatobacter. The sequence goes on along the minus strand of JASHPH010000279.1, from coordinate 9,904 downwards.
AAAAGAGCTGATGCCGCTCGTCACTCGTCACGCCGCCATCATCGCTGAAGTCGTCGGAGCGCCGGTACCTGTTCCGGCTCCGCCCCCACCGCCCAACGGCGGCACGTACGGTCCTCATTCCGGGCCGCCAGCGCAGCCGCCGACTGGCCCCGATGCGATGGCAAAGGCCAAGAAGCGGGTGCTCGCCTTCCTCGAAGACGCGGAGCCGGGCATGTCGGCCGCCGACGTCGCGCGCGAGCTGAACATGGACCCACTCCTCGTCCGGCAGATCATGGGACAGATGTCACGCGCGGGGAGATGACTTCTTCAGGTTCCTGAGGGGCTTGAGCTTCTGCAGGATAGGAGAGCGCTCGCTCTTCTTCATCGGTCCCACCGCAAGGACGGTCTCCGAGCCCGGCGGCACCTCGGTGTAGCCGTGGTCGGTCACCACGATGCAGTCCGGGTTCTCCACCCGGACCTGCTTGAACTCCGCGGCGTTCGCGGCGAGCGAAATCTTGCCGTGGTCCGGCGACGTCCTCCAGCTGTGAAAGACGAGGCACTTCGCGGTCTCTGCGTCCGTCATGTTGAGCTGCGTCCCGTGCCAGTACCGCTCCATCACGTACTGGACCGCGTGGCCCGTCTGCACGCTGATTTTTCCGGCCTCCATTCCAAGGTCGGTGTTGATGACGAAGTAGAGAAACAGCTTGTCGTCGTCTTCCATGCGGGCCGTTCTAGCACACTTGACCATGCCTTGATCGGCTGGTACGGTCAGCACATGCCTCGTCCCCCCGACGTCACCGAAGAAAGGATCGCAGCCTGGTTAGCGGGCATGGGTCCTCCCAAGGAGCGCGCGCTCAAGAAGACGCCGGTGAACGAGGCCGCGATGGATGAAGCGGCCTGCGCGTGCTCGTGGCTCTGGGAGAAGCTCGAAGCGGAGACGCAGCTTGCGCACGACGCTCGGAAGCGGGCGTGCGAGGCCGCCGGCCAGATTTGCTTCGGACGTGACCCCTGGGCGGTGGTCGAGAAGGCTCTCCTCATCTGCACGCACGGAGACATGCCCGCGCCTGGCATGAAGCTCGCGAAGGACCTCACCGAGGGGAAGCTCGACAGCATCTTCGGTCCCGGACCCGACCTCGTGACGAAGGACGGAATCGCGCGCATGAAGAAGGCGATGGGCATCGACGACCTGAGCAAGCTCGTCGAAATGTCCGGGTCGGCGACCGTCGAAGAAGCGAAGGCGAAGATCCAAAGCGACATCGACGCGATGGAAAAAGAAGGATATGGCCGGTGACCCCAGCGGAGGGGACCAGGGTCTCATAAGCCCTAGGGCGTTGGAGTTCGAGTCTCCCCGCCGGCACGAAGGAGAACGCATGGAGAAACACGATCATCGAGCAGGACACACGTGCCCCGGCTGCGCCGAGGCGGGCAAGATCCTCGATCGGACGATCTCAGACAAGAAGGTCGGCATCTCCAACAGGAACGAACTCGTTGCCTTCCTCCACTGCGGTCTCTGCGGCATGGAAGTCGCGGAGAAGAAAGAGGCCGGCGAGGAGATCTCGCAGAAGGAATACGCGCGGCTGGAGGTAGGTCTGACCCCTAAGGGGCTTCAGGTCTGGTGCGTCCGGCACGACGTCAACGTGGCTCACATCGACTTCGAGGGGCAGAAGCACCCCGCCAACACGACGAGGCGAGTCGATGATTAACGAGGCCCTTGTTCGCCGAGCGAAGGAGATCGCGGCGCAGAAGGCGTGCACCGCCTACAGTGAGGCGATCCAGACGATGCTTCGTGAGGAGAAGATCCCTCTCATCGAAGCTCTGCACGGCACCGAGCACGTGCACACCGCCCTCCTGTTCGAGGGCAACCAAGCGGTCGCCATTCGTTGTTCATGGGAGTTCACCGCCGACCCGGACATCATCCGGCGAGGCATCGATCAAGCAAAAGCAGAGGGAAAGATGTAACAGGGCGTAGGTCAACCTGGTAGACCACGCGCTTCGGGAGCGCGTGATGGGGGTTCAAATCCCCCCGCCCTGACCATGCCGCACTCCGGTGTCGTCTAATGGTAGGACGCGGGCCTTTGGAACCCGCTATCCAGGTTCGAACCCTGGCACCGGAACAAGGATCCTAGTAAGGAGAAGCGATGATCAAGCATTGTTGGAAGTGCAAGAGTAGGCTCGACACCGCGGTCGTCGACACGGGTACGACCGTCGGTCTGTGCCAGCGCTGCTACGACCACTTCGACGACAAGGAGATGGCACCCACCGCGCCGGTGGCTCACGGGCTAAGCCGAGCCGCCCCGCAGGGGGTGCCGGCCGCAATGGACCACGTCGTCATCGACAGCTTGAACAACTTGCCGGGCACGGCGCCGTCTGCCGAGGTGTTCTCTGCGCCTGCGGCGGAGAATGCGCTCACACCGATGACGATGCGCGAGGCCATCTCGAACAACTTCAGCTTCGAGCCTCCGATGGAGCGTCTCAAGAAGGCACTCGACGAGGTCATCGCGAAGGCCATCAGCAACGAGACCACCCTCGAAGAGGCGAAGAAACAGATCGAGCAGGGGACGATTGCCGCCCTCCGCGAAATTGCGCCGGTGGAGATTTCGGACGAGCAGCTCGTCGCTTTCGTTCATCAGGTCGTCGAGAAGTCGTTCGCCGCGCGGGCGCCGGTGCAACCCGTGCCGGAGCCGACCCACCAGGTCCACGTCGTCGACGTCATCGAGGTAGTTGTCGTCTCGCGGTGACCTCTCCCGGCTGGGCTGCGGGCCATCTGCCCCTCGACATCTCGCTCGCGCCCGGCCGCTACGAAGCCTGGGTCCGCGACAAGTTCGAGGGGCTTGAGCCTAAGGCCCTTCACGACCGCGCCATCGAGAAGTGGATGAAAATCCGCGAATGGCATCTTGCGGAGAGGGAGGTCTGGCGGGCACTCTACAAGTGGAGCTGCATGCGGACGACGTATGGGCAGCAGCGGGCGCTCAACGCTCTCCGCAAGGCCTACGCCGAGCGCAACGAGAAGTACTCCGCCGCCGCCAACGCTCACTTCGCCGTCTCGCCCTTCACCAACAAGAGACTTCGGCGACAATGCTCGAAGCTGGTGTTCGAGCTTCTGTGCAGACACCCGGGGTTTTTCCCACCCCGACATTGACGCGGGGCTAGCCCTCAGGGAGGACACCTGCCTTACAAGCAGACCCAGACGAGTTCGAGTCTCGTGCCCCGCACTGTGGTAGGATGCAACCGATGAAGCACGATCCCAACTTCCGAGCGAAGGAGAACAAGCTCACGTTCTCCCAGCTGCCCGCGTCACTGCGGCGCCGCTTCTCGGTCGTGCAGGACCGGATCGGCTGGATCGGCATCACGCTCGACCGAGACGTCATTCACGTCGGGTTCTCGAAGGGCGGCTGCGAATACTGGAAGCGCAAGGACCGGCGCTGGACTTTCCTCATAGGTGGCTACCCCGCAGAGAGCGATCTTCCGTCGCTGTTGCGGGCCGTAGCCTAAGCCGACCGGTCGTTGGCACCTGTCTTATAAGCAGGCGGCTTGGTGGTCCAACTCCACTGCGGCCTACCGTAGATCATCAACGAAGAAAGGACGGATGCGCATGGAAGCCGTGAGCTGAAGGTCGTCGGCAAGACGACCGATGGAAAGGTTGTTGTCGAGGGAGTGTTTCGCTTTTTCGAGACCCGCGGTCTCCCCCTCGATGTCTTGTTCGACCGACTTCGCTCGCAGGGCTGCATGCCCTCGTGGCCCTCGTTCTACGACGAGGCCCGCAAGGCGGGGATGAAGCACGAGAGGATCCTCTCGAAGCTCAGCGAGGTGCTGGGCGACGTGTACGGCCCTTCGTTTCGTGATGTAGTGATCAAACGCCTCGACGAGGCGAGAAAATGACCACGGCTCGAATTTCCGAGTCCGTGACACGTCCCTGGGGCCTCATCCTGAGGCGGGGCGCAACAAGGAGAGAAGAGAGAAAGGGCGTGGCGGCCCGAGGATACGAACATGAAGACGCACGTGAATGTGGGGACGATCGGCCACGTGGACCATGGCAAGACGACGCTCACCGCTGCCGTACTGGCGGTGCAGGCGCACGCAGGCTTGGCCAAGGTCAAGAGCTACGCCGACATCGCCAAGGGTGGAACGGTCCGCGACGAGAGCAAGACCGTCACCATCCAGGTCTCGCACGTCGAGTACGAGACCGATGCGCGCCACTACGCGCACATCGACTGCCCCGGCCACGCCGACTACATCAAGAACATGATCACTGGAGCCGCCCAGATGGACGGCGCGGTGCTCCTGGTCGATGGGTCGCAGGGGCCGCAGCACCAGACGAAGGAGCACATCCTGCTCGCTCGTCAGGTGGGGGTCGAGCGCATCGTGGTCTTCATCAACAAGGTCGACATCGCCGACGCCGAGCTTCTCGAACTCGTGGTGCAGGAAGCCACCGAGTGCTTGGAGCTGCACGGCTACAAGAACGCGCCCATCGTTCAGGGCTCGGCACTCAAGGCTCTGCGCGACCCCGCCAACGAGGGGGCGTGCATCCGCGAGCTGCTCAAGGCGATGGACACGCACTTCCCCGACCCCGTCCGTGACTACGCCTCGCCGTTCATGCTCCCCATCGAGGGCGTCCACACCATTCCCGGTCGTGGCACCGTCGTGACGGGCCGCATCGGGCGCGGCACCATCAAGGTCGGAGCCACGGTGGAAATCATCGGCCTCATGGACGCGGACGCCAAGCCGCGCCAGGTCGTCTGCACGGGCGTGCAAGCGTTCCACAAGGACCTTGCGGAAGGCCGTGCCGGCGACAACGTCGGGCTGCTCCTGCGCGGTGTCGACCGCGACGAAGTGGTCCGCGGCCAAGTCATCATCGCGCCCGGTTCGGTCAAGTCGCACACGAAGGCGACCGCCGAGCTGTTCGTCATCCCCCAGAAGGAGGGCGGTCGGCACACGCCGATCTTCCCGGGCTACATGCCGCAGTTTTTCTTCGGGACGACGGACGTCACCGGTGCGGTGACGGAACTCGACGGCAACAAGATGTTGGCTCCTGGTGACCACTCCAAGGTCTCCCTGGAGCTGAAGAAGCCCGTCGGGATGGAGCCCGGAATGCGGTTCGCTGTTCGTGAGGGCAGCAAGACCGTCGGCGCAGGGGTCGTGCTCAGCGTCGAGTAACAGCCGGAGGGGCCTCCGCCCCTCCTTTGCCCCGGTAGCTCAATGGCAGAGCGCCTCTTTCACACGGAGGAAACGGAGGTTCGATCCCTCTCTGGGGCACTACGGGAGCGTAGTCTAGTGGTTCTGGACGCCCGCCTGATAAGCGGGAGGTGACAGTCCGATTCTGTCCGCTCCTACCAATGTTACGATGACTTTCATGAAGAAGTTCGTCTTTTGCCTCCTAATTCTCGGAACAGTGGGCTGCATCACAACGCCGAGGGTTCCGTCCCCGGCCGCGGGCGGCCTCAAGCTGACCCCTCCGGTCACGGCGCCGAACCCCGCGCTCGTTGCCTCGTGCCAGTCGACGCAAAACTGGCACAATGCACTGATTCTCTTGGGGAGCGTCCTCGGAGGCAGCTCGGGCGTCACAGCCGCCATCGACACGTCGACGACGAACCAGACGGCGAAGAACGGCATCGACATCGGCGCCGCGATAGCCGCGGGCATCGCCGCCACCTCGACGGTCGTCGCCGGCTTCGAGGCCAACACCTTCGCGCAGAACAACTGCGAAAACATCCTCCTGCAGAACGCCGAGGCCGCCGCACAGACCTCGTCACCTTGATCTTGACAATGGATTTCTCAGCTGGTACAGCTAGCGGGACGAGTGAGCTAGTGAACACACCTGCTCGACAAGCAGGCACCCGGCGGGTGCGATTCCCGCGTCCCGCACTACATGCCCAAGATCGACAAGATGTTCGCCTACGTCATGGCGGACAAGGACGAAGACGACGAAGGAGTCCCCGCCGTGATGACCCCCAACGGGATGTGGTTCCCGCTTGTGGGCGCGGACGAAGCTCGCATCTTGTCGCCCCGTCTCCGTGAAGACGCCCAGCAGATCGCAAACAAGCAGGGCAAGCCGATCAAGATTCTGAAGTTCACACAATTCGAGGTCCTGGAAGTGATCCAACCGAAGACTGGAAACTGAGGAGGTGTGGCGGAATGGCAGACGCACCGGCTTTAGGAGCCGGCGCCCGAAAGGGCGTGAGAGTCCAAGTCTCTCCACCTCTACAAACGCTATCCTGGCGGAACAGGTAGACGCCCCGGTCTCAAACACCGGCGCTCCTAAGACGAGCGTGAGGGTTCGACTCCCTCGGATAGCACTGCGGGGTCAAACCGGTGAACCCGGCCCGCCCGGTCTCGTGCCTGTTGCTAGCTCGGGGCGAGATCGGTCCATAGGAGATCACGGGCCGTGGAACGTATTAAGGATTGGCGATGTCCGCCCCTTCGGGGATACGGGTCGCTCTTCTGGACTAACCCTTCGGGGTGTTCGCCCTAAATGCAACTACGCGGAGGGCACCGCTCCCAAGCACCAGACCAGTCTAACCCGGACACCAAAAGCAGGGGCAGCACCTCTGCCAGCGGTTCCCCTAGTAAACTGATGCCTGGACTTGATGCCCATTTGCTCAGGTGGCGGAACTGGTAGACGCACTGGCCTCAGAAGCCAGCGGGGAGCAATCCCCATGAGGGTCCGACTCCCTCTCTGAGCACCCCCTCGAATGCTGTCAGGACTACATGGAAAGTTGTCTTGGCGACCCCTTGTCGAGGGAATACGCGATCGTGGCGGAACTTTGGTAGACGCACTGCCTTGAGGTGGCAGCGGGGCAAAACCCCATGGAGGTTCGAATCCTCTCGATCGCACCCGTCTTCTTGACAACGAAAGGTGAAGTGGCGAACATACGTGTCATGCATTTCCTGTAAATATACCGGATCCGTGGTCCTCCTCGTGGTGTGCGGCACCCAACCCGAACCACTTGAAGGAGAAGATCATGGAAAAACTGAAGAAAGTAGAAGCTCATTCCCGCGCACAGGCCGCATTCGGCTCTTGCGCTCAACTGACCCGAAGCCAGCACGTCGCGTACGGGCTGGCTCGCGGCATTCCGTACGCCGTCATGGAGCGCTGCTCCAACGACGCGCCCCCGTGGCACAGCATCACCCGCGCGCTAGCGCAGCTCGGTGTCTGGCCCGAGGTCACGGTTCCGAAGGACCAGCCCTTCTGGGCCTTCCGACCGCCGAAGGCCTGCTCCGACGAAGTCGAGGCCCTCGTCGTGTGGGTTCGAAAGACCCCGCGCGGCAAGCGGCCCCGTCCGTCGAGGGGCGCGCCGGTGAAGCCGGTCGCGGAAGCCGGATGAGCGCCGACAAGCTCACCCTCGTCGTTCGAGCGGACTTGTCGGCCGCGCAGCGAGCCGTGCAGGCTTGCCACGCGATGCGCCAGTTCGTCGAGGAGCACCCGCTCATCGAGCAGGACTGGTTCCGTCGCTCGAATACACTTGCGTTGCTCGAAGTGCCGGACGAGCAAGCCCTCCTTCGCCTCTTGGCGAGATCCGCGGATCGTGCTACTCGTAGCTCGATCTTTCGGGAGCCTGACATTGGAGATCGACTGACCGCCGCGTGCTTTGAGCCCGGCCCCAACACACGGAGGTTGTGCGGGGGCCTGCCCCTTGCGCTTTTGGGCCTGTAGGCCCTCTGGGGCTGTCACTCAGCGGTCGAGTAGCGGATTTTAACCCCGCCATACGCCGGTTCGATTCCGGTCAGCCCCTCGAAGATCAAAAGGAGGAACCATGACCCAGTCCGTCGTAGAGAAGCCGAAAGTCGACATGCCCCCGCCCGTCCTCACGGTCGACGAGGACCCCATCAACGGGAAACACTACCTGGCCATCCAAGATCACACGGGTGACACCAAGATCATGTGGTCGAAGGACAACGATGATGAAGTCGAGGTCGCACGCAACACGTTCCGCGACATGAAGAAGAAGGGCTACCAAGCCTTCAAGGTCGTCGGCAAGAAGGGTGACCCCGGCGAGCAGATGAACGAGTTCGACCCGGACGCCGAGCGAATCATCTTCGTCAAACAAGCGGCGCCGGGCTGAGCCGATGCCGACCCTAGCGGACGTGCTCTACGAGCCGGCAACTCCGGCGAACATGCATCGCGCGCATCAGGCCGTCGTGGATGCCACGCTCGAAGCGGTGAACATGGGGATCCTCCCGGAGGGTCCCCGTCCGGCACCCGCTCTTCCCGCTCCTCCACCTCCTCCCCCTCCGCGCCGGTACGAGGCGGACCTCATGGCGGAGGCCATGGAGAGGGCCGAGATGGCTCCGGCCGGCGCGCTCCTCCCAGGCACCGGAGGAACGGGCGGCGCCGCCACGAACATCGGCACTTTCACCCTGACGACGCCCCCGCTGACCATGTTCGCGCCGGGCGCCATGGCCATCAACGTCACCTCCGGCATCACGACGGGGTCGTCGACGTTCACGTTCCAGGTCCCTGCCGGCCTGGATCTGGCACCAATGATGGCGGGCCTACAGACCGCGATCAACAACGTCTGCACGGTAACCACGCAAATGACCACCAACGGAACCATCATGGCAACCATCACGCAAGTTTGGAACGAGTGGAATCAGGCGTACATTCGGCAGCAGGGGACTGCAGCCAACACGTGGGGCACGACCAACTGCACCACGTACGGCGACGCCGGCTGGTGGGACAATTCCAAGGCGAACTACGCCGAGTTGATCGCAAGCCGCGCGGCCTGGGGCGTGTGGAACGATCGCTACGAGCAAATCTCGGAGGCCAAAGTCGACGCCGACCGCATCCAGCGCTACTCGCGTCGTCGTCTCAGCGAGGCCGAGCTGATTGCCGAGCTGAACAAGGAAAAAGCCGCCCGCCGCGCCGCGGAGGAGGCCGCCCGAATCGCACGCGAAGCCGAAGGCAAGGCCGAGAAACTTCTTCGGACCTGCCTCACCCGAGAGCAGATCGAGGACCTCGAAAAGAAGCGGTGCTTCTACGTCGAGGTGGAGGGCCGCACCCCGGGTCGAAAGGAGCGGTATCGCATCGAGCGCGACAGCCACATCGTCAAGCAGCTCGACGAGAAGGGCTCCATCATCCGCACGTTCTGCATCTACGTCCCCGGGGTTCCGCACCCCGACACCATGCTCGCGCAGAAACTCTTCCTCGAAGGAAGCGAGGAAACTCGCGAAGAGTTCTGGGCGACGGCGAACATCGGCTCCGAACGTGCCGAGAAGATCATCCCGCACACCGTGCCGAAGCGCGAGCGCCGTCGCTACGCCGAGCAGCACGGCCTGCTCCACTGACTTCTGCTAGTCTCTAACCCCAACCCCAACCCGCCACCAAGGAAAGGAGGCGTAGTGTCATGTCTGGTCGAACATTGCTTCTGACGCCTTGGATGGCGCCGCACAAGGTCATCTCGTGGCAGGCGGCGGTGACGCTCTTCTACCTGAAGAAGGTTCACGTCCTCGAAGAGTACGAGGACGTGCTGACGTCGCCGTCGCAAGTCATGAAAATGCCCGCGGTCGTGGTGCTCACCAAGCCCCTCGACGCGAGGAAACGGGCTGTGAAGTTCTCGCGGATCAACGTCTTCACAAGAGACGGCTTTCGTTGCCAGTACTGCGGCGAAAGAAAGGAGATGCGAGAGCTGAACTACGACCACGTCCTGCCTCGCATCCGGGGCGGTCGTACCGTCTGGGACAACATCGTCACCGCCTGCTACCCGTGCAATGATCGCAAGGGCAGCAAGACCGTGGCGGAGGCTGGGATGACTCTTCGTCGCAAACCGTTCAAGCCGACGAGTCTTCCCCTGAGCTTCTTGCAGATCGACCGCAGAACGATGCCGGAGATTTGGGAGCCCTACTGCAAGGGGGCGAACATCGAAGAGGACCACAAGGGACTCTTCCTCCTGACCGGCTGAACGGCGCTGGGGACGAGCGACATCGTCCC
>JASHPH010000278.1 GCA_030038255.1 Candidatus Sulfotelmatobacter sp. | reverse complement strand
CTCGATGAAGAAGTTCTGGGAGGAGCTGTCCGTGATTTCCCAGGGGCCGGCAATGAGGACAACGCCCAGCGTGCTGTAGACACCAGGCGAAACCAAAACGCCCTGCGCCGTCACCTCGTAGTAGACGGGGACTCCGTTCGACACGGTCGGCGAGACCGAGATGATGTCGATCGGGAAGTAGTTGATGATGGAGCCGCAATCCGGCGTCGACGGCTGGCAGCAGTAGCTGTCGACAAGGAAGTTGTCGACGCCAACGATCATCTGCATCAGTTCCGGATTGATCTGGTCGAAGAGCGGCCGGTACGGCGCCTGGGTCGTGTAGATGCGGCACACGTCCCACTGGATCATTGGGTTGGAGGCCGTACCGTCTAGCCCGAAGTCCGGCGTGATGGCGGTGTTGTACGGCGCGAAGGACACGCTCGTAGGACTGATGTACTCGTAGATCGTGTAGAGCGCGTTGTTCGTGTCGTTGGCGCAGTTGCCCGTTTGGATGACCAGTCCAGGGTCCGAGGGGAGGAACTGCGCCGACGGCGACGTGAAGACGACCACACCCCCGGAGAACGTCAGCGACCCATCGAGGCCCGACCGGCCGGCCCCGGTATCCGCGACGATGTAGATGGTTGTGTCGGGCAGGTTTGCAGCAACGAGCTGGGAGATGCGGTACAGCGCGAAGACCTGAATGTTGAAGCCGCTGATGGCCCCGATGATCTCGTAACCCTGCGCGGTGCCCTTCAGGCCAATCCACTGCGTGACGTTGGCGACCCAGCTTCGCTGCCGCGCCTCGCTCTCCTGGTCGTCGATGGTGATTCCGAAGTCCTGAGCCAGATAGTCGATGAGCGACGGTGCGTTCAGCTGCACCATGCTGCCGAATCCGATTCCGGTCAGCGTGTGCTCCTGCCACGTCAGGTTCGTTTCCGGGAACGTCTGGGTCCCCGTGTCGACCACACCCCACACGATGAATCCGTTGTTCGCGTCTGGAGCGCTTCCGGCTGGGTCATTCACCGCGACGGACGTGGGGGAGAAGTAGGTGATGATCTCGAAGGAGCCGTTGTTCCCGCTCGCTGCGGCGCCGGAGAGATTCAGGTACTGGCCGACCAGAGCTGGCGTCATCCCCGATAGACCGGTGACAGTCAGAAGAGGGGTCGTGAAGGAGGTGATCGACGCGTTGGTCCCCGAGTACGCCGCTGCCGGCGAGATGGTCACGGAGGTGGTGTTCAGGACTCCTGTGATCGTGTAGGTCTGGTTGTTCCCCAAGACCGAGCCGAGGACCACGATGACGTTGCCCACGTCGGCGGAGGTCCAGATGGCAGTCGTCGCAGACGCCGTAGGGCCGATGAGGATGAGGTCGACGCCCTGCTGCGTCGTGATTCCCGCCGGAGCGGACGCCGTCGAGAGTTGAATCTGCGGGAATGGAAGAAGGGACCACTGGAGCGGTCCGGAGTCCGGGATGAGCCGCGTGCCGGGGATGGTCAGGAAGCCCGACGTCGCCGCTGCAACATCGAGCCCGTTCCCTCCAAGCGTTGCTGTGACGAGCGCAGCCGCCGCCGGGAAACCGTTGACCGCCGCCACGACCTGCCCAGCCGTGCTCGTCGGGTTCGAATTGACGTCGCTCGCCAGATAGACGCTGATCTGGTTGCCGCTAACGATGACGAAGAGGGCAGAGCTGGGGCCGTAGACGATGTGCTGGACCTGCACACCCGACTGTCCGTTCGTCATCGTGTAGATGACTGCGCTGTTTGGATCGAGCTGCCCGGTGTCGAGGATTCCGGCAATCGTGAGCGGAGCGTGGAAGGTCAGTATCGCCGGGTTCTCCGGGTTGACCGCGTAGATCTGATACTTGCCGTTGTTGGTGAAGTCGCTGCCGAGAACGGAGGCTGTGGACCCGGAGACGGAGAATGGCTGGCCTACGTTCGTCTGCGCAAACTCGTCTTCTGCCTCGAAGGTCCCATCTGCGAGCGCCTGGCCCTCCGTGCCGTCCTCGATGGTAAGCTTCGCGCTCTGCTGTGTGTTGCCCCCGGACGTGCTCTGCCCAACGACCGGAAAGAACTGCTGTCGCTCATAAACCGTGAACTGCGAAAAGCCGTCGTAGAGGATCCAACCCGGAGCGACGCTGGAGACATCACCCGCCTGCACCTGAATCGCCATGACCCCAGCCGGAAGTGGCGAGGGGCCGGCCACCTGCCAGGTGAGAGGCCCCGGGTCGACGACGAGCGGCGGGTTACAGAGAACCGTGTTCGGGTTGATGATGGAGGCGATGGTGAAAGTTCGGTTATTGATCGCAATACTGGAGTTGAAGATCGTCAGCATGTTGCCGACGTCGGTGTTCTGGAAGCGCGCGGTCGGCGACGTGAAGAGTCGGCCTGCGGGCGCGGGCGGAGTCGAGATGATGATCGCGCCGTCAAACCCACGCTGCTCAATCGGCGCGGGAGGCGTGACGATGGGCCCTAGGACGATGTCTGTGATTTCGTCGTAGGCCGTCCGAACGGTCAGCGGATTTCGAAGATCCGACCAGTTCGC
>JASHPH010000277.1 GCA_030038255.1 Candidatus Sulfotelmatobacter sp. | reverse complement strand
TGGCCATCGTTTGGATCGAAGCGGAAGACTCGACTTCGTCGACGGATGCGAGTAGTGGGGATGACGTGGAGAGATCCGCGCTCTTTCCGGCCACTGTTCTCGACCCTGTTGGCGAAGATGGACTCGCTGGACTTCGCCGAAGATGCCAAAGCTGCACGAAATGCGTACTTTCAAAGACTCGAAACAAGTCCGTCTTTGGGGAGGGAAATCCGAATCAGCCCCTGATTTGTTTCGTCGGCGAGGGGCCGGGAGGCACGGAGGACGACACGGGACGGCCGTTCGTGGGGCCGGCGGGGAAGTTCCTCGAAAAAGTCCTCGGCGCCATGAAGTTCAAGCGCGAAGAAGTCTACATTTGCAACGCGGTGGCCTGTCGGCCGCCTGGGAATCGGAAACCTGAGAAGTTGGAGTTGAACGCGTGTTTCGAGTACCTAGTGGGGCAGCTTCGAGCGATTCGACCGAAGACGATCGTGGCACTCGGGGGCACAGCGGTGTCCGCCTTCTTCGGCGGGAAACCCGAGATCATGAAGATCCGCGGCAAGTGGATGGAGTGGGAGGGCATCCCGCTGATGCCGACTTTCCACCCGTCGTTCTTACTGCGCAAGAGCTACAACCCCGAAACGCATCGACCGTTCCCGGACTTCGTCGACTTGAAGAAATCGATGTGGAGCGACATGCAGCAGGTCCTGCACAAGCTCGGGCGTCCGGTCTAGATCGTTTCATGGCCTGGCTCACGCGCCTCTTCTACGGCAACCACTGCCCCGAGTGCGGCGGCGAGCTTTGGCGCGGCACGGTGGGCACGAGTGGCCGGTACGGGATGCCCTGCCCGAGCCGCTTCCACGACCGAAACCCCAAACCTTGACAACTAGCTAGAAATGGTTAGGATCGCAGTGGATTCGACAGTTTGAGTGCGGCGGTTGGTCGAGCAGTGGTCCTGCCCTCCAAATCAGGTTCGTTGCCCGCTCCCGCCGCCGCGCTCAAGCTGCCGAGGTTTCCATGCTGGCATTGATCGATCTCTTGATTGCGGGCGCTTGCTCCACCATCTGGTCTCGCTGGGCCAGCGGCGCCGAGGACTACGAGTGGCGGGTGCTTCTTGCTGCAACCCGCGTTCTTCACCAACGAGGTCAATGGTGAGTCGAGACCCGCACGGGATGACCAAGAAGCGCGAGGACGAGATTCGCGCCGCGCACAAGGACCATCCGTACTGCGACGCGTGCGAGCTTCTCGCGCAGCTCGACATCGAGCGCGCCGGCCACAAGCTCGACCTCCTGGCGGTCCGCGCCGAATCGAAGACCTTGCTCGAACGAGCAACAAAAACGACTTTCACTCTGGACAAGCCGCCGTCGAAGACTTAGGATCGTCTCTTCGACTTCGCACCTATTGTTGGGCGCCGGCATCCGGCTGACGTCCCAAATGCCCCGCAAAGTCTACATCTGATCATACCAAAGGCAATTTAGCCGGGAGAGAAGATATGACGTAGCGGTCTTGTTGTTCCCCTTGGGGCCGACATAGATTCGACTGCGGAAAGAAAAACGATCTGCGTGCAGGCGGCGCCTGATCCGCCTCAACCAATTGGGCAACCCATGATTGCGAACGACAACGCAATCGCGCCCCTCGCCCTCACGGGCTGATGCGCCGTTTCTCCGGCTAGGAGTTCGAGTAACCGGAGAGGCGTGACTACACGAACCGCGCGGCCCTCTCGCAACCGAGAAGCCGGGGACACTCTGTAGATAGGTGGCCGAGAGCGCCAAACTCGTAAACAGGCGCAAGGGCTGTCGGGAGCCTCAAGACCGACCACGCACGTGAAGAAGATCGGCTGGACTTCTGTAGGACTCGGGGGCAGTACCCGACGGCTCCACCATGAAGACTCGCATCAAGATGCACCAGCAGCCTGGTGACATCTCCAAGCAGAGGAAGCAGGCGATGCTGGAAGGCCGAGATCCTCGGCGCAAGGTCGCCAAGAGCTTCAAGCGCGAGCTGCTGAAGCGAGAGCGCACGGTCCTCCGCGAGCGGACCCGCAAGGAAATTGCGAGGCAGCTCGAAGATTCGTGACGCGGTGCGCAGCGTTTCTGATAACGCTGAAAACATGATTTTCCGCTGTCCATCTTGTGGTCGGCGCATGAAGCCGGACCCAGAGAAGTACCCAACCGACCAAGAGTGGCTCGCAGCAAAGAGACCCGTCGAGTACGACACCGACGGGTCTCCTTATGTGGAGTGCAGCGAATGCATCGCCAACCAGCTGGCGGAGACGGGCACCTGAGGTCCCTCGCGTACGCGCTCGCCGGCAAGGCGGCCGGAGGGACGACCATCCGCTTCCCCGACGGCCAGGTCATCGAGATGGGGCTCGTGGAAGGCCTGCGGTGGCTTGCTTCCCTGTCGCCCGAGGACTACGAGCTGGTACCGGGAGAGGATCGCGATGCCGACGAAGAAGCCTCAGACGGATGATCACTGGCGCTGGGTCGCCCAAGGCCCCGACGGATGCCACGCGGACACCGAGGAGGTCCTGGCGGCGTGCCGGCGCCTCGAAGCTGCCGGCGTGGTGTTCGAGGGACCGTACAAGAACACCGACGGCAACCCGGTCTTTTTCGCCCACTCGCCCGGGCAATACACACCGGAGGACCCGCTCCGAGCCGTCCACCCGGGCGTGATGGACTACCAGCCGATGCCTGGATCTAGACGAGTACGAGGTTAAGGGCACGTAGCCCCTTCTCGTGAAACTCGGTGATGTCGGCGCCGCCCATCATCTCCGCGAACGCCTCCTCGTGCCACTCCTCGTGGGGGAGGATCTTCCGGAAGGTGTCCCGGATGTCGGCCGGCGCGTCCTCGTCGGCCGCGATTTCGCGGATGCGGTAGAGGCGCATGTGCTCGGCGTGGAACCCCGCGGCGACGGCCTTCTCGAACGAGTCGACCGCCGGCAGGACCTCGCGCCAGTAGCGTCGCTCGGCCGACGCGTTGGCTTCCGGCTGGATGCCGCGCGCGTCGAGCAGGTCCTTCATCCAGTGCCCGTGCAGAGCCTCCTGGCACATGATCTTGTGAATCGTGCTCCACTGCTTCGGCTTCATCGTGCTGCCGAAGCGGATGAGCAGCTCCGAGAGCAAGTTGACGGCCGCCAACTCGCCCACGTACTGCCGGCGCAGCCACGCGTGGAGACTTTCCGGATCGGACTTGGTTTTCGACCACCATTCGTGTGTCGTTTTCATCGG
>JASHPH010000276.1 GCA_030038255.1 Candidatus Sulfotelmatobacter sp. | reverse complement strand
GTTCGGTCACTGTGCACCAGCACTTAGATGGAACGTTCACGATCACCTACGGCCCCCAGAGTCTGGGGTACTACAGCGCGACAGGGGTGCCGCTAGAAAACGAAAAAATCGGCGCGCGTGGGGCTGTGGAAAAGACGCGAGGCGGAAAAGTCCAAAACCCGACTTTCCCACCTCGCTTGGAAATCCCTCAAACACCGCGGGATTCCCACTTTCCCACAGCCTCGACGGCGGCTGGCTATTAACCTAAACCGGACATTTCACTTGCTACAAAAACCGGACATTTTAATTTGCCACCAACATCTAGAATTTTGCTCTCTCCTGTGTCGAGCGCCTGCGCCTCACCTCAATCCGACAGTGGCAGTCGAGGCCGTTTACTTGGTATTGCAAAGTACTTGACACTGTCGGACTGAGGCGCTACTCTACCCGCATGTTCGGCCCGCGCCCGCACCGCATGCGCCGTTTTCGCCGCTCGATCGAGGACGTCTCCGCGCCTCCCCTGCCTGATCGCACTGCTCTCGACGCGGCTCCCAATCCAGCCGACGACCTCCGCTTCATTCGCGACACCATGGAGCGCTCCGCCGCCTTCACCGCCGTCTCCGGCGTCGGATACATGATCATGGGCGCCACCGCACTCGCCGCAGCCTGGCTCGCCGTGCGTCAAGTTTCCTCGTTTGCCTGGCTGCGCGTCTGGCTGGCCGAAGGCCTCGTCGCTATCGCCATCGGACTGCTCTCTTGCACCTGGAAGGCGAACCGCCGTGGCCTACCCTTATTCTCCGGCCCCGCGCGCAAGGTGGCTCTGGGGCTTGCTCCGCCGATCGTCGCTGGCGCCTTCCTCACGTTCTTTTTATTCCGCGCAGGCATGCAGCCAGCTCTGCCCGCCACCTGGCTGCTGCTTTACGGTGCCGGCATCATGACCGGCGGCGCCTTCTCCGTCGCCATTGTCCCCGTGATGGGCCTCTGCTTCATGCTTCTCGGCGGTCTCACCGTCCTCGCGCCCGCCTCCTGGGAAAACTGGTTTCTCGCCGCGGGCTTCGGCGGCCTGCACATCGTCTTCGGATTTCTCATCGCCAGAAGGCACGGAGGCTAGACGACTGTGGCCCGACCCCTCCCATCCCGCAAGCCGGCGCACTCGCAGAGCCACCGCGAGCACAGCCGCGAAAAAACGCACGCACCCGCGCCCGTCCGCGCGCCCGAACTTCCCGAACTCGACCGCCTGATTCACGAGCGCATTCGCCTGGGCATCGTCAGCGCGCTCGCCACCAACGAGTCGCTCAGCTTCAACGATCTCAAGCGCGTGCTCAAGACCACCGACGGCAACCTCAGCGTGCACGCCCGCAAGCTCGAAGAAGCCCAATACATTTCCTGTGTGAAATTTTTTGAAGGACGCGTCCCGCGCACTCAATATCGCCTCACTGCCGCCGGCCGCCGCGCCCTGGCCGAATACCTCGATCAGATGGAGCAGTGGATCCGACTCACCCGCGCGCAGTAGCGACAGCTGCAGCCTCTTTCCCGTGAGTTCCCGGGGACGGCACCGAAGCTCGCCCTGCTACAATCCCCAACCATGCAACGCTGCTTCTTCCTCTTCCTTGCCGTCTTTGCGCTCGCCCAGGCCGCTACCGAAGTCGAAATCACCGCCGAGCCGCACCATCACCTCACATTCACCAACGACCAGGTCCGCGTCTTCAACCTCGAGGTCCCGCCGCACGGGGAAACCCTCCTGCACCGCCATCGCCACGACAAAGTCGACGTCATCCTCGGCGCCTCCGAGGTCCTCAACGCCGTAGTCGGCAAAGAACCCGTCACCGTCAAAGTCGCCGACGGCGAAGCCGACTTCATCCCCGGCAACTTCGCTCACATCTCCCGCAATCTCTCCGACCGCCCGTTCCGCGCCGTCACCATCGAGCTTCTGCAGGACGACAAACTCCGCCAGGCTCAGGCCAAGCGGCAAGCCGCGCACGCCGCCGCGCAGGAAAAAGAAACCGCGCAGGCAAAAAGAGAAGTGGCGCATGTAAATGATGATGTCCGCGGCCTCAACATCCTCCAGGGAGGCACGCAGGAAATCCTCTGGGTCCACGATGGCGTCCGCGCCTCGCTCATCGAGCTGCAACTCGGAGGTGTCCTGCCGCCGGTGCTCCATTCGCACCTGCTGATCGCGGTGAGCGACGTCGCCCTGATGCCCAGCCAGCAGGTCCACGGCGGCATTCCGTCCTACGTGCCCAGGGATGCCCAGCTCAAGTCCGGCGACTCGAAATGGCTCGCAGGCAACAGTCCCAGCCTGACCAACGTCGGACAAAAAACGGCCAGATTCGTGACCCTGGAGTTCCCTTAAAAGCCGCGAGGCGGCGCAAGAATGCAGCCCACGGCTCGTGTGGGTCCGGGTCTCCGACCCGGACAGGCCGAGCGTAGCTCGGCAGCAAATCAAGTTGTCATTCCGACGCGCGAGCGCAGCGAGACAGGAGGAACCTGCCTTCCGGCAAATTCTTGTCAAGGGGGTCCCGACCCCAAAAATTTGCTATCTCATTGCGCAAGCGCAAGATATTTCCCTCCCGACCCTTTCCGGTTTACCCCCTCCAAATTGCTATACTGAAAATACAGAGAGAAATAAACAACGCGGCCCGCTAAGGCCGCGTTTTTTGCTGCGCCCGACCCAGCCGGGACTTTGACTTACCTTGGGATGCCCCATTTCTTGCCGATTTTGCGAGAAGTGGGAATATCCCTCTCGACCACAACCGGGAAGCCTCCATGAACAATTCATCCGTACGCATCCGCCACGCCAAGGCGCGCGGCGAATGGGCCGAGCTGCGCTTCATGACCCGCGCCGCCGAGCTCGGACTCCGCGTCACCAAGCCCTGGGGCGACAACGCCCCCTACGACTTCGCCGTCGAGCATCACGGACACTTCCTCCGCGTGCAAGTGAAGTGCACCTCGAAGAAGCGCCTGCACTCCTACGTTTGCTCCGTCAGCAACCGCCGCGGCCCCTACTCCTCCGACCAGATCGATTTCGTTGCTGCCCTCATCATCCCCGCCGACACCTGGTACATCCTCCCCCTCGCCGCCCTCCACCACGCCTTCGACAGTCTGGCTCACCCCCGACCGCAAAAACTCCCGCTACAGCGAATTCAAAGAAGCCTGGCATTTGCTCAAACGCTAACCCCACCCCCAAATGTCATATAAGCAATTTGTTAAACACTCTGTCATCCTGAGGAGGGCGTCAGCCCTCCGAGGGACCGTACGTCCGTTTGCAGGGGCAATGCCGCGTACCAGATCGTCGCGGCGCCTGCGCCATGGGACCTCCCGTCGGTAGCATCAACGCGTACCCACTAGCGTAAGATCCCTCACGCCGGCTTCGCCGCCGTTCAGGATGACGTCAGAGCGCTTTCCGCCTTCAGGAAATGCCCTACGAGACTGTGATAACTGTCACAGACTGCCACGTCATGCGCTCTGCATTCTCATCAAGTGCCCAAAATCTACTACGTCTACATCCTCAGCAGCCAGCGGCGCGTTCTGTACATAGGAATGACGAGCAATATCGAACGGCGTATCTTCCAGCACAAAACGCATGCCTTCGGCGGATTCACAGCAAAATACAACGTGACAAGCCTCGTTTATTTCGAGCGCTACGGTTCCGCATTGACAGCAATTCGCCGCGAGAAGGAAATGAAAGCCTGGCGCAGGGAGGAAAAGATTAAGCTGATCGAATCCACTAATCCGACCTGGAAAGATCTCAGCTACGGATGGTATCAACGTCACCGCTATCAGCCAGACCGAAGAGCCAGTTAGTTCCGCTCACCTGAGTGGTGTCATCCTGAGGAGGGCGTTAGCCCTCCGAGGGACCGTACGTTTGTTCGCAGCGGCACTGCTACAAAACAGATCACCACGGTCGTCTGCGCCATGGGACTTCCCATCGGCAGCATCAACGCTTCCCCGCTACCGTAAGATCCCTCACGCCGGCTTCGCCGCCGTTCAAGATGACATGAAAACGAGTCTTCGGCTCCGTCACCCGAGGGAAAAGCGAAAGCCCTCCGAACGACCGTACGACTCCTTGGCAGCGGATTTAACGCAAAAGAGATCACTAGGCTCGCCTGCGTTACCGAAGGAGTGTTGTTGAAAAATCGCACGGCACGCAGCCGCGAAGCGGCGCAAGAATGCAGCCCACGGCGCCAGCCGTGGGTCGGCAGATGCATTGAGGAAATAAGCCCCGAAGGTGGCGAAAGACCCACACCAAACTTACAAATCCCACCGACCTTCCGCCCGCGCTAAAATCTCCAGGCAGTGGAAAAGAATCAGCTCTACTACGGCGACAACCTCACCGTCCTCCGCGAGCACATCAAGGACGAGTCCGTCGACCTCATCTACCTCGACCCTCCCTTCAACAGCCGCCAGGACTACAACGTCCTCTTCGCCAAGCGCGACGGCACCCGCTCCGCCTCGCAGATCATGGCCTTCGAAGACACCCGGGAGTGGAACATGGACGCCGAGCGCGCCTACGAAGAAATCGTAGAGCGCGGAGGTCGCGTCTCCGACGCCATGCGCGCTTTCAAAACCTTCCTCGGCACATCTGACATGATGGCCTACCTCGCCATGATGGCCCCGCGCCTGATCGAACTCCATCGCGTGCTCAAGGTGACGGGATCGATTTACCTGCATTGCGACCCGACTGCCAGCCACTATCTCAAGATGCTGATGGATGGCGTTTTCGGAGCCGTCAATTTTAGAAATGAGGTTACGTGGAGAGAACCACGGCGCACAGCGATGCCAAACAGGGCCGAAAGGCGTTCGGCAATGTCGCCGACATCCTGCTCTTCTACGGCAAGGGCGAGGAGATCACTTTCCATCACCAGCACGGAGACTACGACCCGAAGTATCTGAAGAAATACCACTATGACGACGGAGATGGGCGGTTGTACCGACTCGACAATCTTACCGGCCCGGGCGGTGCTGCCAAGGGCAACCCGCAGTACGAAGTGATGGGTGTAACGAGGTTCTGGCGGTACAGTCGAGAAAAGATGGACCAACTCATCGCCGACGGTCGCGTTGTGCAAACCAAGCCGGGTGCCGTTCCGCAATACAAGCGATTTTTCGAAGAGATGCCCGGAGCCCCCGTCCAGAATGTCTGGGACGACATATTCCCCATCAACTCGCAGGCTCAAGAACGGCTCGGCTACCCAACTCAAAAGCCCGAAGCCCTCCTCGAACGCATCATCAAAGCCAG
>JASHPH010000275.1 GCA_030038255.1 Candidatus Sulfotelmatobacter sp. | reverse complement strand
TTTTGAGTTACGCATGGGCCTGCGGCCCACCCATTGACATGAAAATGAGTTGAGTGGTGCGTGTACGCTGCTGGAGCGTGGACGGCGAAGGTCTGTTTTCACTCTGGATAAAGTGAGGCCGTTTTTGAGTTTGATCAGGAACGCGCGTTTTGAACCAATCTGTGTCGCGCCACCCCTGCGAGCAGAGGTGGTAGCACGTGACGGTGTGTAACCTTTTTCGCGTGCGTTCTGCCGCTTCCACGCTGAGGAGGAAGCGATGAAGGTCGCGGGGATTGACGTACACAAGAAAGTTTTGATGGCGGTGGTAGTGGATGCGAGTAGGCCGGAAGAGAAACCAGCACGGCGGCGATTCGCCACTATGCCGAGCGAACTGCACCGTCTATTAACTTGGCTGCAGGAGCAGGAAGTAGAAGAGGCAGTGATGGAATCGACGGCCCAGTACTGGCGGTCGGTATGGCTAGAACTGGAGCCTCACATGCGTTTGCAGTTGGCGCAGGCATTTTCCAACCGTGCGCCACGTGGGCGTAAGCATGATTTCAAGGATGCCGAGCGGTTGGTGCGCCGACTGATCGCCGACGAGCTGATTTTGAGTTTTGTGCCCAGCGGCGAACAGCGGATCTGGTGCAGCATGACCCGCATGAAGCTGCAACTCACGCGCGACCGAGTACGACTGCAGAACCAGATCGAGTGTCTGCTGGAAGAAATGCGGATCAAGCTGTCGATTGTGGTCAGCAATCTACTGGGAGCCAGCGGATTGCGTATTTTGCATGCTTTGGCCAACGGAGAGACCGATCCCCAGAAGTTGGCGCAACTGGGTGGGGAGCGGTTGCAGTGCACCGAAGAGCAACTGGTGGATGCTCTGACGGGAAGAGCACAACCCGTGCACCGCGAGATGTTGGCCTTGCAGCTACAGCGACTGCAATTGATCGATCAGCAAATGGAGCGGCTCAACCGCATGATCGCTGCCGCCATGAAGCCGCAGCAAGACGCCGTGATTCGACTGGCGGAAGTCCCCGGTCTGGGAGTGGATTCTGCACAACAAATCATTGCCGAGGTGGGCGCTCAGGCCAGCACGTTTGCATCGGCAGCGGAGTTAACCCCCTGGGTGGGAACCTGTCCCGGCAAGGAGGAAAGCGCGGAGCAGAACCATAGCAGTCGCTCCGCCAAAGGCAATAAATACCTGCGCCGAGTGCTGAACCAGGCAGCACACGCTGCGGTGGCGAAGAAAGGCAGTCACTTTCAAGCCGTGTTCCGGCGTCTGCTGCCCCGCCTAGGCTATCAGTCCGCTATCTGGGCGGTTGCACATCGGCTCTCTCGTCTGGTTTGGAAGATCCTGCATGACGGAGTGCGATTTATCGAACGGGGCGCCGAAGTCGCTCCCCGAGAAAAAAGAAACGTGCCCAGATGCTGGCGCGAGCACTTCGCAAGCTCGGCTATGAGGTAACCATCACCCCCATAAACCAACTTGCCCCTAAGCCTGTTGTCTAAATCCCGGGAGAGGATTTTCGACGGTGTTGTCTAAATCCCGGGAGAGGATTTTCGACGGAGTGAATCGGCCTCGCTGCGAAAGTCAAAGTCCCCGCCCTGTCCTTGCAAAGAATGCAGGGACAAGGACGGGGCAACCCCTTCTTAGCTGCTTTCTACTGTCCGAGCAGTCCTTTTTTCAGCGAGGCGTTGGGCGGCTTCGGTCCCAGCCAGACGGAGAACAGCATTTCAGCGAAGGCAGGGCCGGAGATCGTCAGCCTTTCTTTTCCCACCTCTGAAAGCGTCGTACCCGTGCCCGGCACGTAGGTGAAGACGAGTTCTTCGCCATCCTTGGCGGCGTCAAGCGCAGAGAAGAAACGATCCACGTCGGCCTTCAGCGTTTTGGCGGCGTCGGGCGAGTTGTTGTTGAAAGACTCGGTGAAGCCGTCGGTGAGCTGGCTCTTGCTGACGTCGCGCACAAAGTGCATCACGATGCGCCTGGGCGCGTCGGCTTTGAGAATCGCCACTGGATCGGACGACTTCTGCGCCACATAAAGCCCGGCCACATAAACTTTCACCATATATTTGGTCCGCAGGCCCATGCCATTAAGAACGAGAGTTGCGCCGCCGGCTTGCACGGTGTCCGGGAGGGTGACGCCATTCAACGTGCCGGCGTGCAGAGAGGCATGCGCGAGCAGCGTGAGAGTAAGCATTAGGGTGGTCTTGCGCATAGGAGTCTCCGGGAAGGAACTTTGATACGGCGAAACAGTACCTCGCGGAGCAACTCCGGGCCGTGATCGACGTCACGCGGAGCGTAGAGAAGCGCAGGACAGGGAGGGCCACCCCAGAGCGGAGAAACTCGGAATGCTGCTGGCGACGGCCATAGCCGCGAACGCGGCGTAGGAATGCAGCCCACGGCGCAAGCCGTGGGTCGGTGAAAGAAAAAGGGGCAAGCCCCGAAGGGGCGTAAGAAACTACTGCCAGATATACCTCTCGTCGTAGACGATCTTGTTCTTCTTCAAGAATGCCAAATATTCCTGCTGAAATGTTTGCTTCTTATGATGTTCTTCCTGGGTCGCGATGTAACGGGAGACAGCGGGAATATTCGATTCGCTGACGCTGAAAGCGCCGTATCCGGTCTGCCAAGCGAAGTTCACTTTGAATTTTCCGTGGACCCAGCGCGATGAATTGGTTTTGACGACGCGAGCGATCCCCGCCGCAGCATGGACGGGGCGAATGCGGACGAGCATGTGAACGTGGTCGGCACTGCCGTTGATGATGAGTGCGGTGCCGCCCATCTCGCGGATGATGCCGCCGAGGTAGGCGTGGAGATCGTCGCGGATTGCGGTGGTGATGAGCGGCTTGCGATCTTTGGTGCTGAAGATCAGGTGAACGACGAGGTTGCCGGCGGTGTGAGGCAGGTTTCTTTCGCTCCTTTGGAGCTTGTTAGGGTTCCATGCGAGCCTACCCACGGCTTCCGTCGTGGGCTGCATTCTTGCGCCGCTTCGCGGCTAGGATCTCGTCGCTGCTCCCACGTTCATCGGCTCCAAATGCGCGGTGAAATGCCGCAGGAACGGGGCTTCGTAGGTCAGGCGCAGGCCGGGAATGCGCTCGCGATTCTTCCACACTTCCAGAATTACCTCGACCACGTAATCGATGTGGCTCTGCGTGTAGACGCGGCGCGGAATCGCGAGGCGCACTAAGTCCATCTGCGCGCCGTGGGCGAACATTAACGTGCCGATTTCCACGCTGCGGATTCCACCTTCAAGATAGAGCTCGGCCGCGAGCGCTACGCCTGGGAATTGATCAGGCGGGATGTGCGGCAGAAACGCGCGCGCATCAAGATAAATCGCGTGGCCTCCCGGCGGCTGAACGATGGGCACGCCGTGGCTGGCGATGTGGTTGCCGAGATAGGCGGTCGAGGCGATGCGGTAGCGGAGGTAGTCTTCTTCGAGCGCTTCCTGCACGCCGACGGCGATCGCCTCAAGGTCGCGTCCGGCGAGGCCGCCGTAGGTGGGATATCCCTCGGTGAGAATCAGGAGATCTTTTTCCTGCTGCGCCAGCATATCGTCATTGGTGCACAGAAATCCGCCGATGTTGGCCATGCCGTCTTTCTTGGCCGACATGGTGCATCCGTCGCCATAGCGAAACATTTCCTGCGCGATCTCTTTCGGCGTTTTGTTTTCGTATCCTTTTTCCCGCAACTTGATGAACCAGGCATTTTCGGCAAAGCGGCAGGCGTCGAAGTAAAGCGGAATGCCGTGGCGTTTGCACACGGCACTCACCGCCCGCACGTTTTCCATCGAGACCGGCTGGCCTCCGCCGGAGTTGTTGGTCACCGTGAGCATGACCAGCGGAATGCGCTCGCGGCCCACGCGTGCAATCAGCGACTCGAGCGCGGCCACGTCCATGTTGCCTTTGAACGGATGCTGCAGCGACGGATGATGCCCCTCTTCGATCACCAGATCCACCGCTTCCGCTCCGACGAATTCGACATTGGCGCGCGTGGTGTCGAAATGCGTGTTGTTGGGCACGACCTCGCCCTTCTTGCAGGTCACGCCGAACAGGATGCGTTCGGCGGCGCGCCCCTGGTGTGTAGGGATGACGTGCTTGTAGCCGAAGATTTCCTGAACCGAATTCTTGAATCGGTCGAAGCTGCGACTGCCGGCGTAGCTTTCGTCGCCCTCCATCACGGCGGCCCACTGGTGGGTGGACATGGCTCCGGTGCCCGAGTCGGTGAGCAGGTCAATCAGCACGTCATCGGCAGGAAGAAGAAACAAGTTGTAGTGCGCGGCCTCGAGCAGTTGCTCGCGCTCGCGGCGCGTGGTCCAGCGAATCGGTTCGACGCTCTTGATGCGGAAGGGCTCGATGATGGTTTTGGTGGGCATAGCGCGTTTGCGGGAGAAAGTCCCCCAGTGAGTCGCAAACGCTTTATGCTACGTGCCCCGGCAGCCACAATGTGTGATCCGCGACACGCGCAGGTGTGCGTCCAGTCGTTGTGCGTCCCCGGCGTTGTTCGTCCAAGGCTCTTGCTAGCCGAGTCGTCGCCCCTGCAATCCGGCGCTACGGACAAGTCAACTGCGCTGTGGCCGTGAGCTGGCTGGTACTCTGCGTCATCTGGGAAAGCAGAAGGGTTTGATCCCTTGGGGCGGTAGCCCAGACCGTGAACGTCCCAGTTCCCACGCAAGCCGCCAGCCCATTGCTGCTGAGGGTGTACCCGGGCAGGGGAATCGCGGCCTGAGGAAGCGTCGTCCAGGGAGTAAAGTTCCACCAAAGAGCGTTGACGGCGAAGGCCTGGCTCAAACCTCCGTAGCTGCCCATGGCTGTGAACTTAACTTGTCCATTGGGATAGTTCTTGGCGTCGGCGGTTGCGGGGTTGATTGTGAGCGACTGCAGTAGATGACCACTGCTTCCGCAGCTGATGGCAAATGCCGCGGCGAGAATCAGTACGCCCCAAGCGGAAAGAACCTGGTCCTTGTACATAAGACCCTCCTGCACTGCCACGGTTTTCGGCAGCAACGCAGAGCGTTCAATGGAAAGATTACACCTACCTGTTTTGTCTAACCCTGCGGCACGAAATAAGTTCCGCACTCGTGTCTGTCCTCGCGCCGAAACCCCTCCTCAGTGATAGACTCGAACGTTTTCCCAGACGTGAAACGAGGTGAAGCGAGGCCTCTTATGGATATTCAACGAATCGGAGTCGTCGGCGCGGGCACCATGGGCAATGGCATTGCCCACGTCTTTGCCCGCTTTGGATACAGCGTAGTTCTGTGCGACGTGGAGCAGCGCTTTCTCGACCGCGCCCTCGGAACCATCAGCAAAAACCTGGAGCGCGAAACGTCAAAGGGGAAGATCACCTCTGCCGAGAGCGTTGCCGCGCTCGGCCGCATTCAGCCGGTCACCGATCGCGCCCGGCTGGCCGATTGTGATTTCGTGGTCGAAGCCGCGACCGAGAAATTCGAAATCAAAACCGAAATCTTCCGCGATCTCGACCGGCTGATGCGGCCCGACGTCATCCTGGCATCGAATACGTCTTCCATTTCGATCACGAAACTCGCCGCGCAGACCAAACGGTCCGACAAAGTCATCGGCATGCACTTTTTCAATCCCGTGCCGGTGATGAAGCTGGTGGAAGTGATTCGCGGCCTGGCCACTTCGCAGGAAACGTTCACAGCCGTCCGTGATCTGTCCGTGAAGCTCGAAAAAACTCCGGTCGAGGTCAACGATGCGCCCGGCTTCGTTTCCAACCGCGTGCTCATGCCGCTGCTGAACGAATCCATGTACGCCGTGATGGAAGGCGTGGCCACGCCGGAAGCCGTGGACGAAGTCTTTAAGCTGGGCATGGCGCATCCCATGGGCCCGCTGACGCTGGCCGACTTCATCGGCCTGGACGTTTGCCTCGACATCATGCGCGTGCTGCACTCGGGCCTGGGCGATCCCAAGTACCGTCCCTGCCCCCTGCTCATCAAAATGGTCGACGCGGGATGGCTGGGCCGCAAGAGCGGCCGCGGGTTCTACAAATATTGACGCTGGATTTTCACCATGGAGTCACGGAGGCGCAGAGAAAATCAAGACAAAACCTGGGCTTCTCCGTGACTCCGTGCTTCCGTGGTGAGGCCTGTTCATGCAGATGACGACGGCGGAAAAGCCCGGCCGAGGCGATGGATGGTTCTATCTGCTCGCCGCGTTCTGCGGCATTGGCGCAGGCTGTGCCGATGTCATCGTGAACGATCTGTTGTTCACCGCGTTGCTCGTGCTCGCCTCGTGCATGGTGCTGGGTCTGGCGCGGCGGCGCTCGCCGTGGCGGTGGGTGCTGGTGGTCGGCGTCTTCATTCCCCTCACCGAACTGGTGGCCTACAAGGTCCAAGGCGTCAAATCGACGCGTGCGCAGGTCTGGGGATCGTTTCTCGCATTCCTGCCGGGTATCGCCGGCGCGTATGGTGGCTCGATCATGCGCGCGGTCATGGACAACCTGCGGGAGGGGAAGTAGCCGGTACAGCGTTGGGGTTGCTTTTCTTCACCACTGAGACACAGAGGCACGGAGGAACCCGGTTCTTGCATCTTTTCTCCGTGACTCCGTGCCTCCGTGGTGAAACCTTGTTCGACGGCATGGCCATTCGTTCCTTCCCTATTCTCTCCGCCATTCCGGTTCGGACCTCCAAAGGTATCAGATAACCATTCAGTTACTCCCTGATCCACAGCCCACACGCGTATGCTGGCGGGCATGGGTGTGTCCGTCTCCATGCTGGCCTCGGGCAGCCGTGGCAATTGCGCCATCGTGGCCAGCGCGCGCACAAAGATTCTGGTCGACGCCGGCATTTCCGGGCGGGAAACGTGCAAGCGCATGAAGGCGCTGGGCGAAGATCCGCACTCGCTCTCCGCGATTCTCATCACGCACGAGCATTCCGACCACATTTACGGATTGGCAACGCTGGCCAAGCGCTTGCGCATCCCAGTCTTCATGACCGGCGCCACGCATCAGGCCTGGGCCCGCGCCCTGCGCGATGAAAACGGCGAGCGTCCGCAACTCGAAAAATTCGAGCGCTTCGAATCCGGCCACCGTTTCCAGGTCGGCGACATCGAAGTCAAGCCCTTCACCATTCCGCACGACGCTGCCGATCCCGTCGGCTTCACCTTCCGTGCGGAAGGTGTGAACGTCGGCTTCGCCACCGATCTCGGATACATCCCTGCGAGTGTGCGCGATCACCTGCGCGGTTGCGATGTACTGGTGCTGGAATCCAACCACGATCTAGAAATGCTGCGCGTGGGGCCGTATCCCTGGTCGGTGAAGCAGCGCGTGATGAGCCGCGTGGGGCATCTTTCCAACGAGGCTCTCGCGGATTTCCTTAGTAGCGACTATGATAATAGTGCAACGTTTGTAGTGCTGGCGCATCTTTCACAGGAGAACAATGACCCCGAAATCGCGCGCAGGCAGGCGGAAAAGGCCTTGGCCACGAGGGGCGGATTGTTCTGCAACCGGCTGCTTCTGGCCTCGCAGGCCGAGGCGCTGCAACCGATTCGCCTGTAGACGAATTCACATTCACGCATGAGTCAGCAGTGCATTGATCCCCTGGTCGGCAAGATTCTGGCAGGCTGGCGCTACGACATCTCCGGCCTGGCGCCGGAGATGCGCGGCGACTATGAAAAGCATCTCGCCGGCTGCCAGCGCTGCCACAGCCGCCAGCAAATGCACCGCATCATTGATGTCGGCCTGATCGCTCTGGCTTCCATCTCGGCAGGAGTTTTTCTGCTGGCCTTTGGCGTGATCCGGCACTTCGGCCCGCCGTATGCCTTTTGGCTCGAAATCGGAGCGCTCGCTGGCTTCGCGCTTTCTGCGCTGATCTGGCTGGTGGTCGCGGTGGCGACGCCCGCTCCGGTCACCGTTCTGGACGCGGCCAAAGAGGGTGCGCGCCGGGTGCACGACCACCTGCCGGAAGAAATCCGCCAGCGCCTCCCCGAAGAACTTCGCATCAAGATCACCGGAACCTAGAACTATGCAGTGGATCTCGCGCGCAACCGCTGTAGCACTCCTGCTCACCATGACAGCAGTTCTTCCTGCGGCTCGCGCATTTGCGCTCTGCAGCATGGCGCCTGCTCATTCCGCTGGCTGCCATCGCCATGCGCCGTCAGCTCCGCCTCCTCACTCTCCCAGCCACGAGTGCTGCGTAGATGCGAACCACGCCGCGATTCCGGGCACGGCAACTTCTCCGCGTCCGGCGAGCGTCCAGCACTCTGCGGCGGATAGCATCGAGCCGTTGTCGCTCACTTCCGCGATTCCCACCGTACCTGCAAATTTGATCGCTGCTTCCTCCGGCCCTCCCGCTTCCTCACCTCTGCGTATCTAAGACTCGTCGCCCTCTTAATTTGCTCCCCGCTATCTCGTTCCCAGCGTGGGTGGCGGCTGTGTTCGCGCACAGACGGCATCGCCTTCCCCTCGGCAGAAGCAATGACGAAAGAAGGAACGACAAGGTGCAAGAGCTGTTCTCCCCATGAAAACATTCCGGTTTGCTTTCACATTCCTCGCTGGGCTGTCGCTGACACTGGCACATGCCCAAGCGGCTAATCCGATTCCTTCTGATCCCCTCAACAAAGATGCCCCGCCCGCAAATCAGCAGACCACGAATCAGCACGGGGCAGATCAGCACCCGTCCATGCCTGGGATGTCCATGCCCGAAATGAACATCGAGCACGCGACGTCGGCGTTGCCTTCGCCGCACGCCGGTTCCGGTACGTCGTGGCAGCCGGCGTCGGTGCCCGCCTATGAGTGGATGTGGATGCGTGGAGGCTGGGAGCTGATGGCGCACGGCGCCATCTTCATTGACTACAACCAGCAAGGCGGCCCGCGTGGCGAAGGTAAAGCCGAGTCGGTCAACTGGGGCATGCTGATGGAGCAGCACCGGCTGGGCGCGGGCACGATTCTTTTCCGCCAGATGTTTTCCGCCGAGTCGCTGACTTCTCCCCATCCCGGCTTTCCTGAGCTGTTCCAGACGGGCGAGACATATCACGGCGAGCCGCTGGTCGATCATCAGCATCCGCATAACGTGTTTGCCGAACTGGCCGCGCTCTACACGTTGCCGCTGACCGGCAAACTCTCATGGGAGCTCTACGGGGGACCATCGGCTGAGCCCGCACTCGGCCCGGTCACTTATATTCACCGCGCGTCCGCGTCCGAGCTACCGCTCGCGCCGCTTGGCCATCATCTGCAAGACTCGACGCACACCAGCTTCGGCGTGGTCACGACCGGATTTCTGATCGATCGCGTCAAGCTCGAAGCTTCCGCATTTAACGGACACGAACCCAACGAAGAACGCTGGAGCATCCAGCTGGCTGCGCTCAATTCCTGGTCAGCACGCGCCTTTGTCGCGCCCACACGCAACTGGACCGCGCAGTACAGCGTCGGGTACTTGGACAAGCCGGAAGCGCTCGAACCGGGAAACCAGTGGCGCGAAACGGCTTCCGTGGAATACAACCGGCCTCTGCCTTCGGGCAACTGGGCCACCACGGCTGTCTGGGGGCGTGTGCACAAGCTCGCGACCGGCGCGCACCTGAATAGTTATCTGCTGGAATCGACGCTCAACTTCCGCGCGCGCAATTACCTGTTCTCGCGCCTGGAACTTGTGGATAAAGACGAACTTTTTCCCCAGGCACTGGTTCATCCCTGGTATCGCATTGGCGCTTACACATTCGGCGCTGAGCGCGACCTCGTGCAGAACCGCGTGGGGCAGCTCGGCCTGGGCATTGACGTGACCATCTACTCGAAGCCTTCCGTGCTCGCCGCCGCTTACGGAAACTTCCCCGTCTCGTTCCAGATCTTCCTGCGCCTGCGGCCGGGACGAATGACAGTGCCGCACTCCCATGAAACCTGAAGGTCATTCCGAAAAAAGTATTGCTCAGGCGGATTCCGCCGTAGAATGTTCCTGAAATCCCCCCCAATTCGCGCGAGAATAATTATTCAGATGAATCGGGCCCTGAAGACACTGCGGGCAGTGCAGTGGTCTACGCTGGCAAGCATCCTGCTGTACGGTGCTTTGGGAGAGCTGTTGGCGCCGCGCGCGCGGAGCGTGGATCCCTCCTTAAGCTACATCTTCAGCACGCTCGCGGTGGGCATTGTGGGCACGATTTTTGTGGTGCGCCGCACGCTGGTGCTGCGCGCCGCTGCCATCCTGGCCACGCAACCTGACGACTTGGTCAGCCTTAATCACTGGCGCACCGGCTACTTCACGACCTACGCGCTGTGCGAGGCGCTGGCCCTGTTTGGTCTGGTGCTGCGTCTGCGCGGTTCCGAATTCCAGCAAAGTCTGCTGTTTTATATTGGCGGCTTTGTCTTGCTGTTCTTTTTCCGACCGCGCGAACCGGTCAGCGCGTGAATCTGGCGCTGCGGAAATACCTCTGTCTGGAACCCGACGAGAGTCGGCGCCTCCTTACTTGATGTGGCAACTGGCCAGGCCGCGCTTCTCCAGATACTGCTGGTGATAGTCCTCGGCCGGGTAGAATGTCACCGCGGGGACGATCTGCGTGACGATTTTCTTCGAGTAGCGATGCGCGTCTTCCAGCGCCTTCTTCGAGGCCTCGGCCTGCGCGGCCTGCTCGGGTGAATGATAGAAAATGGCCGAGCGGTACTGCGTGCCCCAGTCCGGCCCCTGGCGGTTCAGCTGCGTGGGATCGTGATTCTCCCAGAAAACCTTCAGAAGGTCGGTGTACTTGACGCGCGCGGGGTCAAACTCAACTTCGACGGCCTCGGCGTGGCCCGTGCCGTCGGTGCAGACTTCCTTATACGTCGGATTCTCGGTTTTCCCGCCGGTGTAGCCGACGCGAGTTGAGACGACGCCCGGAATCTGCCGGAACGTGTGTTCCACTCCCCAGAAACATCCTGCTGCAAATGTGGCCTTCTCCATATTCAGTTCGCTCCCTGATTTCGACAGTAGATTCGACGCCAAAACTCAACGCGCAGGAGGTCGCTCGATTCCTGCCTTCGGCATTACGTTGGTTTCCCCAATTCCCACCAAATTAGATGACGAAACGCCGCCAATGTCACACACTTGTCAAAAGCTCGTGAATAATACGGTTGGGCGATTGACCCTCCCCTGGAATCGCGATACAGTGCCAAGGGCAGGGTTTCGCTTCAAGGTTCTGGATTCTATCAAGGTCAATTTTCCGTGGTTTCGTCACCCCAGCTTCGGGCAGGCAAGCTTCGCTCAGCCAGCCGCCTCCAGACCGCGCGGCGATCGCCGAAAATGTTGCAGAAACTTGCACTCTTCTTGCTGATGGCGTTCACAGCGACGCAAGCGCTGGCGCAAGCCGTCTCGGGATTCCTCCCGCAGACGCGGCTCGGCTACCATTCCGGCGACCAGTGGGAGCCGGCGATGGCCGCCGACGGCCACGGCCATATCTACGTTCTCTATCCGCAATATGGCGCGGTGCCCGGCTGTCCGGCCTGCACAGTGCCGACGATTGCGCTCCAAGTCAGCAACGACAACGGACTCACCTGGCAGCCATCGCGCGTCCTGCTTCCCTTTCCCACCGGCCAGTTCGATCCGCAGATCGTGGTAAATCCCGCAGACCGGCAGACCATCTACGCCTCGTGGCTGCAGAACAATAAGCGGGACGTCATCGTCGCGCGCTCGCTCGACTTCGGCCAGACCTGGTCGTTCGCCTGGGCCGAGCGCGGCGCCGAAGACGCCGACAAGCCGGTGCTGGCTCTCCAGGGCACCGATATCTACGTCGGCTTTAATCACGACGAAAAATTCTTCATCGTCGCTTCGCACGATGCGGGTCAAACCTTCAACCGGGTCCAGGTAAATCCCAACGCCGCGCCCGGATGGTCACTCGCCGGCGGGGCAACAGTCGATCCCGCAGGCAACGTTTACTTCGGCTGGACGGCCTATGCCCGCCACGAAATGCAGGCGCAGCCGGTCAGCATTTATATGAGCCGCTCGACCGATGGCGGACGCTCATGGCTGACGTTGCTGCTCGATGTTTCGGGCGCGCCTCCGGAGTGCGCGCGCGAAAACTGCGAGACGGGATATCTCGGAGCACAGATTACGCTGGCTTCTGACGCTGCGGGCGCCCTCTACGCTCTGTGGAACACCGGATCGGTTAACGGCGGCCCGGAACGCATCTATTTTTCGTCTTCCACCACAGGCGGTGCGACCTGGTCGGCGCGCGCCAATGTTTCGGCTGCGGCCTCTGGCGTTGAGCATTCCTTCCCGGCCATCGTGGCCGGCGCCGCGGGCGATGTTCGCATCGCATGGATGGACACACGCGCCAGCGAGCCCGGCCATCCTGACCATCCGCTGTGGAACACCTTCTACCGCAGTTCGACCAATGGCGGCGCCACCTGGAGCGCCGAGAGCCGCCTTTCTGGC
The DNA here is from genome assembly GCA_030038255.1 of Candidatus Sulfotelmatobacter sp. GTDB lineage: Bacteria > Acidobacteriota > Terriglobia > Terriglobales > Acidobacteriaceae > Sulfotelmatobacter. The sequence continues at coordinate 475 of JASHPH010000275.1, read as the reverse complement.
GCGGCTATTGGCTACGACTACATTCTTCCCGCCGGATTCCGCTTCCCCTTCGGCGACTACTTCTCGCTCGCCATCGACAACGAGGGCGTCACTCACGCCGTCTGGGGCGAAGGCCGGGACTACAAGTCTCCCGGCTCCATCTGGTATACCCACGGCCGCTAACGCAATCGTCCCAGCCAACTCAGCCTTTCAACTTCGAGGATAGGCTCACCCACAGCAGCGTCGCTGTGATGGACCGCACGGCGGCAGGCAGAAACCCGTCAATGAGTGATAACGCTTGTGGCTGATGTCATAACGACATCGGCCTCGCAACGTACCGAGTAGACTTTGCGGTATCCAACCAAAAAGGCTCGGGACGAAGGAGGCCGAGATGAAAATTGTAGGCTGTGATCTGCACGCAAGACAACAAACCATAGCGATGGTGGACACCGAAACCGGCGAGTTAAGCGAGAAGACGCTTAGCCACGAAGGAAAT
>JASHPH010000274.1 GCA_030038255.1 Candidatus Sulfotelmatobacter sp. | reverse complement strand
CGTACGCGCTCTGATCGGGCGCGGGGCCGTTCTCCGTCGCCATGCAGCGCGCCAGCGCGACCGACGATTTTCCGAAGCGCTCCAGACGGATGCGGTTGGCAGGATTGTTGGCCGCAAGCATTGCCGCCGTGCTGGTCACCGCCGACGCCGTGTCCTCGAGCGAAACCTGAATCAGATCCTTGGGATCGCGCACGTGTAGCACAAGCGTCTCGACCATATTCTGGCCGTCGTTGCTGAACGAATACTGCACGCTGGCGAACAGCGCCTGCACCGAGAATTCGCGCCGGATTCGAACATAGCTAGCCACGGGTGCATCGGCCACATGCGCTCCGGTTTTAAGGAAGTTCGGCATGTCGGTGAGCGTCGAGCGGCCGCGGGAAATTTCAAAATCGGTGGCGAACAAGGGCTGCTTGGGAATGCGCGCCAGGGCCGAAGCAATCTCTTTTTGCTCGTCGGCGGAAGGCGTGCATACATTCAGCATGTTGACCTTCACCTGAGGCTCGGTGGAAGGCGCGTTGGCCGGTGGCGCCTGCTCCTGCGCGGCCGCAGACAAAACAGGAAATGCAATATAAAAGATGAAAACCGGAAATCGGGGCACGGCGGAATTCTAGCACTGCGCGCGACAGGGAGGCTGAAAGACGCGACCGATTTCGCCAAGACACATCGAAAGACTTAGAATTCTGATATGGCGAACTTGACACTGGTTTATGGCATGAGGCTGCTGCCCTCCGAGGATGTGGCGGAAGTGGGCCAGGCTCCGGTGAAGCTGACGAACGGCCGCGAGGCGCACGTCGCCATGCACGTGCTCGAGGGCAGCAAGGAAGACATCGAGAAGCAGCTGCGCACGAGCCTGGAGGCGTTTTTCGACCTCTACCCGGAGATTTAGCGGCGGCCGTGTGACAAGGAAGCGAGCCAAGCGCGCGGTTGAGCGGCGCCAAAAAGCGCGCCGCATCACCCACCCCATCACGCGAAAAACCGCGCGTGCTGGGGGCCCCGGTTCGCGCGGCTCGCCCGGATCCTTCGCTGCGCAGAAGAACGCTTGCTCAGGATGACAATCAAAGTGCCAACGTCTGCGCGGTTCAGCTACGCCGTATAATCCTAATTCTCTGCCGAAGTTCGACGAATACCAATGCAATGGCCCTATCCAGAACTGCGGCGCCGCCTGATCGCGGCCAATCTGTGGCCGGAAGGCCGCATGGCGCGCCTGGCCTGCTATCTCGCGGGTTTGGCTGCGGTCCTGTACGCGCTCCAGAAACTGCTCGGCTTTTTCGCCTCCTCCTGGGGTGAGCACCTGAGCGGATGGGTAGAATTTCTCGCGTTCGTGGCCGCTGTGTTGTTCTCTGTGCTCGCCTTCCGCTGGCTGAAGCGAAAGATCCTTTGGCGCCTGCGCAACCGGCTGATCGTCACCTACGTCTTCATCGGCGTGATTCCCGCGATACTTCTGATCACGATGGCGGTGATCACACTCTACGGACTGGCCGGGCAGTTTGCCGTGTTCGTGGTGACCTCAGAGATTCGTTCGCAACTGAGGAGCCTGGAAGCGGCCAATGCGGCGGTCAGCAACGAACTGGCGGCACGGCTGGAGCGCGGCGACAACCTCTCCGCCGAATCGCTCGCCGGATTGCGGAAGCGCGATACTGCCTGGGGACGGCGGCAGGTCTGCGCATGGTACGGCGGCAAACTGCTTCCCCTGCATGACGATTACAAGGGAGAACCGCTCGCATACCCCATGTTCGTGAGTGGGACGTTTCGCGAGATCGTCCGAGACGGCGATCTGCATTTGCGCGTCGTCACTTCGATTCCGGTGAAATCGTCCACTTTAACCGTAGTCACCAGCGAGCCGTTCGACAAAACTCTGGTCGGCAAGATCGCCGCCGAGCTGGGCGAAATTACACTCTTCGGTTCAGGAGTGATGGTAAATAACAGACCGTCGAGCAGCAGTGGCAACTCGGGCGGCCCTGAAACACAAACTCCAACCTCTGCCACGGCGCGGACAGACCACAACGTGGTGATCATCAGGGCCAGCAACCCTAACTCAATACAAGTTAACGATCAGGTGCTGCAGCCCACCTTTGTTGTCGGGACCCTGCCCCGCGCCACGGGGAGGTTCGATCTGGAGATTCCGCTGGCCGGCACATCGCTGTCTGTCGTGGACTGGAAGACCGGCAAGCACGCTACCCCCGCTCTGCTGCGGGTCCGCACTCGACCGTCGGTTCTTTACGGCCATCTCTTCGCGGCTCTGGGAGAATTTGTTGAGGGCGTGGCTTACATCCTGATCGGCATCGCAATCTTCTTCGCCATCATCGAACTGATTGCGCTGATCATCGGCACGCGCATGACGCGCACGGTCACCGCTGCTGTGGCGCAGCTGCACGAAGCGACAAAGCATATCGACCGCGGCGATTTCAGCCATCGCATTCCGGTCAAATCGAACGACCAACTAGCAGAGCTGGCGGTGTCGTTCAATTCCATGACCGCTTCGATCGAGAAACTGATCCAGGAGCAGAAAGAAAAGCAGCGGCTGGAAAACGAACTGGCGATTGCGCAGGAAGTGCAGGCGCAGCTGTTCCCGCGCCAGGTTTCGGAGTTGGAATCGCTGGAAGTGCACGGCTTCTGCCGTCCCGCGCGCACGGTCAGCGGAGACTACTACGACTTCGTCACTGTCGCTCCGCACAAGCTGATTCTGGCGGCCGGCGACATCAGCGGAAAAGGCATTTCGGCGGCGCTGCTCATGGCGACCATCCACTCTGCCGTACGCGCCTACAGCATGGAGCTCTCACCGCAGATGCGGGAACCGGTCGCGGTGGGCGCGGTGACCGGCTCCGGCCGCATGATGGCAACTTGGCCGGAGGGAGCGGGAGTCTCGCCCGCGGCCCTGCTCGCGCTACTGAATCATCAGTTGTATGAGAGCACGCCGCCGGAAAAATACGCGACGCTGTTTCTTGGTATCTATGACGGGCGCACGCATCACCTCAGCTACAGCAACGGTGGGCACCTGCCGCCAATTCTTATCGGTGAGGATGGCTCGGTGCGCCGGCTCGAGGCCGGAGGAACAGTCGTCGGACTCTTCGATAACATGACCTACGATGAAGGCACGGTCGAAATGCGTCCGGGAGAGATTTTTGTGGCGTACAGCGACGGCGTCACAGAACCGGAAAATGATTTTGGAGAATTCGGCGAGGATCGTCTGATTCAGCTGGTGCGTGAAAACCGGCGCTTGCCCCTCGCACAAATCAGCCAGACCGTGACCATGGCCGTGGATGACTGGATCGGCGACAAAGAGCAGCCCGATGACGTGACGCTCGTGCTGGCGCGGGCGCGGTAGTCCGAATTCGAAACTGCTTTGTTGCAACAGATGCGGGTATCATTGACAGATGAAGTACCATAAACTACCTTGGTGAGGCCTTCTCTGTCCGAGGCGCCTGTCTTTGTAAGCGGGAGTAGCATAACATCGGCAATGCGCCGGGGCTCCATCCCGGAGATGGCGGTTCGATACCGTT
>JASHPH010000273.1 GCA_030038255.1 Candidatus Sulfotelmatobacter sp. | reverse complement strand
CGTCATCCTCCCACAACGCCAACTCGCGGCTTGCCAGAAGCCGACTTCTGGCTCGCCCGGCAGTTTGGGCCCTTGACACATCTCTTAAAAAGAACGAACATTCGTTTTATATGCCGAAGGTAGCTGCCGCACATCGCGTTCGCCGCCGAGAGCAAATTTTGGAAGCCGCCCTTCGTTGCTTTTCACGTCGCGGCTTTCACAGCACATCCATGAAGGACGTCTGTCGCCAGGCCAAGCTGAGTCCGGGCGCCGTCTATCTCTATTTCCGAAGCAAAGAAAGCATCGTTCAGGCATTGGCTGAAAGTGGCCGGAGTCAGACAGCGGAGTGGCTCAGTCAATGCAAGGACTTATCGCGAGTGGTGGATCTAATGCTGCAGCAGTTAAACCTGCCAGAAGCGCAACCGATTTTTCAGCTAGACGTTCAACTCTGGGCTGAGGCAATTCACACACCGAAACTCGCCGCCCTGTTCGAGCGGTCGGAAGCCGTTTTGCTGGACGGCCTCGCTCAGATTGCAAAAAGAGCGTCACCCAAACGCACAGATCAGCAAGCACAAACCATTGCGCGGCTACTGATCGCTGTGATCACCGGACTTGAGTTGCAAAAAGCCATGAACCCGACGGTAGAGTTGGGGCCCGCCGGGGTGCTTCTCAAGTCCACGCTGCGAGAAGTCTGAAGTATCGGAGGAAACGACGTGCTCGAAACAACGGTGGCTGCAGAACCCAAAGCGCGGGTCGCTCTGTACTACTGTCTGGCGCTGGGCATCTCCTGGGCGGGATGGATTCCGTACGCAGCGCAACACGCCAGTGTGGTTCACTGGCGTTGGCAGATACCGGACTCCGTACCGCTGTTTGCACAATATGGGCCACTGCTGGCTGCGGTCATCCTCACTACTGTTGATGGAGGAGCCAGTGGGCTAAGGAAGTTCTTCGCGAGCTTCGTCAAGTTGCATGTTCGTCGTCGATGGTACGCGGTCGCATTGCTTCTTTCGCCTGCGATTGGCGCGATTCTGATCGGCCTCCATGCGTTGCGTGGTAGTCCGCCTCCCCCGCTGTCGAGTCTGGCCGGCTGGAATATCCGCTTTGCCGAGCAACTCAGCGCGTCATTGCATTCCTCTACCGGGATCAGTTCGTTTCTGGCGCAGTCGGCATTGAAAGGCGGATGGCAGGCCGGACTGGTTTACGCAGGCCTGGCAATCGCGAATGGCGGCCTGTCCGAAGAGCCGGGCTGGCGAGGATATGCTCTGCCCAGACTATGTCTCGGCCGCAGACCTCTCTTTGCGGGTCTATGGGTGGGTTTGTTATGGGGACTGTGGCACACCGGGCCTGATTTCTGGATGGCGATCTTCACGGGGCGCTGGGGCGGACTTTTTCTGCCGATTGGTTACCTCGCGGGAACGCTACCCTTGTCCGTGCTGTTCACCTGGGTCTTCATCCGTTCGGAGTGCAGCTTGCTTCCAGTGATGTTGTTCCACGCTTCACACAATGCGACGCTGTTGTTCCTGACAGCTGTCTGGATGCCAGCGAAACCGCTTGTGTCTATCCCAGAATGGCTCGCAGCGTTTTATGTAGCTGCACTGCTGGCCATCGTTGTTGGGCGAAGATCGTTGCTTGCCCGTCCCAGGTGACAATAACTGTCTCGGAGCTCTCGATCCCTAGAACTCGCTCCCCAACATCGGTCGGCCAGGTCTAATCCATCAAAGTACGCGCTTGAATGCAGCAGTTTAGTTCGGCTAGGGTTGCTAACTGCTTGCAGTTAGAGAAATACGAACGAGAGCATTCTGGCTGCATCGGCGGCAATCCGGAAGTAATTTTGCGTCAACTGCTCGCGATTATCACGGACAGCTGGTGAACTTGAAGGCAATGATTCGCGTGGACATTGTGTCGTATCGGGCACAGGTTCGTAGGCCGACGTGCCGTCGTTATCGTTGCCGTCGCAATTCAGGACGATGGTGAAATTTCCGGCAGTTCCTGGGGAAGAGCAGGGCGTAACGGTCGCGGAATGCGAAGACGAGCTTCGCGAAGAAGACCGGCTGAGAGACGGCGCTGTTCCGGACAAAATCCGCAAAGGCAGCGATTCCTGGCCGCCAATCATGGGGTAAAGCGATGGATGCTCGCTCTGCCCGGATGCCGCGGCGCAGAGGATCGTGCAGAAGAACGCGAGAGCTGGAATCCAAGTCTTCAAGTTACGCTCGCGTGAAGAAATGAATCGGTTCAAGATTTAGATCGGTTCCAAGATAGTCCAATCGGCGGAGAAATCAATCCCTTCGAACCACTAGTTTTCCACTGTGGAGACTACCGGTAGGCCGCCGGGGGCAGCCCTGTGATGCGGATTCCGGCATGGCCTTTATGGCGGATGTTGAGGCCAATGAGGAGCGCGGTGATTTGTTCGACAATCCGTGCATTTTCGAGTCTGCCGCCGTCAATGGCGCGCACTCCGGGAATCTTGGCCGCCAACTCGCGCGTAAGCTGAGCGGCGTCAGGATCGTCGCTGCAAACGATCACGTCGCAGTCAAGCGGCGCGTCGCCTTGAAGAAGGTCGGCGGAGACGTTGTGGAAGGCCGCCACTACGCTCACTTCCCTGGGCACAAGTTCGGCGGTCTGCTGCGCCGCCGAACCTTGCCACACGCCCAGGGTACGCGAGGCGCGCCCGCCGAGGCTGGCAGCAAGCGGAACTGTGGCATCGATCAGGATGCTGCCCTCGGTCATGGCAGGCTTCAACTGTTTGAGCAGCGCAGCCTGCCCTTCAAACGGAACGGTCAGCACCAGGATGTCGGCCGCGCTGCAGGCAGCGCCGTTTTCCATGCCGGATACGTTCGCCTGATTTCCCACCTTCAGTTGAATCGCCGCAGCCGCCAGCTGCGCGCGCTGCTCATCGCGCGAGCCGATGATGATAGTTTCTCCCGCGCGCGCCCAGCGCAGGGCGAGCCCCATGCCGGCCGGGCCGGTGCCGCCGATGATCGCAATGGGGCGAGCGGGGACGGCAGGATTCGAACTCATGCGAACTCGGCCTCGAGCGTTTGCTCGGCGGTAAATTCAGCTTCGTTGAACGGCAGTTTGATCTGGATTCGCGAGTACGTCGTGTTGCGCTCGGCCGGAATGCGGCCGATCTCAAGAATCAGCGACTGAAATTCTTCCGGGCTGGTGTACTGGCCGGCTGTGGCCCCGGCTTCGCGGGAGATGTTCTCCTCCATCAGCGTGCCGCCGTAATCGTTGGCGCCGGCGTGCAGGCAAAGCTGCGACAGTCGCCGGTTCAGCTTCACCCACGAAACCTGAATATTGTTGATCGAGCCAGCGAGCAGGACACGCGCGAGCGCATGGACTTTCAAATGCTCCGCCAGCGTAGGGCCGCTGCGCGCAAGGCCCTGATGAAAGAGCAGCGTGTTCTGATGCACGAAGCCGAGCGGAACGAACTCGGTGAAGCCTCCCGTTTCGCTTTGAATGTCGCGGAGAAGCCGCATCTGACGGACCCAGTGCGCGGGGGTCTCGGCATGCCCGTACATGAGCGTCGAAGTGGTGCGGATGCCGCAGCGGTGCGCTGTGCGGATGACGTCGACCCATTGCGCGGTCGAAAGCTTGTTGGCCGAGAGAATGTGCCGGATTTCGTCGTCGAGAATTTCGGCGGCGGTGCCGGGCAGGGTGCCGAGGCCGTTGTCGCGCAGCATCGAGAGATAGTCGGCGAGCGGCATACCCGTGAGCTCGACGCCGTAGGCGATTTCCATCGGCGAGAAGGCGTGAATGTGCATGCGCGGAACGGCGGATTTGACCGCGTGCAGAATGTCGCGGTAGTAGAACTTCGGCAGATCGCGCGGCAGCCCGCCCTGAATGCAGACTTCGGTGGCGCCGAGCCGCCAGGCTTCACGGGCTTTTTCGGCCATATCACCGAGCGAGTGGAAGTAGGCGTCGGATTCGCGCGGTCCGCGGCTGAAGGCGCAAAACTTGCATCCCACAAAACAAATGTTCGTGAAATTGATGTTGCGGTTGACCACGTAGGTGACGATATTGCCCACAAGTTCCACGCGCAGAATGTTGGCGGCAGCGAGCAGGCCGAGGAGGTCATCACCTTCGGCGTTGGCCAGTGCGTAGGATTCTTCGAGAGACAGGCTTGCGCCGTCCTGGGATTCAAGGACTTGCTCGAGTGAGGCGCGCAGCGCCAGCGTCATGCGCGGAGCAATGTCGGCCCAGTCGAGCGAAGGAAAGGATTCCAGTTCGGTAAGTGTGAGTTGACGGGGCATGGTGGCGTTCGTCCGCAATGGCAATCATTCTATGCGCTTTCGGGAACGATGTCTTGCAACGTGCAATACATGTAGGGACAGCTGCCCTCGGTCGGGGTTTCCGACGCGCCCGGTTTTGGCGCGGTGGGGTGATCAGCTGTCCGGCCGCGCGAAGCGCGACGGATCTTTCGGGTCTACCGGAACAAATCGGACGCCGCCGGTCGCAGCAGTTCGCGCACTCTGCCTGCGCCAGCTTCGTAGCGGAATCCGCGGATTACGCAGGCAGGCGTGCGTTCGAGTTTGCCGCAGACGAGTCCCGCGGCGCAGGCCAGTTCGTCCGCGACCGCTTCCACGCTGGCTTTCAGTTTGTAGCCGTGAGGATCGCGGCGGCCGCGGTCGTCGCGCAACGGCTTCATCCCGGCGATGCCAATCGCGAACTCGGCCAGGCCCTCGCGCCACGGACGCCCGAAACTGTCGGTGATGATGACGGGAATGGAAAGCCCGGTGAGTTTTTTCAGATCTCGGCGCAGATTGGTGGCGGAGCGGTCGGGATTTTCCGGCAAGAGGACAGCATGGCGTCCTCCGTCGACATTGGAAACGTCGATGCCGCTGTTGGCACAGAGAAAACCGTGTTGAGTCTCGGTGATGAGCACTCCGTTCCTCCGCCGGATGACGCTGCGGCTCTCGCGCAGAGCTAGTTCGATGACCCGCGGATCGAGCGCGTACTGGTTTGCCCAGGCCACTGACTCAGCCGACGGCACAATCGTCGCGAGCTTCACCAGACGGCCTTCCGCCTTGGAAATAATCTTGTGCTTCACGATTAAGATGTCGCCGGGTTGAAGCCGGACCCGCCGCCCACGGAGACATGCGAGCAGTTTGTCGGCGATGGAGTCGCCGGGAAGAATGTCGTCAGAGAGTGGAATGGGAATGATGCGGAGTTCAGCGCGGACTTTTCCCGGTTTTTGCGTAACCGGTCGTGTGCCATCCCTACGGGACTTGTTATCGATTTGCTCCCGTGACCCGGCACTGCCGTGCCGGGCTTTCCTGTCTCGCCGCTTCGCGGCTGGGGCCCTCTGATTCGCGGCTGACTTGCTCATGCACCAATAGTATCGTCCAACAGGTCACGCCTGCCCCGCTCCACGGCTGGACAGCCGAGGTGCCTGTCCTTACATAAGCTTTTCTGCAACCAACTCGCGGCCAAGCCGCTGGGCGCGGGTTTCGCCGGGAAGTGAGAGCAGATGTTGCAGGTCGGAGGGGTTGTCGACATCGACAGCAATCCCCGGGAGATTCAGCACGACGCAGCGCTTGCCGGTCGCCTGCGCGGCGGCGTGATGCGGCTTGAAGCTGTCATTGCCAAAACGCAGCGGGAAAAGATTGGCCGGGCGGCGGAATGCGGCATTCGTGCCGCGTCCGTCGGCGGCGGGAACCAGCACACTGCCTTCTGCTGGCGCGTGCTTCAGGACTTCCTCGAGTTCCCACGCTTGAATCAGAGGAATATCCGCAGGGATCACCAAAGTGCTGTCGACTCCGCGCTCCACGCAAATTCGCGTGGCCATCTCGATGGCGCCGGTTTCGCCGGGGTTGTCGGGGTCGGGGATAATTTCGAATTTGTACGCCGTCGCCAGCTTCGCTGCGTAAGGATCGCTGGTCACGATGGCCACTTCCGGCCGTTGCTTCCACCCGTGCAGAGTCGCGAGAACGTCCTCGAGCATGGCCTGCGCCAGCGCCGTGCGGGAAGACTGGTCGAGAATGGAGGCCAGGCGCTGCTTGGCGGAAGCCAAATTCTTGACGGGGACCAGAACTATCGGAGAAACGATTACCGGAGACGAGCTCACGGCTCGCGGTCCAGGCGTCGGAAAGTGCCCGCGGCAGGTTCCTCTTTCAGCGAGCCACCTTTCGGCAGATCGTCTTTCAGCAGGCCGCCGACCACGAGCGACAGAACCTCACGCGCCACGGCAGCCTTGTCGTCGGCATTGCGCATGATGGTCTGTGTGCACTGGACGCGCAGTCCCTTCTGGCGCAGCACCTCGGCGGCGCGGGCGTCACGGGTGTCGCAGACGAGAAGATCGAGAAAATCCTCGTATACCTGCGCCACGCCGGCGATCGAACAAGGCAGTCCCTGCGCGGCCATCAGGATTCCCGCCGGGCCCGCGACCGGAGCATTGCCCACGATGGGGCTGACCGCGGCTTTTCCCTTCGCGCGCAGCAGGGCATCGCGAATGCCGGGCACTGCCAGAATTGGTCCGATGCTGGTGACCGGATTGCTTGGCGCGATGATAACGGCGTCGGCCGTCGTAATGGCGTCGATGACGCCGGGAGCGGGCTCGGCGTCGCTGGCTCCGGCAAAGCGCACGGACCGCACCGGATCCTGATACCACCGCTGCACGAAATATTCCTCGAAACTCAACTCACCGACGTTCGGCGTGTCGATACGCGTCTCCACGCGCGAGTTGCTCATGGGCAAGACTCGCGCCTTCACTCCCAGTTTGCTGGAGACGACCGCCGTTGCTTCGGAAAGCGTCTTGCCTTCGGCCAGCAGGCGCGAACGCAGCAGGTGCATGGCAAGGTCGCGATCGCCGGTGTGAAACCAGGTGGGCTCGCCGAGTCGCCCCATGGCCTGCAGGCAAAGAAAAGTGTCGCCCTTCACGCCCCATCCGCGCTCGCGGCTCAACATGCCGGAGAGAACGTAGGTGATGGAATCGATATCCGGCGAAACGTACAGCCCCCACCACAACAAGTCGTCGCCGGTGTTGACGACGATTGTGATTTCTTCGGCAGGCATCACCTGGCGAAGGCCGTCGACGAATTTCGCCCCGCCCGTGCCGCCGCTCAGAACGCAGATCATTTTGCGTTGCCCCTCATGCCGCCCTCGCCGTTCTTGCCATACCTTGATCATCGGCTGCCGCACGCAGTTTCTTTGCGAGCAGGCCCCGCCTCGCCAAGACGGCGGGCAAGAATTCCGGATAGACCGGCAGACGCTGGCTGAGAGTGCATCCCCGGGCCCCGGTGCGCAGCCGAAGCTGCTCCAAGTGCGGCCAGGGCTTTTCCGGATTGATGTAGTCCGGCGTCAGCGGCGAAATCCCTCCCCAGTCATTGATGCCCGCATCCAGCAACTCCTCATAGTAAGGCGCTGAGAGATTGGGCGGGGCCTGAATATTGACCTCAGGGAGTAACAAGCGAGCTACCGCCACGGTGCGCAGCATATCGCCGTGCGAGGGCTCGGGCCAATGGGCCATGGGAATCGCAGGCTTGACGCGAAAGTTCTGCACGATGACTTCCTGGACATGGCCGTAGTGCTCGTGCAGGTCGCGAATGGCGAGGAGCGTGTCGACGCGGTCTTCGGGCGATTCGCCGATGCCAATCAGCAGGCCGGTCGTGAACGGGATGTTCTGCTTGCCGGCGTCTTCGATCGTGCGCAGGCGTCTGGCGGGAACTTTGTCGGGAGCATTGTCGTGCGAGGCGCCGGGAGCGAGCAGAGATCCGTTCGTGGTTTCGAGCATCAGGCCCATGCTGGGCGAAACCGCGGCCAGCCGGGCGATCCATTCCGCGCTGAGCAGGCCGGGATTGGGATGCGGCAGCAGGCTGGTCTCGCGCAGCACCAGCTCGCACATGGCCTCGAGATAGTGCAGCGTGGACTTGTAGCCGAGTCGGCGCAGAGTGTCGCGCATTTCGGGGAAGAGCAGTTCGGGCTTGTCACCGAGGCTGAAGAGGGCCTCGGTGCATCCGAGCTTCTCGCCGGCACGCGCAACCTTCAGGACTTCGTCGGGCGTCATGGTGTGCGCGCCCGCTTCGCCCGGATCGCGGCGGAAAGTGCAGTATCCGCAATAGTCGCGGCAAAGATTCGTCAGCGGGATGAAAACCTTACGCGAATAAGTGATCACTCCGGGCTTGAAGCGCTCCTTGGCGGCGCGGGCGGCGGCGAGAAGCTCCGGAAGATCGTGGTCGGAGCAACGGATGAGCGCGATCGCGGTGTCGCGAGAGATCGGAATGCCGGGTCGAATGTCATTCAGCGCTGACGCAGGCGTGCAGCTTACGGCAGGCGTACCCGTTGCGCGGTCTTCTGCCTGCCTGCGTATTTTTGCGGGCGTGCTCCAGGTCAGGGACACAGTGCCTCGAATATACAACGGCAGGCCGTGGTAATGTAGGCGGGCGGTTGCGTTATGAGCCTGAATCCCGCCGAATTTCGCAAAGCCATGGGCTGCTTCGCCACGGGCGTGACGATTCTCACGGTGGATTTGGATGACGAGGTTCATGGCGGTGTTCATGCTGGTGTTCACGGAATGACGGCGAACGCGTTCGCCTCCGTGTCGCTCGATCCGCCGCTGGTGCTGGTCTGCGTCGATCGCCAGGCGAGTACGCACGCGCACCTGCATGCGAAGAAACGCTTCGGCATTAACGTGCTTTCCGAAGATCAGCGGGCGATTTCCGAATACTATGCGCGGGCCGATCGCAGAGACACGGACGCCGAATCTGTGGCCGGGGCCCGCTTCGACCGCACGCGCCATGGAACTCCCGTGCTGCGCGGTTCGCTGGCGTATCTTGAGTGCCAGTTGCGCTCGGCGGAAGACGCAGGAGATCATACGATCTTTATTGCCGAAGTCGAGGACGTGGTCGTGCGCGAGGGCAATCCACTCGTGTTCTATCGCGGGCAATATCGGAAGGTCGGAGAAGACGTGGTCAAGTAGCAACTGGCGGCGGATTCGATTCCACCACGGGGACACGGGGGATCAAGAGGGTTTCAAGTTCTCCGTGGCTCTGTGCTGAGCGGTTTTGATGTGTCACTTTTTGGCGGCGCGGAACATCCAATTCTTGCCAAAAGAAAGCTGTGCAAATGGGGTTCACTATGACTGAAAAGATTGCAGAAAAAGTTACGAAGTCCGAAACCGAGTGGCGCAAGCAACTCACGCCCGAGCAATATCACGTGACGCGCGAGGCGGGCACGGAGTGCGCTTTTACCGGGGCGTACTGGAATAACCACGAACCGGGGATGTATCACTGTGTGTGCTGCGGCGCGCCGCTGTTCAGCTCGCAGACGAAATTCGATTCCGGCACAGGCTGGCCGAGTTTCAATCAGCCGGTGGATGGTGGCGGAGTGACCGAGCATCGGGACACGAAGTACGGGATGATTCGGACCGAAGTGTGCTGCGCCAAGTGCGACGCGCATCTGGGGCATGTCTTTGAGGATGGCCCAGCACCCACGGGCATGCGCTACTGCATGAATTCGGCCGCGCTGGATTTTCGGCCAACGGGGAAGAAGTAACGCCCCTCAGCGGCTAAAGCCGAGGTTTCCTCCGGGCCACAGATCGCGGCGCTGAAGCGCTGCGCCACCCAAAGACAACAAGGGCACGCTTGCGCGTGCCCTTTCTTGTTCAACGTCGGGGCGAGCAAACTTATGCGTTGGCCGTCGCTGCCAGGGCCTTGGGGGCCTCGACTGGCTTCGGCTGGGCCTGGGGCTGCGGTTGAGCCTGTGCCTGATGATGCGGCTTGCCTTCGGCGCGAACCTGGATTCCGCCTTTCAATGCGGCGCCGTCTTCCACGCTGATGCGCACCGTGGAAATGTCTCCCTGCACCGAGCCTTCGCTGCGGATATCCACGCGATCGCTGCATTCAATGTTGCCGTTCACCTTGCCCATGACCACGACTTCGCGGGCCTGGATGCTGGCGTCGACCTTGCCGTTGCGGCCGATGGTGACGCGGCTCTCGGGCATGGTGATCTTGCCTTCGATGCGGCCATCAATGTAAAGCGCCTCTGAGCCGCTGATTTCGCCCTTGATCACCAGCGTGCGGCCGATCGTGGCCTGGTCTACGGGTGCGGTCACGGTCTTGATGGGGTTGTAAGCGTTGGGGTTGGAAGCCGGTGAACCGGACTTCAGGAAAGAGTTATCCGACGACTGGAGCATGCGACCTTCCTTGGGTTCCCGCGGCGTCGCGCTGGCTGGCGCCTCTTGTGCGGTGTGAAATTTTCGGCCTTCGGCAGTTCGTGGCCTTCTGGCCACCATGACTATCGCACAGAGGTAAGTTTTTACTTAGATTACGGAAGGAGGTGTCCATGCGGCAGGGCCGCATTCGGCGCTAGTCGGAGCCCTGCAGGACCTCCGCCAGCTCTTCCCACTCGGCGAGGAGTCTGGCGTGGCTCGCCTTCTGCTGGTCCAGTTCCTCGGACTGTCGTTGGCTCTGGTCGGCGCTCACAAAATTCTGCAGCTCGATTTCGAGGTGCGCGATCGCCGATTCGGTACGGTTGATCTCCTCCTCCAACTCGTGGACGCGGTCCTCCATCTGTTTGCGCTTGATGGGGTTCAGGCGTTTCTTGGGAACCTCGGCCACGGCAGCACCGCTGCCATTCCCACTTCTCTCAACTTCAGCGAGAAGTGGGGCACCCCCAGTTGGAGCAATCGAAGTGGGGTGCCCCATTGCCTGCCCTGAGCTTGCCGAAGGGTCTCGCCGTTTTTGCGAGACATGGGAAGAGGCGGTCGTCTCGCCGACCAGCTCCAGACCGGGCACATCCTCCAGCGTCGGCGCGACGTGCTGTCCGCCCTGTTTGCGCCACAGATAGTCCTCGTAGTTGCCAGGGAAGATCTCGACCTTGCCGCCGCCGACTTCGAACACCCGCGTCGCCAGCCTGTCGATGAAATAACGGTCGTGCGAAACGAAAACGACCGTACCCGTATATTCCATGAGCGCGGTGAGCAGGACATCTTTCGCGCGCATATCGAGGTGATTCGTGGGCTCGTCAAGCAGCAGGAAATTCGCCGGATGCAGCAACAGGCGCAGCAGTGCATAGCGGCCGCGCTCGCCGCCGGAAAGGACGCCGATTTTCTTGAAGACGTCGTCCTCCGAGAACAGAAAACAGCCGAGCAGGCTGCGCAATTCGGTTTCGGTCGATCGCGGCGAGAGCGTGCCCAGGTCGTCAAGGATGCGGGCGTCGGCGTCGAGTTCCTTGTATTGATCCTGCGCAAAATAGTCGGCTTGCACGTTGTGCCCGAGGCGGAATTCGCCCGCGGTGAGCGGCTCGGTGCCGGCCAGCAGCTTGATCAGCGTGGACTTGCCCGCGCCGTTCACGCCCACCAGCGCAATGCGGTCTCCGCGCTCGATCATGAAGCTGACGTCGCGGAAGACTTCCTTTGGCCTGCTGCCGTTTCTTCCAGGATACGTTTTCGCAACGCCCCCGAACTCAGCGACGATCCGCCCGCTCGCCTTGGGCTGCGGAAACTTGAAATGGATGGTCTTCTCTTCCGGCGGAATCTCGATCCGCTCCATGCGCTCCAGTTCCTTGATGCGGCTCTGCACCTGCTTGGCCTTCGTCGCCTGATAGCGGAAGCGGTTGATGAACACTTCGAGCTGCTCGATGCGCTCGCGCTGGTTGCGGTATGCAGCCTCCAGTTGTTCGTTGCGCTGCGTTTTCTGCGCGAGGAACTTGTCGTAGTTGCCGGTATAGAACCAGAGTTTCTTGTTCCAGATTTCGGCGATCTTCGAGACCGTCACGTCGAGAAAATAGCGGTCGTGCGAGATCAGCACAAAGGCATTGGGGTAGTCCTGCAGATACTCTTCCAGCCAGTTGCGCGCTTCGAGGTCAAGATGGTTGGTCGGCTCGTCGAGCAGAAGGAGGTTGGGTTTTTGCAGAAGAAGCTTGGCCAGGGCCAGCCGCATCTGCCATCCGCCGGAGAATTCGTCGGTCTGCCGTTGCCAGTCTTCTTTGGTGAAACCCAGGCCCATCAGAACGCGGCCGACTTCGGCCTCGATCGAGTAACCTTCGCGAGTCCGGAATTCATGCTCCAGCACGTGGTAGCGGTCGGCGACAGCTTCGTACTCGGCGCTGGTGTGGTCGAGTTCGGCCATGCTGTGCGTGAGCGATTCGAGTTCCTTCTCCATCGCGCGCAGATCGTCGAAGACGGACATGCACTCGGCAAAAACAGTGCGGCCGGAGAGCGTGAGACCGTCTTGCGGCAGGTATCCGGCGGAGATTCCTTTGGCCTTGGTAAGTTCGCCGTAGTCGAGAGTGTCGAGCCCGGCGAGAATCTTCATGATCGTGGACTTCCCGGTGCCGTTCGCGCCGACCAGGCCAACGCGGTCCTGGGCCGTAATGAGCCAGTCCGCGTTCTCGAACAGAAGCTTGTGGCCGAAGCGTTTTCCGGCGCCGGAGAGCTGAATCATGTTTCGTTCAAATCGTGGCTGGAATTATCGTAACAGGGGCCGGCAGAAGCTTTCGAGAGTTGTGCGCAGCCTGTCACCAAGATTCGACTTAGGCGCCGGGATCCAACGAGCTTTGCTCCGGATGTAAGATGGCGGGGGCAATCCTCATGCGTGCTTCGCGAGTCGCTTGTTGGTCGGCCTCGCCGCGGCTTGTTTTGTGCAGTCCACAACCTCGTGCGCTTGCCCTTACCCTCTGCATGGCGGGGTTAGTCTTGCTCAGTGTGGGCAGCCCGCCTTGTTTAGTCGCCCAATCAAACAACGACGGGATGGCGGCCATAGCGGACGGGTTCGCCAGGGAACACCAAGTTCCGGGGTTGGCCGTCGCTGTCATCCGCGGCGAACGAACCTACACGCACGTGTCGGGCGTTCGGCGGCTGGCCACCGGCGATCCAATTTCCAACCGAACTGTGTTCCACATGGCGTCGGTGTCGAAACTGTTCGTCGCCACGGCAGTAATGCAGCTGGTCCAGCACGGACGGGTGGATCTGGATGCGCCGGTTACGCGCTACCTCGCCGCATTCAGGATGAAGGACCCACGTTATAAGCAAATCAGGGTGCGTCAGCTTTTGAACCACACATCCGGAATGCCAGATGTTGAGGATTATCAATGGGAGCACCCGCAATACGATTCGGGAGCGCTCGCCCGTTACATCGCCGGTCTGCAGGACTCGACACTGATCGCTGCTCCCGGTGAGAAGTGGGCCTACAGCAACATCGGTTTCGAGCTGTTGGCTGATTTGATTGCAAACGTCTCGCGTGAAGAATTCGAGAACTACGTGCAACGGCACATCCTCAAGCCGCTCGGCATGGTTCACAGCACGTTCCTGATGACCGATGCCGACACGGCTAACCTTGCCTGGGGACACTTGCGGCAAAGCGGAAGGGTCGAACCCAGCCAGGTGTATCCCTACAACCGTCCACACGCGGGCAGCTCCACGCTGCATGCAGACCTGAATGACATGATACGGTGGGCGGAGGCAAACCTGCAGCGCGGCCATCTTCGGCGACATCGGATACTGCGCTCGTCTACCTACCAAGTGCTGTGGAATCCAACACGTGACCTGACAGCAGAGATGCGAGACATCTTCAAGAATGCCGGTGTGCCGTTCCCTTACCAGTCATACGGGATCGGTCTTGGCTGGTTTCTGGCGAAGCACGACGGACATAGCTTGGTGTTCCACGAGGGAAGCGACCCGGCTTTGTGTCCTACCTCCTGCTTGCGCCCGACGATTCAACAGCCGTCATCATCATGGCCAACTCGTCTGGCTTGGATCTTGAGCAATTTACGCTGAAACTGATGGATTGGGCACTGGCCAACTGATGCCTCCGCTGTGCAGTCGAAGGATCCCTCTTGTGTTGGCGCCGTTGGTCGGCTTGGCGAGGAGTTCCCATCACGGCGTCGGGTTGGCAGCCTCTTTTGAATGCCCGTTTGAAAACTCCCTGAAAGGCCTGTGGTAGTGGCAGCAGGGCACGGGTCTTTCGACTCCGTTTTCCTGCGCATTCGCGCAGGAAAACTTCGCTCAGGATGACAAGAGTGCAAATTACGGGCGTTCCGCGCTCCCGGATACACCTGCTCGGCAGGACTTTCGGTACAATCGACCGCACCGCTCGTCGATCTCGCTCTAAAAGTGGCGACTAAGAATTCTGACAAGGACGCAACGTGGAGTTTGTGATGTTCGAAGGCGTAGATGGCATGGAAGCCTTTGTCAACCCGGAACGGGTCATCTGGGTCAGAGAATATCCCAACCAAACCACCGTCATCAGTTGTGGACACGACGACAAGTTTGCGGTGCGTCTTGCCCCGGCTCATTCCGTTGCCGCGTTGGGAAAGTCGGTTCGCTGAACCCTTTCGGCCTTGCGGCGTACTTCGTCCCAAGGGATGGTTTTCGCCCGGCCGCTCTCAACTTCCGCAAGACGGCGAGGGCACAAGGTCCTTCGACTGCGTTTTCCTGTGCATTCGCGCACGAAAACTTCGCTTAGGATGACATGACGGGCAACGAGGGCCAATGGCTAGCTGCCAATTGCTAGCTGCTTACGGCCAGACCGCTTCGGCGATGGGATCCTTGGGCGAGGCCAGCACGCGGGCGTTGCGCGCTCCAGGATACGATCCCCAGAGCTCGCTGTGGAACTGGATGCGCTCGAGAGCGCGGTCAATCACGGCTTCGAGTTCGTGGAAGTACTTCACTTCGCGGCCCTTGGCCAGGCGGCGCTTCGCTTCGTCAGGGCTCAGCCACGTCGGCTTGCGATTGCCCTCGTCCGGCTTGCGCATCTGATGGACTTCCATCAGGAAAGCCTTGACCACGAATTCCTGCACACCCCCGGGCTGCCAGAACACGCCCTTGGAATGAAGGTAGAGCGTAAAGTGACGTGGCTCAATCGTGCCGATGGCGCCAGCTTCTTCGGCGGCTTCGCGTTCGGCTGCCTGACTGTGCGAGAGGCGCGGGTCAGTCGAGCCTTTGGGAAAAGTCCACTTGTTGCCGCCGTTGGTATTGACCAAGAGGAACTCGATCACGGTGCCCCGCCGCCGATAGCACACGGCCGCAACCTGCAACGGCAACGACTTGGCAACGCGGGCTGAACCCATGGGCAACGGCCTCCTGGATATTTAGATTACAAGCAAGATATTTCAGGAGTATTAAAGTGCAACGAAAAATGTGCACCGTGAGGGTTACGAAAGGGTTACGTCCCGTTTTGGTAATGGCCGGTTATTACTGTCTTTCCGGTCTTTTCGCGCCAATTGGGTCTGTAGATGGCCACCGGGCCCGCATCGCTACTCCGAGGTCTTCTTCGCTTCGCCTTCCATGAATGTGGTCCAGTTCACTCCGTCGGTCGAGAGCTCGAACTTCAGCTTGTAGTTCTTGGCCGAGACGACTTTCATCGTCATCTTCTGCTGCATTGCCTGTCCGCCGCTGAACGCTTCGCTCATCCACGTCCAGGTATCGTCTGCCAGCGTGCCTTTCGACACCTGATGCAGGCCCTGGCTGCTGAAGGCGTCGAAGGTATAGACGCTCTGCCGAGCGTCGTAGCCCATGACGAAAATTTCCTCGCCGTCGCCGCCGAGGTCGTGGGGCATGGTGAAGTCCCAGTGACCGATCACGAAGAAGTTGCCGGTCATCCATTTCGTCGTTTCTTTCCAGCCGAACTTACCGCCCGCGCCCCACGGCCCCGGCAGGATGGTCCCTGCAGTCGTCCACGTTCCGACAAAGTAGCCCAGCTTCTGGATTTGCGGTGCCGGGTGCAGAGGGGAGTGCGACGCGGTCCGCGCTGAAGGTTGAGCGGTCGTTTGGGCCGCGGTGGTCGATGCCCGGGCTGGACTCGACTTTCGCTTCACAGGAACTCCATGGCGGAGACGTGACCGAATCTACCAGTCTCCCCAATGAGACACCGACATCTGCTGAAACTTCATCTGCCAGGCGACGCCTTTCTTCACCCACACGGTGCTGAAGTGCTGGTAGCGCGGCGGTGGGCCCTGGTCTTCCTCCGGAGGCACGCGCAGCACCACGTCATAGGTGACGATGACCACGCCCTCGCCCGCGGGTAAGACCTTCATGTTGTAGGGCAGGATGTCGAAACCGGGATCCGACCGATTGTCGATCATCTCTTGCCGGCCGTACAGCTGCCCGTCAGAGTCCACGAAGGAGAAGTCATCGGCGAGCGTGTGCTGGAAAAACGCAGCATCGCCTTTTTTCGCAGCCCGAATGAAGCTGTTCTCCATGGCAGTAAATGTTCGCTCCAGTTGACTCGGAGGCTTGGGGGCGGCGGCATCTTGTGCGAACGCACTGAGGAGAGTACCGCACAGCAAAATGGAAATGGCAAGACGGTTGTTCATATCAGTTCCCCGAGATCTGCAATTCAGCCGTTCTGAATTTTCTGCGCCAGTTCGCCGCGCGGCACCGAAACCTGTTCGCCCGTGGCCAGATTCTTCAGCGCAAAGGCGCCGGCCTTCACTTCGTTTTCGCCGACGATCAGAATGTACTTCGCTCCGGCCCTGGTGGCGGCCTCGAACGATTTCTTCAGGCGGAAATTTTCGTCGCCCAGCTCGACCACAAGATCGTGCCGCCGCAATTCCCGCGCCAGCCGCGCCGCTTCTCGGTTCATTCCGGCGCCTTCCTTTGTTTGACCCAGCGGCGCAATGTACACGTCCGGCTTGCGGACGGCGCTCTCAGCCGGAGTCTTCTCCTGCAGCGACAGCACGAGCCGGTCTTCGCCGATGGCAAAACCAATTCCCGGAGCCGCCGGTCCGCCCAGCGCCTCCGATAAGCCGTCGTAGCGGCCTCCGCCCAGAATCGCGTTCTGCGCTCCGAGCGCCCCATGCGTGAACTCGAAGGCGGTGCGCGTGTAGTAATCGAGCCCTCGCACCAAGCGGTCGTTGATATGAAACTCGACACCCACCGCCTTCAGGATTGCCTGAACGGCGGCAAAGTGCTCGCAGCACGGTTCGTCGAGAAACTGGCTGATCCGCGGCAGCTTCGCGATGATCGGCTGATCCTCCGGCACTTTGCAGTCGAACACGCGCAGGGGATTCGTGACCGCGCGACGCTGGCAGTCGGCGCACATTTTGTCCTTCGCCGGTTCCAGCGCCTTGCGCAGAGCGTCGTTGAACTTGGCGCGGTCGTTGGGACAGCCAACGGAATTCAACTCCAGATTCCAGTCCGTGATGCCGAGCCTGTCGAGCAGCGTGGCCAGCATCTCCAGCACTTCGGCGTCGCGCGCCGGCGAATCACTGCCAGACGCAGGTGGGCCGATGACTTCTGCGTTGATCTGATAGAACTGGCGGTACCGACCCTTTTGCGGGCGCTCGCGGCGGAATATCGGGCCGATCAGAAACAGCTTGTTCAGCCCGCGATCTCCGAGTTTGTGCTCGATGTAGGCGCGGACGATGCCAGCGGTGGCTTCGGGGCGGAGGGTGAGGGATTGGCCTTTTCTTCCTTCAGCGCGCGCTCGCTCGGTCGGCCTTCTCTCGTAGATGTACTTCAATTTCGCAAGTGTTGCATCGCCTAACTCCCGCCGGACGCTCTCTTCTAGCTCGACGGGCATCTCAAAGGCAGGCTCGAATCCGTCCTGCCACGTGTACATCTCCTTCGACACGATATCCGTCTCTTCGCCGACGCCCCGTGCGAACAGTTCCGTGGCTTCGAAGATCGGCGTGCGGATTTCCTGGAAGTTGTAAGCGCGGAAGACATCACGCACGGCGGCTTCGACAGAATTCCACAGCGCCGTATCAGGCGGCAACAGGTCGCGCGTTCCTCGAATCGCTTTGATTGTCTGCTTCATTAGCTACCTAACACTGTCATCCTGAGCGCAGCGAGCTCGCACGAGCTCTCGAGTCGAAGGATCCCTTTCGTCTCAACTGACGACTGGCGTCCCTGGGGGTTCGCCTGAACCACCCATCATTTGCAGAGAATGCCTTTCGTCAGCACGGCACATCCCATGATCGTAGGGATCCTTCGACTGCATTTGCCCTTCGCGCGTTCGCGCGAACGGCAAACTCCGCTCAGGATGACAGACTTCAAACTATCCTTCCCTCAAATACTCTTCCGTATACCCCAGGTAATTCCTCGCATAGCGCAGGATCATCTCGTCCTCGCCCTTTTCGAGCTTGCGGCGAAACTTGCCCGGAGAGCCCATCCAGAGCGACCCCGGCTCGACCACGGTCTTCTCTGGAATAAGCGTACCCGCCGCAATAATCGATCCTACCCCGATCTTCGCGCCATTCAGGATGATTGATCCCATGCCGATCAGGCACCGATCTTCAACCACGCAGCCATGCAGCGTAACCGAGTGCCCCACGGTGACGTACTCGCCGACATACACGCCATACTGCTGCTTCATGCCGTGCAGCACGCTGCAGTCCTGCACGTTGGAGTGCGCCCCAATGCGTATCTCGTGCACGTCGCCGCGCAGCACGGCATTCATCCATACCGATGCGTGCTCGCCGAGCACAACGTCGCCGATGATCTGCGCCGACTCATCGACGTAGCAGGTGGCGGGAACCACTGGCTTCATGCCTTTAAAGGATCGAATCATTTTCTAAAAACCGCTAAGGGTCCTTGCCTCGAAATACCTTTGTTTTGCCTCTCCGGTCGCGCTTAACACCGTTACGCGTCATTACCCTAGCAATATTCGGCCTGGCCTATCTGGGGATTCATCTTTCTAAAACCGCTACGGGCCCTTGCTTTGGAATGCCTTTGTTTTTGCCTTTCTGCTTGCGCCGCGTTTAACACCGCTACGCATCCTTACCTCAGCAATATTCGACCTAGCCTATCTGGGATCTGATCCTCAAAGTCTTCGTTCTTGCCTTCCCACTTGCGTTCTGCCTTTCCACTCGCGCCGCGCTGTTTTCAAAAGGAAATTGAAAATACCACGAGGGGCGATGTTTTCCCAATCCGGGAATGCTCCCAAAAAAGTTTAGCCGCGATCACTGAAGTGCAACGACGCGCGATGCTATACAAAAATTGGTTTCACGCAATTCGGCGGATAAGCTTTCCGGCCGCGCTTTCCAAAGCTGCGCCCTCCGGCACTTCTCCGCTGGCTTCTCCTCGTCGAGCAATGTAGAAACGGCGCTGGGCTGAGTTTCGACCAGGGCAGGCGCGGCCGAGACTGTGACATGTTCCTGTGCACCAGCGATCGATAGCCGGAATTCGAGTTCGGTGACGCCCCCGACATCCACGTGCAGTTGCGGCGTGACTTGGGGTGACATGCCCTGCGCGACGGCGCGGGCGGAATAGTCGCCGGGAGGCAGTTCCATGGCGAAGCGGCCTTCAGCGTCGCTTGAGGCAATCTCTTTCGCACTCAGCATACGCGCACGAAGTGCCGCATTACTATTTGCAGAATTTCGGCAGCGCCGCGTCCCATCCCGACACCAATGAATACGCGGCTTTCGTGCAGGACACGATCCGTTTGACGGACCATCTCG
>JASHPH010000272.1 GCA_030038255.1 Candidatus Sulfotelmatobacter sp. | reverse complement strand
ACCTGGACTCATCCCAAGGGTGGACTGTTCCTCTGGGTGACCATGCCCGAGGGCACTGACTCCGAGGCACTGTTCCACGCGGCGCTGGCAGAAAATGTTGCCTTTGTCGCTGGAGACAGCTTCTATGCCAACAACGGTCACGAGGGCAGCCGGCATATGCGGCTGAACTTCTCTCACTCGCAGCCGGAGCTGATTCGCGAAGGGATTCGCAGGCTGTCGCTCGCGGTGAAGATGCAGCTGCGAGGCAGCCATCAGCCGTCGGCGATCAGCCGCTGATTTATCAGACTTGGGTGCCCCCATCCTTCTCGCGTTTTCTGCGAAAGGATGGGACTTTGATTCTCCAGACGTGTAATCCCGGTTCTTCCCTATACAGAGTGGCTGACAGCTGACAGCCAGCATGCGTGACTCAAATCACGCCCGCGGGTGACGCCCCGCACCGCCGCTTTCCGTGATTTCAAGCACACTGAAATTACACGCGGGTCTCGCCGGAGGTGCCTTATGTCGGTGACCATGCTCGTTGTTCTGGCAGTCGTTTTGCTGGCGGTTGGGCTCTTTGTATTTCGGGCAATTCCCGGTGTGCGCGCGTACTTTGGCTATCGCGGAAAACGCCTGATCACTTGCCCCGAGACGCACCAGGCCGCGGCGGTCGAGGTTGCTGCCGGCGAAGCCGCCCTCGGCGCCTTTCTCACCGAACCGACACTTCGCCTGAAAGAATGTTCCCGCTGGCCCGAGCGTCAGGATTGCGGCCAGGAGTGCCTGCAGCAAATTGAAGTTGATCCCCAGGACTGTCTGGTGTGGAATATTGTTTCGAAGTGGTATGAAGGGAAGAGTTGCGTGTTTTGTCACAAACAGATCGGTCCGCTCCATCACCTCGATCACGCCCCAGCCTTGCTGTCCCCGGATCACAAGACCGTCGAATGGAAGGACTTCCGGCCTGAGCAGCTTCCAGATGTCTTTACGACTTATCGCCCGGTCTGCTGGAACTGCCACGTGACGGAGACCTTCCGGCGTCTGCATCCGGAGCTTGTGACGACGAGGGAATTCGAACCGAAGAGAATGCGGTAAGAACGTCTGATCGTGAGCCGAAGCCTCGAGCGCTAGCTCGGAGCGTCTGCGCGACTTTAGCGTGCGTTGGCCGTGTCCGGGTTGTGCTTATGGGACAACTTGCGGTGGATATCGGGCCAGAACTCTTTCACCACGTATGTGATGGTATCAAGGCCCAGCTGGGTTCCGAAGACGATTGCGGTGTTGCTTATCGTGCGATCGGACGGGACGAACTTGCCGTTCACGTACGTGCTTTTGGGATGGTAGGTGTAGTCCGAAACCACGGCCGCGGTAGCGGCGCCAAAGATTTCCGAATAGTTGAATTGCCGATGTCCTGAATCGCTCCGCGTGATAACCATCCGGCTAACCGCATAGCCGATTCTGTACGGAATTCCGCCTTCTTCGGAATAGTAGAACCGCGGGTCCTGACGGAGAATGGAAGGGAAGACCGCGCCCACCATGAAGTTTTCCACGCTGCTGTCACCAGCCGTGGTCCCGTAGCGCTTACCGAAGGCGGCCCAGCCCTGACCAAATTGCGGCTCGCTGTTCTCTGCCTGGCTGATCGCCGAGATCAAACCCCACCAGGGATACTGGATGAAATCGAAATTTCCCAGGGCCACAACTTTGAACTTGTCTTTGACGGGAAGAGGAGGCAGTTGCTGTTGCTTTACGCTCAGAAAATTCGGGAGCGTGTAGAAGAGGCGGTCGTTGGAAGTACCGGCGACTTTCCCTTGGCCCGCCTCCTGCGCGTCCTTGATAGGATCCGCGGGCTGCGCGGGATCTGATTGCGCCGGTGCGGGCTTACCGGCATCCTGGGGTTGAGTCTGCGCTGAGGAGTCAGAGCTTGCCGGCGTTGTCTGCTGTGCAGGGGAAATCGATGAAAGCGTGCACGCGACCGCAAGGCAAGCCGCAAGCTTTACCACAAACTTGATGAACAAGCATTTCTCCCCGGCAAAGTGTGACGTCAAATCGGAGCAAATCCCTCTTATTGTACCAATCTCGTTAGATGCGCGATGGCTGGCATCCGTTCCTTTACATTCCTTTACAAGGGCCGCGCGGCCGAAAAAAGGCAATTCGCGCGGAACAGGTCCTGAATTCAAGTCCACGTTCAGAAGTGGAAGGCCAGGGATGCGGTGATGGTTCTCGGCTCCACGTAGTGCGTGCCGCTGAACGTGGAGAGAAAGTTGTACAGTGCCACTTTATTCATCACGTTGACCACGGTCACGCGCAGGTCCCACTTGCGCTTGTCGCCGTGAAAAATGTCGTCCATGCCAACCGCGACGTCGAAAAGATTGCGCGATGCGATTCGCTGCGGATTGTGGTCGTCATTTTCCGTGCCCGGTGCCGGCACCTTGATCAGCGTCGAACCGAACTGCGAAGCCAGACAGACCGGGGGCAGCGCTGTGGTTGGCGTGGCGTGAACCGCGCCGCAGTAGAAGCCGGCTTCGAATTCCTCGTCCGCCGTAAGAGGAGCGCCGTTGCCAAACATTTTGACTGCGGGCTCGCCGCCGAGCAGAGTGGAAGCCGGGCAGTCATTTCCCGGATTTGTCCCGTAGCACGGCGTTGCTCCCGCCACCAGACCGCTGTCGTAGCGCCAACTCCAGCCGAACCACGGACCGCGCTTCAAAGGTTGATATTGCAGATGGGTGGACTGGTTGAACTTTTCGTCGTGATCGATGCGGAAGGGAAGTCCGTTCTGGCCGACCGTCACTCCTAACCCTCCGACCTGCGGCGGGAAGAAGCGGGCCGCCACGCTCGAAAACACGACCGCTGCGCTGAAGCCGTGAATTTCTGGCACGCGCACGCTGCCAGCGACTCCTGGAATTTTGGAGTTGTGCCACTCGATCGGGAAAGTAATGGGCGTGTTGCCCAGCACGCTGAAGTCGTATCCGTTGTGCGTGTATTTCCAGATGTATTCACCGTTGAACACAAGATAACGTCCGAAAGCCTGTTCGAGGCCGGCATGGAATTCATTGCGGAAACCGGGGTTCAACGCTGCCGGAACACAAGGCACCAGCGCCGCAATCACGGCAAAATGGCACCCGTTGTTGGAAAGCACCAGGTTCTCGTTGAAGGGAGTTTCCAGCGTACGGGCGTAAGAAATCCGGAGCACTGTGCCGCTGGGCTTGATGTTGTACGCGATTCCCAGTCGTGGTTCGATCTGTCGCGCCACACTCAAGCCGTTGTACAAGTCGCCGCGCAGGCCGAGGCTGAAGTTCCAGCTGCCTTTCGTGATCGTGTCCTGCACGTAGGCAGCGAACTCTTTGACATCGGTGCTGCCCGCGAAATTATACGGGCCGCCGCTTCGCGTCAGGTCGTAGGGCAGCAGGATGGGATTGAAAAAAGGATAAGGAGGAGCTCCAGTATTCGGCGATCCGGGCTGGTTGGCGAAATCCCCCGCTGGACACGCGGCTGGATTGGTCACTCCCGGAGCTAGCACCGGCATTCCACTGGCGTTCACGCACGGCGCATTCAGCAGCGGGTCCACAATGCCCAGAGTGTCGCTCTCATCGAGAAACGTGTGCTGATACGTCACGCCCATCTTCATGTTGTTCACGCCGTGGGCGTAGGCAAAATCCGAGCGAACCCCGGCATTCGTCAGCGTGCGCGCCTGCCCAATCGTTTCCCGCTGCAGATTCAGCGGCCCAAGGTCGGCAAACGGATCGTCGCTGGGATAGTAGCGATAGCCGTCCCGCCGCACGAATGCCCCCAGCGTGAAAACCTCGGTATTGCTGAGCAGGCGCGTCCACGTTGGAGCCACATTGAAGGTTTTGATCTGCGTGCGCTGATCCATCGCCGGCACGGGGTTGCCAAATGGATCCAGCACGCCGGTATTCAGGTTGTCGAACGTTTGCGGCGTCTGGAACCAGGAGCGCGTCCACGCCAAATTCAGGTGAATCGTATTGCCGGATGCAATCTGGTAATCGACGCGATCGAAAAAGTTCTCCTCGTTTCCCTTGTCGTGCATCACCGCGAATTCGGGCGCATCCAGAGCGTGTCCGCTGTCGTTGCCGCTGATGGCGAGAAAGTTTCCCCAGTTCTGCCCGCCATAGGCCAAATCGAAGGACGTGTCCGTCGTGCCGAATGAGCCGTAAGAAGCAGTCAGCGAGCCCGTCGGCGTTGTGATTCCCTGTCCCGAGCGCGTGCTCACTTTTACTACCAGACTGGTCTTGCCACCGAATTCGGCCGGTGGAGCGCCTGCGATGACCTCCATCGCTTGAATCGAGTTGGACGGAATCTGGTTGGAAAACGTCTTGCTCGACTGATCGGAATTGACCTGGTCGTCCACGGCAATCGTGTTTTCCGCGTGGTCGCCGAGGCCGTGCATCTGGTTGTTGGAATCAGCCGATACGCCTGGAGTCGCCTCGGTTACCACTCCGGCAACACCGGATTCGGTGGGCACCGTGAGCCTTTCGAGGTAGCTCCGGTCCACGTCGCTGTGCATCGTGGAGTCGGTTTCCACCAGATCTCCCGCTTCTTCGTGTACCGTAACGGTCGTGGATTCGACCACCGCCTGCAGCGTAATGCTGAGCGTCACTGGTACGATCGAGCGCAGCTCCACATCTTGCACATAAGCGGCGAATCCCTTTGCCGTAACCGTAAGGTGGTAGTTATTGAACGGGATGTTTAGAAAATTGAACTGACCTCTCGTATCGGTCTGCGCAGCGCGCTCAAGGCCGCTCACCGGATTGTGGATCTTCACGGTCGCGCCAAAGACCACGGCGCCGGTCGCATCCAGCACAGTTCCGAACAGCGATGTGGAATTGCCCACGGACTGGGCGCTCAAACTGCCAACCGCGAGAGAAAGCACCGTCGCCGCCAACGCGGCGAGGCGCAACCGCTTAAGATCAGGCATGAATCCTCCGGGATAAGTAGGAAATCCGCCGGCCCGACGCTCAAGCATCAGGCACGGAACTGCAAACTTCCAGTGAATTCCTACAGGACAGGAGGACCGCGAATGCCGAGATCAGCGAACTCGATTCGCGCCTTGAGAACCAGGTCTTCGTCGTGGAAGAAGCCAACGGCAACAAACACCGGCGTGCCGTGCCCGGAACTGACCGCCGGACGCGCGGTGTGTGCCACCGCGCAGATCGAACATGCCGCCGACTCGGCTTGACTGGGGTGGTTGTGGGTAGACTCCACCGCGACCGTCCACAACAAGAGGGACAGCGCAAGCCAAGCGGACCACCTCATCCAAGGGCACATCGTTTCCTCGGTTGAGATCTGACTGCTTGAAGCTTATAACGGTTATCGAACCGAAGGCAACAGTGCACAAGTTACTATGTGGTGTTCGTCCCCGTCGCTACAATCTCGGGTGCGGGGCTAGCCGGTCTCGCTCTCTGCGATTTTAGGAACCAGCCGCGAAGCGGCGAAATAATAAATCCCGGCACGTGAGTGCCGGGTTGCAGCCGGGAGATGAGCGAGTCCCGTAGGCACGATACAATTCCGACGCACCCATCTCACACGCGAGGCAAGCAATGGCAGAACCAACCTACGAAGAACTCAAAGCCAGACTGGCTCAACTCGAAAAGGAAGTCGAAACCAAGAAACGCAGCGGCGACTTGATCTTTAAGGTCGGCGAAAAGGGCGGCGTCAGCGTCTACGGGCTCGGCCGTTTCCCCGTCACGCTCTACTACGAGCAATGGAACCGCCTGCTCGGCGCCGCCGATCAGATCAAAGCCTTCATGGAAGAGAACAAATCGAAACTGAAGCTGAAAGAGCAGGGCTGAGGCGCGGTCCGCTGGATTTTGGCTCTCTGCACCCCCGAGGTAACCGGCTGAGGCACGAGAATCGTGGGCTGGGGAACTCGATTTTGGGGCTATAATAAAAAGATCGTGCCCAAATACTCCATCGTGGTCCCCCTGCACAACGAGCAGGAGAACGTCACCGATCTCTATGACCAGCTAAAAGCGGTCATGGAGGCTCATGGTGAGAGCTTTGAGATCGTTCTCGTGGACGATGGCTCAAGCGACCACACCTTCCCCATGCTGCGCGAGATTGCCGCCGTCGACAGCCGTGTGACGGTCGTCAAGCTGCGCCGCAACTTCGGCCAGACAGCAGGATTGGCAGCCGGGTTCGACCACGCCCGCGGCGAATACATCATCGCGATGGATGGCGACCTGCAACACGATCCCAACGATATCCCGCTGTTCCTTGAGAAGATCGCTGCCGGTTACGAAATTGTCAGTGGCTGGCGCAAAGTTCGCGTCGACAATTTCTGGATGCGCCGCCTGCCGTCGCGCATTGCCAACTGGATGATGGCGAAAATCTCGGGCGTCGACATTCACGACTTCGGCACGACGTTCAAGGCCTACCGCCGCGACATTCTCGAGCAGGTTCCGCTCTACGGCGAACTGCACCGCTTCATTCCGGCGCTGGCGTCCTGGCACGGTGCGACCATCTGCGAAGTGCCCATCCGCAATGTGAACCGCGAGCGCGGCGCCTCGCACTACGGCATCGGCCGCACCTTCCGCGTGTTTTTCGATCTGCTTACCATCCGCTTCCTGCTGCGCTATCTCTCGCGCCCGCTGCACTTTTTTGGCGGCTTCGGCATGATGAGCATTTTCGCGGGCAGCGGCATCGTGCTCTGGCTCGGGATCGAAAAGTTCCTGCGCCACGTTCCTATAATGGCGACGCACGGTCCGCTCATGATGGCGTCGCTCGGCCTGCTGCTCGGCGGCCTGAACCTGCTGGCTATCGGCCTGCTCGGCGAAATGCAGGTCCGCCACTATCACGAACCCAGCCGCCGCGCCCCATATTCTGTGGATCGCGTTCTGCGCTCGCAGAACGAAGAGCACAGCGTCTCGGAATAGATTCATGTAGGGACAGCCGCCTTCGGCTGTCCTGTCGAGCGAAGCTCGACCGCTCACTGCGATCCTAAAGTTACCTTCGTTTCTCGACAGGAACCGCATCTTCCGGCACGGTGTCCCTATAGGTATGCGGTCCTTTATCGTCATTCTGGTACTTCTATACACGCTCGCAGCAATCAACGCGTTCGCATGCCAATGCGGGGGCGATCATCGGGGCGGGAATGCCTGGGAACTCGCCAAGTTGCAGGCCGAGGACACCGCCGTCATCTTCGAAGGCACGCCCGTGCACTTCGAATTGAAATGGGACCTCCTCTCCGCCAAAGACGGCGAACTGATTCCGACCGACATCTTCTCCCCGAGTGACTGGAGCGGCATGCCCAGCATGGTTGTCACGTTTCGTGTACAGCGCAAGTACAAGGGAACCCTGGGGCCTGAAGTTGAACTCCAAACCGGACTTGGCGGCGGTGATTGCGGCGCGGTCTACTCTCCTGGCTTGAAATACCTCGTATACGCGGGTGGCCCTAGCCTGGATCAGCTGGGCGTCAGCATGTGCAGCCCGGGAGGGTGGATCGGGGACGGCGCGGTGGAAACCGACCTGCGCTATCTACGAAAAGAACGCCCTACATCCGAAGACTTAACACCAATCAAGCACTGGTCCCAACAAGGTTGGGCTGAACAGGAAGAGCAACGCCGCCGCAGCTTTGAAGAATCCCACAGGAAGTATGAAGCCGCAACAGGAAGGATCTGCGGCTCGCTCGTACGCTCCGGTCCGAAGAGCGATTCTCGTGGTTCGCTCGCATTTCTTTCTACCCTCGGCTATTCGCCGGTTGCAGATAGGAATTTCGGCGAGATCAAGGACGACGATTCCTTCTGTTCGCCTAACCTAGGCCCGGGCAAGTACTACATCTATTTCGTGCAGGCCGACGATCACGGGACATCAGCCCTGTACTATCCGGGCGTGACCGACGTCTCCAAGGCGACGCCGCTCGAGGTCCACGCCGGGCAGACCTTGCCAAACATCACCTTCCACGTTCCTGCGCAGAGTTCCTATTCTGTGCGCGGCTTCATCTTCGCCAACGAGAAACCTGATTTCAGCAAGAACGTTCAATCACACGATGTCGTCGTTGTCCTTATCAGATCGGACGGGGACCGTCGCGTGTGGTTCAGCGATGAGGCGAAGTTCCTCCTTCCGAAAACAGCGTATTTCAAAATCGGTCACGTCGTTCCCGGCCACTATTTCGCATGGGTGCAAATGCCGGGACAAGATTGGATGGCGAGAAAAGTTGAATTCGACGTGACCGACCACATGAAGTTCATCTCGGTCGACGTAGTGCGCAAGAAATAAGCAGCCGACGGACCCTGTTCCCGCCTCCGGCGTATAATGTGCCGTTCGCCCCTCTAAGAGTTTCCTGCCGGAGTCTTGATATGGAGAAAGCCGTCCAATACGAATTGCAACTCGCCCGCCGCATGTCGCGGCTCGGCACCGAGACCGCTTTTGAAGTTCTGAACAAAGCCCGCGCCCTGGAACGCCAAGGCAAGAGCATCATTCATCTCGAAATCGGCGAGCCGGACTTTGACACGCCCTCGAACGTCATCGAAGCCGCAGTTGACGCCCTGCACAAAGGCTGGACGCACTACGGCCCATCCGCCGGCCTGCCCGAGCTGCGGCAGACGCTTGCTGAATACGTCAGTCGCACCCGTGGCGTGAAAGTCACCAGCGATGAAGTGGTTGTTGTCCCCGGCGGTAAACCAATTATTTTCTTCACGATCCTCGCCTTAATTGATGAAGGCGACGAGGTTATCTATCCCAACCCCGGGTTCCCCATCTACGAGTCGATGATCAACTACGTCGGCGGCCGTGCGGTGCCGATCAAGCTGCGCGAGGAACGTGACTTTGCCCTCGACGTTAACGAACTGGCCTCGCTAATTAACGACCGCACGAAACTCGTCATCATCAATTCGCCGCAGAATCCAACCGGCGGAATCCTCGAGCGCCGCGACATCGAGCAGATCGCCAAAGTCATCGGCGACCGCAACGTGATGATTCTGTCGGACGAAATCTACAGCCGTCTGATCTTCGATGGCGCGCAGCATTTCTCCATCATGACGGTGCCGGGGATGCAGGAGCGAACGATCCTCCTTGACGGCTTTTCGAAAACCTACGCCATGACGGGATGGCGCATGGGCTACGGCGTGATGCGCCCGGACCTGGCTGCACAAATGACGCGCCTGATGACCAACTCCAGTTCCTGCACGGCGAGCTTTACCCAGGTGGCGGGAATCGAGGCCATCCGCGGCGACCAGAGTTCAGTCGACCACATGCGCGACGAATTTCAGCGCCGCCGCGACGTGTTCGTCGCCGGGCTGAACAAGATCAAAGGATTCTCGTGCCGCATGCCCAAAGGCGCGTTCTACGTCTTTCCCAACATCACGCGCACCGGATGGAAGTCGAAGGCGCTCGAAGAAGCGCTGCTGGAGCAGGCCGGAGTCGCCGCCCTTTCCGGTACGGCGTTCGGCGCATTCGGCGAAGGCTACCTGCGGTTCAGCGTGGCCAATTCGCTTGAGAATCTGCAGGAAGCTCTCAACCGCTTGGATCAGTGGACGAAGAAGAATCTGTAGGCGAGATGGGTACTCCTACACTCCCGGGTCGAATCTTGTCCCTGCTTGCGGCCCAACTAGGGCTGTCTGACCGCGAGATTACCGATTTGCTTCTTGGGAAGACGGCTAACCAACAGCCCGTCAACTCTGCTTGCCGGCGACTAGCAGCGCAGAACTTGCTGCTTCGTACTCAACGGTCTGACGGGCGTCTCGGCAATTACCCGACAGAGGGAGCCACCCAAGCTCCATGGCCGGCGGCAGGCGAGAGCCCCAGGGTGGGCCTAGAAGAGGACGCAGTTAAGCAGGCGCTTAAGACCTGGCTGGAGGAGCAGGGATGGAAAGTGGAAATCAAATGGGCGCACGCGCATGGCGTTGACGTCGCCGCCGCCCGAGGTTTCGAGCGGTGGAACATCGAGGTAAAGGGCTGCGGCTCGAGGCCGGAAATGAGAGTGAATTACTTCCTCACCATCCTTGGCGAGGTTCTGCAGAGAATGAGTGACCCTGAAGCGCGGTACAGCATCGCTCTCCCATACCTTCCGCAGTTCACAAAACTGTCGGAAAGACTTCCGCGTTTGGCGAAGGAGCGAACCGGTATAAGCGCGCTTCTTGTGACCGAGGGCGGCGAGGTTCGAACCTGTTGAGAGCCCCCCGAAGAACGATGCCGAAGCTGGAAGCCAATATCGTCCTACCCAAACCCTCCCGCATCGCCGCGCCAGGTTACGGCTTCCCAAAGGGCACCAAAGGTCTGTTGCCGTGGTCGTGGGCCGAGCAGCGCCTCAGGAAGTCGCACAATTACTGGATTACCACCGTCAAACCCGACCACACGCCTCATACCATGGTCGTCTGGGGACTCTGGCAGGACGGCTGCTTCCT
Source organism: Candidatus Sulfotelmatobacter sp. (assembly GCA_030038255.1). Lineage (GTDB taxonomy): Bacteria > Acidobacteriota > Terriglobia > Terriglobales > Acidobacteriaceae > Sulfotelmatobacter. Next base: position 13,055 of record JASHPH010000272.1, on the reverse strand, counting down.
GTTCTCCACCGGCAGCCAGTCGCGCAAGGCTCGCAATCTCGCGCAGAATCCCAACTGCATCGTCTGCACCGAGCACGCGAATGAGGCTGTCATCGTCGAAGGCGTCGCCGAGATCGCCGACGTCCCCATGCGCCGGAAGTTCCTTCCTGCCTACGAGCGCAAGTACAAGTTCGACATGTCGACGATGAAAGACGACATTCTCTCGATGAAAGAACCAGTCTTCGCGGTGCGTCCGCGCGTTGCCTTCGGCCTTTGGGAAAAGTACTTCCAGAGCCGCTCGACACGCTGGAAGTTCGACGCCTAGCAAATCTCCTGCCACAGGCGGCGCTGCCTCTACTCGAAGGGGCAGAGTTTACGCCTTCCGAACAAATCCAACAAAACAGCTTGACCTTGTTGTACGTGCGGATAAAATGGCGCGACTCCGGAACAGCTCGGCCCAAATTTCGGAGCGAAAGGACAACAGAGACGATGCTATCGAAACGACTAGGAGGTCTTTTGGCGCTCGCAATTATGCCGGCGCTTGCCCAGGTTCCTAGCCAAGTACCCAGCCAGGTTTGAGCCCCCACGGGCGATGTACTCGCCCCCCGTCAGCATGCTCCCAGAAAACCCTACGACAAAACGACGCCCCGCGTGATCGACAACGTTACCGTGGAAGACAGCACCAACCGGAGCGGATACGCCGTCACCGGCTCTTCGTTCACCAAGGCTCTCGGCTCGTGGACCATCCCCACCGTCAATTGCTCGACAACTCCCAACACTTATTCCTCATTCTGGGTAGGTATCGACGGCTGGACCTCCAGCACGGTCGAGCAGACCGGAACTGATTCGGATTGCGACGGTACGACTCCCTCCTGCTACGCCTGGTATGAGTTTTATCCGAATCCCTCGTATTTGATTTCCAGCGTTCCGGTGTCGCCCGGCAATCAGATGTCGGCCTCGGTGACCTACAGCGGTTCGGAGTTCACAATCACGATCACGAACGAGACCACTGGCAAGTCCTACAGCCATAGCGCTCGCGTCCGTGGCGCAGAACGCTCGTCGGCCGAGTGGATTGCCGAAGCTCCTTGCTGCGCCAATGCCGGCGGCATCCTGCCCCTTTCCGACTTTGGCATAGTGTATTTCGGCGATGACTACACTGGCATTGCGAACACCAACGATGCCACCGACTCATCGGTTTCAGGAAACATCGGTGCCTTTGGCAGCAACGTCTATGAATCGATCATGGTGAATGGCTCGACCGGCGCGAATGAAGCGGTGCCGTCATCTCTTAGTGCTGACGGGACCAGCTTCTCCGTGACCTGGTATTCGGAATAGAAAACTCGAGCGGCAGACATTCCGCTGCGCAATTGAATCCCGTCTAGCCTCGGCTGGACGGGATTTCTTCACGCCCGCCAGTTGAGGATGCCGATTAGGGACGCGTCAAGACTTTGCACGCGTGGTCAATTCACCGTGCGCCCTAAAGAACTTGGGTCGCAAGGACTTACCCGCCGCGCCGAGTTCCCATCGCATCACCGCCCTATGTGATCCCAATCACGGCCCGCCAGTAATTCCGCCTTTAACCTGCACATAGCGCGTTTCATGCGCTTTCTTTGTCTTGGCAGATCTTTGTCCTGCCTCGTCCTGGCAGAAGGGGGAGCCATGGCCCTTATCGATTCCACCAGCGGAAAAGTGATTCGCGATTATTCCATCGAGGAGCTCAAGGATGCCGCCAACCTGATGCGCGGCTACGACCTGGTGGCGCTGTGCGCGGCCGGCTCCGGCCACGCCGGCGGCACGCTCTCCATCATGGACATTGCGGCCGCTCTTTATCTCAAGGTGGCAAATCACGACCCGAAGAATCCGAATTGGCCCAATCGCGACCGCATCCTTTGGTCGACCGGACATAAAGCCCCCAGCCTGTATCTTGGCCTGGCTTTCGCCGGGTTCTATCCGCTCGACGACGTCGTGACGCTGCGCAAGCTCAATTCACCGTATCAGGGCCATCCCCATTGGCTCAAGCTGCCCGGCGTCGAAGCTTCTACCGGGTCATTAGGGCAAGGATTGAGCATCGCGGTCGGCCTTGCCCTCGCCGCACAACTTGATCAGAAGAAACACAAAGTCTTTTGCCTCATGGGCGATGGCGAGCAGCAGGAGGGTCAAATCTGGGAGGCCGCCATGGAGGCCGGACACTACCAACTCGACAACTTGATCGGCATCATCGACTGCAATCGCCTGCAGATTGATGGCTGGGTGAAAGACGTGATGGGGGTTGAACCCCTCGCTGCCAAGTACTCCAGCTTCGGCTGGGACGTGATGCGCATCGATGGCCACGACATGACCCAGATTGTCGACGCGCTGCAGCAGGCCCGGGGCGTAAGAGGACGGCCGATTCTCATCCTGGCCGATACGGTGAAGGGCAAGGGCGTCAGCTTCATGGAGAATCAGGCGGGCTGGCACGGTAAAGGGCCAAACTACGAAGAAATGACTAAGGGACTGCTGGAGCTCGGCCTCACCGATCGAATCCCGGTAGGGCACCTGCTCGACAAGGCGAAGCAGTACCAGGTTGAAGTCGATCGTAAGCTCGACGCCAAAATGCCGAAGTTCACACGAAATTATTGGTGGAATGCCGCCGACACCATGAAAGTGAAAATGGAGCCTACGCGGAAAGGCTTCGGCCAATCGCTCGCGGAAAATGGCGATGACGAGCGCGTGGTCTGCCTGGGTCTCGACATTTCCGGATCCATTACGATCAGCGACTTTTACACGGGCAAGCCCGAGCGTAAGAGACGCTGGATCAGCATGGGCATCGCCGAGCAGTCGGCAACCTCCGCCGCGGCCGGCCTGGCGCGGGAAGGGAAGCTGCCTGTATTCGGAACTTACGGCACGTTCGCCGCAGCGCGGAATCTCGACCAGATTCGCACTTCAGTTTGCTATGGCAATTTCAACGTGCTGATCGCGGGCGCGCACGGCGGAGTTTCCGTCGGTCCCGATGGCGCCACTCATCAGGCGCTCGAGGACCTTTTCGCCATGCAAGGCTTACCCAACATGTCGGTCGTGGTCCCATGCGACGCGATCGAAACGCGCAAGGCCACCACCTATCTGCTGCTCGAGCACAAGGGCCCGAAGTACATCCGCTTCGCGCGCGAAGCCACACCCATTGTCACCGAGGAAAAGACTCCTTTCGTCTTCGGGCAGGCCAACGTCATTCGCTTGCGGCAAGAAGCACCTGATTTCGTAAAAGCGTTCGAAACGGTGTTGGCTGCCTCGTACAAGAATGAAGCAGAAGACCTGAGCATCGTCGCCTGCGGCCCTATGGTTCCTGAGGCCATGCGCGCGGCATACATCCTCAAGAAAGAATTCGGATATGAAACGCGGGTTCTGAATCTGCATACGCTTAAGCCCATCGACGCCGACGCAATCGTGCGAGCAGCGCGTGAAACCGGAGTTGTCGTGACCGCCGAAGAGCATCAGATTGGCGCCCTGGCCTGGCGCGTCAGCGGCGTTCTCACCGAGAGTCCGCAACTCTACGGCCTGCCCGTGATCACCGGCGCAATCGGCGTGAAGGACCGCTTCGGAGACTCAGGCGCTCCTTGGGAACTGATCAAGGAATTCGAAGTCAGCGCCGAGCACATCGCCCACAAAGCCCTCGAGTTGATGGCAATAAAAAAGAAAAGCCTCGTAGAGCGGGTAGAGACACACTGGAGCGAGGCACGTTAACCGGGGTAGCCGCGGGGCCTCGCCAGGTCAACGAGGCCAGTTACTTTCGTTACTGCGGCTGTACCCTGGCGGTCACGCTGCCCCTCGATTTTCTCGCCTATAATTCGAGCAACCGCTAAATTCCTTGTGATTTTCGGGACGGCCGCAGGATGCCGCTCAGGGCGGAGATTCGCGGCCGACGCGGTCGTGACGGCATGGGGAAACATCGACAGAATTCAAAACAGGGAGCGTGGATCTACAATCCCTGGCTTGACCTGATTGTAGGTTGCGGCGCGTGGTCCGCTCCGCTTCTGCTGCTTTCCTATCTTTCCCTGGCTTCGAACACGCGCACTTGGTCCGTTGCGTTCTATGCGCTGGCCCTGTTCTTCAACTATCCGCACTACATGGCGACGATTTATCGCGCCTACCATCGCGCCGAGGACTTCCAGAAATATCGTGTCTTCACCGTGCACATTACGGCGCTGATCTTATTGACGCTGGTTCTGTCACATTTTTCGGCCCGTCTTCTGCCCTGGATCTTCACCATCTATCTGACGTGGAGCCCGTGGCACTACAGCGGGCAGAACTATGGCTTGTTCATGATGTTCGCGCGCCGGTCCGGAGCCGATCCCGACAAGTCCACGCGTCACGCCTTATACGGCGCGTTCGTCGCTTCGTACCTGATACTTTTCCTCGGCTTTCACACCGGGCAATCTACCGACCCACTTTTTGTCTCACTGGGAATTCCGCCCATCATCAGCGTGTGGGAGCAGGTCATTCTGGGTGTCGCTTTCGTCGGGCTCGCTGCCTTCGGATTTTGGCGGCTGGCGCACGCGGCAGGCTGGCGCGAACTGATTCCATCGCTCACGCTTTTTTCATCGCAGTTCCTCTGGTTCGTGGTACCCGCGGCCATTTCTTTGATCAAAGGCCTCGAGATTCCGCAGAACCGCTACAGTTCGGGTGTGCTCGCGGTGATGCACTCCGCGCAATATCTTTGGATCACCAGCTACTATGCCCGCCGCGAAGCTGCCGGCGGGGCGAAGAAATCCGGACAAAGTTGGCGGCCGCTGGCATATTTCGGCGTGCTGGTCGTGGGCGGCATCGCCCTCTTCGTGCCCGGACCATGGCTGGCGAGCCGTGCGTTCCATCATGATTTCACTGCCAGCTTCCTCATCTTCACCGCGCTGGTCAACATTCACCACTTCATTCTGGATGGCGCGATTTGGAAACTGCGCGACGGACGTATCGCAGCGCTGCTTCTCAACTCGCGCGACCGCATTGCTGACGCTGGCGCCGAAGCGAGTGGCCGCCTTGCAGCCGCGTGGCACTGGCTGGTCGGAAGTACCAGCGGGGCACGCGGCCTGCGTGTCGGCGCTGCGCTCCTGTTGCTGGTATGGGGCACGCTCGACCAGGCTCGTTATTATCTGGCGCTCCGCAGTGACGATATGCAGGACTTGCAGCGCGCCGCCACGCTCGATGCGTATGACAGTACGCTGCAGATGCGGCTTGCCGAGCGCGCTCTCCAAGACAGCGAGCCGGAACAGGCCGAAGCCGCCTGGAGGCAGGCGATCCGCTCTGATCCTGCCAATCCGGTTCCGCGCCAGCAACTGCTCCGCTTCTTGATCAATGAAAACCGCATCGACGAAGCGTTCACACTGACCGAGGCCTCGCTCAAGTACGCGCCCCGCGACGCGAATCTCCTCGTCGACCAGGGAATTCTTGCGCTGCGCCTTGGCCACGCCGACGAGGCTGTGCAGCGCTGGAACCATGCCCTCGCAGTCGACCCTAATCAGACAGCTGCGCATCTGTATCTGGCCGACGAACTCGATCGCGAAAACAAGCCCCAGGCCGCCGCGTCGCACTACAACTCGTTTCTGCAGAAGATCGCCGCGCAGAAAACGGATCGTCCACCGGCCGACAAGGTCATCGCCATCGTGTTGCGCATGGCGGATTGCCAGGCGCGTTCGTCGCAGACCGAACTCGCCATAAAGTCGTATCAGTTGGCGGAAAAGCTCGCTGCGCAGACTCGACTCGCCAAGCTTGAGAGTTTGGCTGACGTGAGCGAGGCCGAATTAGAGGCCCGGAACGGCAAGCTGGACGCGGCCTTGGAGCTCTATCAGAATGCGTTGCGTCTCGACGATTCCGTTGCCGACACCTCCGCCAGTGCCGAAGACTGGTTCGCTTACGGACACTTCCTCGACACAGCCGGCTTCGAACCGCGTCTCGCGTACGCGTGTCTGCTCAAGTCAGAATCAACACGGCACTCTCAGCCTGCCGGCGAGATCCCGCGGTCTTTAACGGCCGAACGACAGCAGATCGAGAAAAACATGGGCACAACGGCTGCGGCGATTCGCCGAAATCCCGACCCGCTCCTCCAGCGGGCATTGGTGCTGCGCCGTTAAATGCTGCGTCGCTAAAGACATCGTGGAGAGAACTTCCCGCATCTCAGCATCCAATTGACACGATAAGAGTCGTGCTGAACAATAAAAATATCCCTGCAATTCATTTGTTCTACTTCCTAAGGAGGAAGCTCGAATGGCCGATGAAGGCGAACAGATACACATGGAGCACCAGTCGAACGCCGGCAAGTGGCTGCTGACGTTGCTGGCAGTTGTTGCGGTAGCGGCTCTGGGCTATGCGCATTACACAACTCACGCGGCAGTGAATCAGCTGAAACAGGATCTGAGCGCCAGTCAGGCTCAGATCAAAGACCTGCAGAACCGCGTGCAAACCGCAGAAGCACAGGAGGAAACGCTCGCGCACCAGGCCGGTATGACGAAGAAAGAATTGGTGCAGCGCACGGCCGAACTGCAGGCCGAGCAAAAGGCTGCTGAGAACCGCCTCGAGAAGGAACAGCAGGCGCAGGCCGCGCAGATGGGCCAGGTCACCGGCGAGATCGCCGGCGTGAAAACCGACGTGGGCGGCGTGAAGTCTGATGTCGCTTCCACCAAGGCCGATCTCGAAGCCACCAAGGCCAAGCTGCAGAGCACGATTGGCGATCTCGGTGTGCAGAGCGGTCTGATTGCTAACACGCGTTCGGACCTTGAGATCCTCAAGCACAAAGGCGACCGCAACTACTACGAATTCACATTGCTGAAAGGCGCCAAGCCGCAGCCAGTTGCGACCGTGAGCTTGCAACTGAAGAAGGCCGATGTCAAGCACGGCAAATTCACGCTCAACGTGACCTCCGACGACAAGACGATCGAAAAGAAAGATCGCAACATTTCCGAGCCGATTCAGTTCTATTCGGGCCGCGACCATCTGCTGTTCGAGCTGGTGGTGTGGACCGTCGACAAGAACAAGGCCACGGGATATTTGAGCACTCCGAAAAGTGCTCCCGTGCCTGTCACGGCCAACTGAGGTGGCGAGGGACGGCACGAACGGGAAGGGACCGACTTGAAGTCGTGCCGCTGAGATTCCCAAACCGCGCCCGCTTCAGCCGCTCAGGAGCCTGGTCTGCGGCGCTGCAATCGAAGGCCCCGATTAGTTGCCTGAAGTACGACGAAATCAAGCCCGACGCCAACACACATTTGGTGCGGCGGCGATCCATTCAGAAGAAGCAGTAGGAGATCACTCCGCCAGAAACTTCACGCACACTGGCTCAGGAACATCAAGCACTTTTCCGGTCGGCGTGAGGCGGCCGGTGTCGGCGTCGATTTTGAATATGACGATGTTGTTCGACTTCTCATTTTCAGCGAACAGAAATTTGCCCGTTGGATCAATCTCCAAACTGCGCGGCATCTTGCCGTTGGTTGAAGTGTATTCAACCGTTGTCAGTGTGCCCTTCGCCGAATCGATTGCGAACACGGCGATACTGTTTCCCTCACCGCGGTTCGAAGCGTAAAGAAACTTGCCGGAAGGATGAACCGCAACTTCGGCGTCCTCGATTAATCCCTTGAAGTCACCCGGGAGGGTCGACACTGTCTGCATGCGACGGAAGGATCCTGCTGTCAGATCAGCCGAGAACGCCGTCACTGTGCCCCGCATCTCGCTGATCACATAAGCAAACTTGCCGTCAGGACGAAGCGTAAAGTGCCGCGGCCCACCGCCCGGATCAACCCTAACAAACGGCGGATCGTTGGGTATGAGCCTCCCTTTCGCGGTGTCAAACTTGTACACGAGCAATTCATCGAGCCCGAGATCATCCACAAACGCGAAACGGTTGTCCGGGGAAAGATCAATGGAGTGCGCGTGCGGGGCCTCCTGCCGGTCGGGATTTGTACCGTGGCCCGTGTGTTGCACGAAATCGGATGGCTCACCCAGCTTTCCGTCTTCGAGCAGAGGAAAAACGGCGACGCTGCCGCCCGTATAGTTCGCCACCAGCACCCACTTTCCCGTTTTGCCTACGGTGACATAGCAGGGATCGGCGCCGCGCGTCGCGACTTCATTCAGAAACGTCAATTTCCCGGTGACGCGGTCGATCGCAAAGGCGCTGACGCCGCCGCTGTTCGGTCCCTTATAGTTGCCGACCTCATTCACCGCATACAAGAATCGCCCGTTCGGGTGAATGGCGATCCATGACGGATTTGTCGTCTCTGCTGCCAGCCCCAGCGGCGTGATTTCGCTTGTGTCTGCGTCGTAGCGGTAAGCGTAGATGCCTTTGCTCTTGCTACCCTCTTCGGTGTAGGTCCCGACATAGAAAAGATACTTGCCGCCAGTTGCAGCGGGGCATAACGGGGGGAGCACGACCAGACCGAGCAAGGCAACCAGAAGGGAATTGCGGAAGATTCTCGTTTCGTTCATCGGGGTTGTATTTTCGACAGTTCGCACAATGGCGGCGATGCTTACTTCGACATCACAATCGGCAACTGCTGATCGTACGGCCAGATGCTGACACTCACACCCTGACGCCCGTTGAATTTATCGAGGGTCATGGGAAACACCACGATGGCCGTACGTGCGACAGATTCTCCGGGCTGAATTTTGTTTTCCGGCGAAAGCGCAGGCTGCGCGCCGTTTTTCAGGGCAGGGAAGGCCTGGAAATATCGATCGAAGTCGATCGCCGACACCGCATCTGCAGTGGAAACACCGGTGTCTGTTTTGAGCACGCCCTGAATGCTGCGTACGTAAAGGATCTTGTCGCTGGTGTTGTGTAGCGTGAAGGTCAGCGCCACCATCGTCGAGGCTTGGCCCGGAATCTCCACCGCGGCCACATTGTCGAGCGATCCCTCAGCCTGCGGCTTGGCCCGTTTGAGAAACGATGCGACCAGCACGACGATCACCACTGCGGCGATGGCGAGGAGCACGATCTTCGCCGGCGGCAGATTTCGTTTTGCGGTGCCGAACTCTTCGCCGATATTGATCGTGGGACCGGCAGGAGCTGCTGGCGCAGGTTGCGTCGTCGGAGATTTTGGCGGAGGTGTAGGAACCGGATCGGGCATAGGATGTGTCGTCCCTGCCGATTCTACGCCATATTCAGCTGACTGGAGCGCCCGGCTCTAGGCTTGGTTGACCCACCGGATCGTGATACTGGGCGATTATGTCGTGTCCCTCAAGCTTTGCCATAAGAGCCTCAAAGGCGGCCCTCGAGTCTGTGACAAGATTCTCGCCGACGCCAGTCCCAACGGCGCAGCAACCCAGCACATCTCGAGGAAAGTTTCCGATGTGCCAACGGATCCCCGTTCGGCCCGGCACATCAAGCACTTCCGGGCAGACGTAGCGGAGGTGCGGAGACATACTAAGCACAACTCGGTAGGTTCCCGCCTCGATACACGGGTGGCCGGGATAAAAAGGTGTGAGTCGCGACGGCTCAAGGTAATAGCACTCCTTTACGCCATCAAGCCAGAACTCCCCGGTGATGGATTCGTTCGTTTCGACCTTGCGGTAGATATCAACCTTGATCTGGGCCATGCTGATTTCCCGCTATAAGCCGGATTTTGAACTGCTAGCAATCTCGGTCAAGGTTGAGTGAACATCCAAAGTGACAGGCCTGTGGAAATCAAAGTCTCCCCAGGTTCGCAGGGGCATAGAATCACAGCATCTCCGGCACGCTGAAGGAACTGACGTTCCGCGGCTGAATTCAACGCGACGGTGCTGAGTGGCGCATAAACCAAAAGATCCGCCTTCAAGAGACGATTTATGGATAAAAGACCCGCAATGGCGTGAGTACGAAGCTTACGTCTTTGGCGCGCTGCAAAGGCTTGTTGCCGGAGCAACCGTGCGGCAGAACGTCTTTCTCACGGGCACTAAGACAGGACGGCAGCGACAAATCGATGTACTCGTTGAAAAGACAGTCGGCGGACTGGGCCTGAAAATTGCCGTCGATTGCAAATGCTACGGCCGAAAGGTCAATGTGAACGACGTTGAACGATTCTTAGGGATGCTGGACGACGTTCGAGTGAGCAAGGGCGTGCTCATGACGACAAAAGGATACTCCAAGGCGGCGTACCTACGCGCCCAGAACGAGTCCCGCGATATCGAACTCAAGATACTTACGACTGACCGCTTTTCCGAGTTCCAGAATATCGGATGTGCGATCCTTTGGAAGGGCCCTGTTGCTGCAATCGTCAGCCCCCCTGAGACATGGGTGGTGGACAACGAGGCGACACCCGGTTCGCCCCCGTGCCAGTTCTCGATGTATCAGCTTGGACACACGCGCGAGTCGGCAATGCGTTACGGCGCCTTCATGTACGGGAACATCGTTCTGAAGTCACAGCTGGAACCCACAATGGAAGACATAGCGCACCGGCACGAAAAGGACGCGAGCCACGCTTTTCCAGGTGCGAACTTTCGACGGCTTCCGCCGCTGAAGCGCGAGAGCTGGGCGGGTCGGGACGCGGAACAGACCATTTTCAGACTCGGCCACGTCGGCCCGTCGTACGGCGGACCCGAATATTCACTTTACATAGATCATCCGAAAGGTGTTCTCGTTCTTGTCTTACTGTGTCCCGAGGGCCAAGAAGCACTTACGTCCCGCTGTTGAAGTGGGTAGGACAGAAGGCCTTAATGATGGACTGCACACAAAGAAAAGCGAACGAGGAGACCTGAGGTGGGTCGTCACCACCCGTGCTTCATCGCCTTGGCAAACTTCTCCGCTGGGAGCGTGTTCAGCACGTCATCCTTGGTCAGCCACGCTCGCCGCGCCTGCAGGACGCCATAACGAATCTTTTCCAAATGTGACGTGTGATGGGAGTCGGTGTTGATCACGATCTTCACGCCAGCCTGCTTGGCCTGCCGAAGGTGCACATCATTGAGATCAAGACGGTCAGGATAGGCATTCAGCTCCATGGCGATCTTGTTCTCTGCCGCAGCCGCCAGCACTGCGTGCATGTCGAGACGATAACTATCGCGGCGCAACTGAATGCGGCCGGTAGGATGGCCTATGATCGAGGTGTTTGGATTTTCGATGGCCTTACGCAGGCGTTCGGTCTGATCCTGATCAAATACGGAGTGAATGCTGGCGATCACAAGATCCATCTGCGCCAGAACGTCGTCGGACAAATCAAGCTCACCATCGGCCAGGATGTCAACCTCGATGCCCGCAAAGATCGTGATGCCCTCGATCCGCTTTCTAGCCTCCCGAATGCGCTCAATGTGCTCGACCGCGCGCTTATCGTCGAGGCCATTGGCAAAAGCCAGATTCTTCGAGTGGTCGGTGATCGCCATGTATTTGTAGCCGCGCGCCTTCGCTGCCTTGGCCATCTCCTCGATCGTGTTCTTGCCGTCAGTCTCGACGGTGTGCATGTGCACATCGCCTTGAATGTCTTTTTGCTCGATCAGGCGCGGCAGGGCATGCTTTTCTGCCAAGTCAATTTCGCCCAGGTTCTCCCGCATCTCCGGCGGAATGTAGTCGAGGTTCAACTTGCTGTAGATTTCTTCTTCGGTTTTTCCGGCAACCGGTTTTTCACCCTCCAGCGTGGCCAGGCTGTATTCGTTCAGCGTGTATCCCATCTTGAGCGCACGCTGGCGCAGAGCCACGTTGTGCGCCTTCGATCCCGTGAAATACTGCATGGCCGCGCCGAACGATTCCGGCGGCAGAAGGCGCACGTCCACTTGCATTCCGCTGCGTACGTGAAAGCTGATTTTGTTGTCACCACTGGCAATCACGTCCATGAGCGGCGGATACTGGGCCGCGTACGCGATTGCTTTCTGGCGGCCCTGTTCTGACGCGCAGGCTTTACCAGTAACCAGGATATCGAGATCGCCCACACTCTCCCGCCCACGCCGTAACGAGCCCGCCGGTGTGATCTTGTCAATGCCGGGAAATTTCTCGAGATAGGCTGTGAGCTTCTCCGCTTCCGTTTCGGCGGCGTCAATCAAAAACCGTCCACTAATGCGGCGGTAGTCGGCGATCGCCTTCAGCAGCTTGGCTTCCTGCTTTTCGCCCATGCGCGGCAGGACGCGGATTTTCCCCTCCTGCGCCAGCTTCTCCACGCCGTCCACGTCGCTGACTTTGTACGCGCTCCAGATCAGGGCGATCGTCTTCGGCCCCAGTCCCTGAATCTTCAGCAACTGCAGCATCGACGGGTGATATTTCTCGAGCAGCTGCTTCTGGACGGCAAGTCGGCCATCTTTGAAAAGCTCCTGCAGGTTCTGCAGCATGCCTTTGCCAATGCCGGCGATGGCGAGCACCTGTTTGGGCTCGCCGATGATGTCTTTGATCTGCTGCGAATGATTTTCGATCGCCTGCGCCGCGTTCCGGTAAGAGCGGATGCGGAACGAATCTTGCCCGTCGATCTCGAGCAGATCGGCAGTCTCATAGAGAATGTTGGCGATGGCCTTGTTGTCCACGAACTAAAGATAAACAAGATTCACGGCGAGGACCAGAGGACCGGAACAACGTCGGAGTCACCGGACACTAAACGCCGCGCCCGTGCCCGCTCGCGCTCGCTGGAGCAGAGAGTGGATAGAATAGCGACTATGTTACGAAACCTTGGTTACGTTCGCCGCCTGTGGTCCTTTCTGACCCTCGGTGATTTCGAATTCCACCTGGTCGCCTTCCTGCAGGCTCTTGTAGCCTTCGGAAGTGATCGCGCTATAGTGCACAAAAACGTCCGGCCCATCTGCGCGCCCGATGAAACCGTACCCCTTGGCGTTATTGAACCACTTGACTGTTCCTTTCAGGCGTTCCACTAGGCCCCTCTTTCCGCACGTCCTTTAGATTGGGGGCCAAGGACGTGCACCGCAGTCATTAGGATGCATTTTGTGCCGACAAAGGTAAGCTGTCAACTATCGCCGCTAGGTGTGTCGTTAGCACATCAAATGTCCGGTGGAATTAGCACATGAAATGTCCGCTTTTCGGGCGGTGAGAGTAGGAGACCATGCCAAGCATGGACTCCTACTTGAAGACCGCCATGGAGCGGGCGATGAAGATACAGGAAGTGATTTTGCGGGCAATGGCGAAGAAGATCACGTGGTGGCAAGCGGCCGAGATCCTGGGT
>JASHPH010000271.1 GCA_030038255.1 Candidatus Sulfotelmatobacter sp. | reverse complement strand
CATGAGCTGGCTGCAAAACAAGTTTGAGAAGAATTTTCTGATCTCGAGCGTTGATTACGTCTTCAACTGGGCGCGGAAGTCCGCGCTTTGGCCGATGACGTTCGGCCTGGCTTGCTGCGCCATCGAGATGATCGCGTCCTCGACGGCGCGGTTCGACATTGCGCGGTTTGGCGCCGAGGTGTTTCGTCCCAGCCCGCGCCAGGCCGACCTGATGATTGTTTCGGGCACGGTCACGCTGAAGATGGCGCCGGTGATACAGCGCATCTACGACCAGATGCCCGACCCGAAGTGGGTGATTTCGATGGGCGCGTGCTCGTCGGTGGGCGGACCGTTCAATACTTACGCGGTGCTGCAGGGCGTGGACAAAATCGTTCCCGTGGATGTTTACGTGACCGGATGCCCGCCGCGCCCAGAGAATCTTTTTTACGCGCTGCTCAAGCTGCAGGACAAGATTGACACCATGACGCTGGCGAAGAAGCCGACGGAAGTGCGGCTCGACGCGAACATGGTGGAGAACTTCAAGAAGCAAGTGATGATTGCGCAGACGCTGCAGCCGAAATAGCATTCGGCACACAGCCGTCAGCATTCAGCCAGCATGGCATATGGCGAAAGGCTTCGGTGCGGTGCACTCGAAGCGCTGAATGCAGAGTGCTGAATGCTGAGTGCTTTTGGCCCCGGCCCATGGCTCTTATCAGACTCGCCCCCCAATCCGAACTTCCTGCCGTCAATTCGGTCAAAGAATTTCCCTGCGGCGACAAGACCGTCTGCATCGCCAATGTGAGCGGCAAATTCAGCGCTCTGGACAACGTCTGCCTGCATCTGGGCGGACCGCTCGGCGAAGGCACGGTCGAGCACGGCAAAGTCGTTTGCCCATGGTATGGATGGCAATATGATCCGCAGACGGGAGCAACCACGCACAATGCGAACCTGAAGGTCGCCATGTATCCGCTGAAGATTGAAAATGGCGATGTGCTGGTGGAAGTTTAGAATTAGCTGCCGTCGAGCTTCACTCGACCGGACAGCCGAGGGCGGCTGTCCCTACATGGACCTTACCTATCCCAGGTACCGCAGGAACTTTCCTGGCTGGTTGTCGTAGCCTGGGAAAACTTCGGCGAGGTTCCCGTTTCCCAAGTGCCGTGCGACGGCTTCGCCAATGACCTGGCGAAAATCAGTGGTCAGCGCGAGGTCGCGGCCTTCGTACAGTTGCGACTGGTCGAGTCCCGGCCAGCGGCCATAAACTTTTCCGCCGCGCACCGGGCCGCCGAGAACGAACATGACGTTGGCGTGGCCGTGATCGGTGCCGCGGTTGCCGTTTTCGCGCGCGGTGCGCCCGAACTCCGACATCGTGATGACGACCGTGTCTTCGCCGAGATCGCACAGATCGGTCCAGAAGGCGGCAATCGACTGCGAAAAATCGCTTAGGACGTTGGCGAGCTGGCCTTCGGTCGCGCCTTCGTTGACGTGGTGGTCCCATCCGCCGATGTCGGCAAACGCGACCTGCACGCCGAGATTCGCCTTGATCAGCTGGGCCAGCTGGCGCAGGCCGTCGCCGAAGCGTCCTTTGGGATAATTCGCGCCGGGCGCGGGATTGTACTTGCCGGGATCGGCGGCCTTCAGCATTTTGACGGCGTCGAAGGTTTCTTCGCCTGTTCCGTGCAGCACGGAATCCGAAGAGTGGTCGTACATCGCTTCAAACGCGCTAGCCACGGGTGAGGGTCTGGGACTGCGCCCTCCGATCGAGAAGTCGTTGATGTTGTTCATGGCAACGGCGGGCTCAGTTCCGCTCAGAATGCCAGGAAGAGATGGGCCCAGCGCGATCGCACGGAACGCCGGGTTCTGCACCGACGGTAACGGCAGGTTGCGAAGCGTGCGGTTGAGCCATCCGTCCTCGGTTGCCTTCACGCCGGGCGTGCCGGTTTCCATGAAATCCTGCGCATCGAAGTGAGAGCGAGTTGAGTCAGGTGAACCTGCCGCGTGCACGATCGCCAGGTAGCGCTGTTGCCAGAGCGGCTGAAACGCTGAGAGCGACGGATGCAGTCCGAAGAATCCGTTGAGATCGAGCACCGCATTGCGCGGAATGTTAATGCTCGGCCGCATAGCGTAATACTGCGGCTCGGCGTGAGGCACCACGATATTCAGACCGTCGGCAGCGCCGCGCTGAAAGATGACGACCAGGCGCTTGTTGCGCACACCCGCGTCCACCGTACCGAATGCGGCGCGAGTCAAGAAACTCGGTACGCTCGCCGTGCCGACCACGGCCAGAGCGCTGTTGCGAAGAAATACGCGACGCGTGATAGACATAAAGCACTCCTGGCTTTCGGCACTTGCTGTTGACTCACGCCCTCATCAGAGACAGCAGGCAACCTCAGGGGCTAAAGCCCTTTTGTTTTTTCGCCCCGCACGGCACGACTTTAAGTCGTGCCCTTCCCGGTCGTGCCGCCTGAAAACCAGCCTATCTTCTCTGAAACTCTGGCGACCCCAGCAACAGCCCGGCGATCATGCTCGTGTCCGGCGGACGAGACGCGTCCGCGGGTTTGGCCGTCTTTCCTTGCTGCGGCGCTCTTGCGTCGGCCTGTTCGGCCATTTTCTCCGGCGCGGTCTTTACGTCAACCTTTGGCTGATCAGCCCGTGCCGGCGTCTCCGTCTGCGCCATGATCGAATCATGGGTCTGCTTCGATACGTCCGATGCCAGCAGCTTCGCTTCCAGCGTGGTCAGCGTGGCAGAGGCATCAGCGACCGGCGCACCTCCTGCCAATTGCGTCACATCGACTTTGACCCCGCGGATTTTGCCGCTGGTTAACGCCAGCGCGAAGTTCATGCGATTGAGCAGCGCCGAGGAATTCACCCATGCGTCGGCTTTCATCGAGTAGCCGGTGGGAGGCTGTGCTCCGTAGAGAGGCATGCCCATTTTGCTTAGCTGATTCTGCAGCGGTTTCGCGTCGTCGACGTCGGCTCCCGTTGCGCGCACGGCCGAAGCGACGAACTCAAACGGAGTCTTTACCTTGGCGCGGTAGGCACTCTCGTCCCAGAACTCGGGCGAACGAAAGAGCGTGCTCAGTACTTCGCGAATATCGCCCTTTTTCTTCTCGAAGGTTTTGGCCATGCGATCCACCAAAGCTGGCGCCGGTTCGTCGGACACAAAACGCTGCGCGAGTTTCAGAGAGATGAAATGCGCCGTCTGCGGGCTGGTCGCGAGCATGTGCAGCACTTCCAAACCCTCTTCTTCACCCTTCGGTTTGATGCGATGTCCGAGCACGAACTTGGGTCCGGGCTCGTGTTTGCGCGGATCGAACTGGAAGCCCCCGCCCTCATTCGCCTTCTCGATGGTCCATCCGGTGAATACCTTTGCGACCTCGGTCACGTCGCGTTGCGAATAACCGCCATTCACGCTGAGCGTGTGCAGTTCCATCAGCTCGCGGCCGTAATTCTCGTTCAGGCCGCTCTGCTGCTTGCGCTTTGCATTGGGATTCGGAAAGCGCCTAGGGCCATAGGGACCATACGGCCCATAAGGCCGCGCCGGAATACCGAGCGCCTGCATGGAGTTCGGCCCAACACTCAACCAATTGTCGAGATAGAACAGCATCGCCGGACTTTTCGCCGTGGCCACAAGAAGGTCCTCGAACTTGCCCAGCGCGTGGGGACGTATGACGTCCTGCTCATAGTTGGTGAGATACAGGCGGTCGGCGCCTTTGCCAACGAAAACGTTGAAGTGGTTGAACCAGAAATCGGTCATCACTTCTTCGAGTTGGCGCTCGCTGTAAATGGCACGCAACAGTTTGGCCTGAACTAATTCGTCCTGGATCACGCCCTGCGGGTTGTTCATGGCCATCAGAGTTTCTTTTTGCTTGGGTTCGAGGCCGACCAGGAAATCCTGCGCCTTGCCGCCGCGCAGGGCATCGGCGAAAGCGAGTTGTTCGTCGGTCGACATGGCCATGACTTTCTTGTAGCGCTGGTCCGGAGGAAGATCGATCAGGCTCTGGACTTTGAGGTCGGCATACAGACGATCCTCGCGGCGGCGAGCTTCGGCGGCATCCTCTGGTGAAGGCTTGGCTTTCGGCTGGGCAGACGCCGACATCTCGCCGTCACTGTTCGAACCGGCAGCGGCCATCGTTTCGGTGGAAGCGTTCGCTGGCGTCGCCAGGTTATTGTCGGCGGCAGTTGCGGGCATCGCATCGGGGCGGGCAGCCGCCTCGGCCGCGAGTTCCTCGGCAGTCTTCGCGCCGTTGGTATCGCCCTCACCGCTGTTCGAAGCCATGGCTGATTCGCCGGCTGATTTCATGCTGTCAGACATCGGCTGTGGAGTCGGCGGCGCTTCTGCTTTTGGTTCTTGTCTCTCTTCCCTCTTCGCCTGCTCCCGCTCCTCCAGGCGCGCAATCTGCACCTGATACACCACACGACGGGCGGGATCGGACGGCATGGACCTTTTGCCATCCATGACCTGCTTGACCATCGGGTTGTCGGGGAATTCTTCGGCGATTTCGCGCGTGCTCATCCGCAGCGTGCGGAAGGGAGCGAGACGGGACTCAACCGCGTTGTCCGAGATTTTTTCCGGATGCAGCTGCAAGTCGATCCAGCGGTCGACGCCCATCGCCATCACCTGCTGAACGTCGCCGGGCTTCGGTCCAAACGCGAGGCGATTCAGCGCGTGCACGGCGCGCTTCTCTTCGTTCGCGCCAGTCGAGTCGCTGGCGGGCTGGTTTTTCTTGGCAAACAGTTGCGGGACGGCACAGGCGAGGCTCAGCGCGAGAAGAAACAGCACGGGCTTTTCCAAGCCGGCTGTGACGAAATTGGGCCGAACTGGACTGGGTCTAACTGAACTAGATCGCATGCACGCTCCGGAAGAACCGGGTTTCTTAGATTATCAACGCCGGCGGGCGAAAAAGTTGCTGGCGCGGGTGGTTCCGGGTTCATGTGGAAGTTGTTGCAGGATGGGGCTTTCAGAGCGCCAGGGGTCCGGGTTCTCCGGCTAGCCGAAGTAGGCCTTCCCACGTGAAACTTTGTGTTGCAAAGTAGCCGCCAGATGATCGATGTCAGCCGCCGCAATGTTTACCGGAGTGGTCGCGAGCATCGGAGCGCGGTTGCTGCTGACGACGTCGCGGCGGACCTGGATCAGCAGGCCCTGCACCACGTTGGGATCGAATTTTTCCGGAGCCATCCGCACCAGATCGCTTAGGGCGCTGCCCACCGAGAGCGGCGCGCGATAAGGCCGCGCGCTGGTCATGGCGTCGAAGGAATCGGCGACGCCAACGATGCGGACGGACATGGGCAACTGAT
>JASHPH010000270.1 GCA_030038255.1 Candidatus Sulfotelmatobacter sp. | reverse complement strand
ACGTGCAAGAAATTGCGATGGGAGACAGAGGACTGGTTTCATCCAAGCGATGACTTGTTGAAAAATGACCTGCCACTCCGCGCGAGAAAGTTCCCCACCCTGTCGCAAGAGCGCGACAAGGGTGGGGCAACAAGCAGTTCAACCAGGTCACTGCGCGGGAGTGGGAGCGGCGGTCACCGGTTTTTCCGCTGTCACTTCCGGTGTCGGCGCCGGATTCACGGCATCGATCTTCACAGTGGCCATGATCTTCTCGAGCTTGGAGAAGACTTTGTCGCGGTCCACGTGCTTGGTCATGTGATCTTCGGACGCGACCGTGGTCACGTTCAGCGCGAACTCGTAGCAGGCTCCATTCTGATACACATGGAAGTACTTGGAGTCGCTTTGGCGCGGGCCTTCGCCCGATACGGCCTCGGTGCCACGAAGCTCCATGTCAGAAAGCAGCAGCTTCGAAGCTTGCGGATCGGGAGCCGGCGCTGAGGATGGCGTCGATTCGTTCGTAACCTTCGCGACCGTCGGCTGCTCGGACTTAACTTGCTCCGATCCAGTTTGCTCGTTGCTGGCTGCGATAGGTTGGCTCGCGGCCGTCTGAGTAGATTCCGCGCTGGTTGCAGACGACGCGGGTTTTGCGGCCTCAGCAGGCGCCTGCGCAGTTTGCGCTTCAGACGACACGGGCGACGTTGCAGGCGCGGGTTTGGTCTCCGTCACATTTGCGGCGGTCGGAGCAGTCTGGGCAATTGTGTCGGCAGTCTTCTCCGGCGTCTTCGCGGAGCTCAGCGCCGCGTTCCTGGGCTGCGGCACGGCAAACTCGTTACACTGATCGGCGGTGAGAGTCTTGTGCACGCTCACATTGAAAAATGCGGACGAGAAATCGGTGTTGGCGAAACCGGTCTCGGGCAACTCGACCGCGGCTAACGCAACGCCGCCTGGCTGCACGAAATTCATGGGCACGGGATTAGAGAGCAGCAACTCAGCCGCAGCGTCTCCAGTCTCGACGGCATAGCGGCGCGGATATTCGAACGTCACGCCGTAGGTCTTATCGGTGTAGTTCACGGTCGCCGGCTTCTTGCGCACAACTTTTTTCGGCGCCGGCTTGGCCTCTGCCTGCATCACGGGCGCTGGCATGGCGGCGATCGAACTCTGCGCGGGGGAAATAGGAATCTGGTTGTTCGAACTGACGGGTTTTGGCTGGTCGCTGGAACAGCCGACGGTTAGCGAGCACGCGATCAGGATGGCTGAGAAAACCAGCGCGTGGATCGTGCCCGTGTTTGCGGTCACGACGTCCTTCACTTTCCTGGTCCAAACTTTTTTACCCCAGGCGAGCGAGTCGCGGGTGGCGGCGAGGTTGCCGAATGCGTTGCGAGTCATTTTCGTGCGAATCATGCGATTCAAGTTGATGCGGGTCATGGTTGGATCACCTCCTGCCGGCGAGCGGCGAAATCAGGAAATGCACGGTGCAGGCCAGGTCGCCGTGTGTTGATTCGGCAGGGGTTAGAAGTAGGCACGCTCGCGCGCGCCGTGGGGCCTAGAACACGCTGTGGGCGTGCGGACACGC
Organism: Candidatus Sulfotelmatobacter sp.; assembly: GCA_030038255.1. GTDB lineage: Bacteria > Acidobacteriota > Terriglobia > Terriglobales > Acidobacteriaceae > Sulfotelmatobacter. Next base: position 15,240 of record JASHPH010000270.1, on the reverse strand, counting down.
GCCAAATGACGTTTCGGTGACATGGAGCGCCAAAGGCGTCCCGTATAATCAAAGGATTCTCTATGGCTTCGGTTCTCGACAAGATTGTGGAGGCGACGCGGACGCGGGTGGCGGAGGCCAGGCGCAGTGCCGACTTGCGCGATCTGGAACAGCGGGCTGAAAGGCATGTTCCGCGCGGATTTCGGCGGGTGCTGGAAACTCCCCACCCTGTCTCCGCAAAACCTGCGGAGGCAAGGGTGGGGCAACCACCATTCAGGAATGGGATTGCAGTGATTGCGGAGCTGAAGAGGGCTTCGCCGTCGAAGGGACTGATTCGGGCGGAGTTTCATCCTGAGGAATTGGCGAGGGAATTGGAAGCGGCCGGTGCCGCGGCTCTCTCGGTGCTGACCGATGAAGAGTTTTTTCAGGGATCGCTGAAGAACCTGAGGGAGGCGTCGGCGGCGGTGAAGATTCCCTGCCTGCGCAAGGATTTTATTATCGACGAATTTCAGATCGTGGAGGCGCGGGCGAATGCGGCCGATGCGGTATTGCTGATCGTGGCAGCTCTCACTGCAGGCGAACTGAAAACCTTAGCATCGGCAGCACGCGAGCGTGACTTGGACGTTTTGTGTGAAGTGCACGATCGCGACGAGTTGCAGCGTGCGCTTGATGCGGGATGCGATCTGATCGGCGTGAACACGCGCGATCTGCGCACGTTTCAGGTGAATCTGGAAACGGCGTTTGCTTTGGCGCGGCAAATTCCGGCCGGCGTGGTGCGCGTGGCGGAGAGTGGAATTCATTCAGCTGAAGATATCGCGCGGCTGCAGGCGGCGGGGTATCACGCCTTCCTGATCGGTGAGTCGCTGATGCGGACGGAGCGGCCGGGAGAGGCGCTGCGGCAGCTGCTACTGCCCAGTACCCGGTACTCGGTACCCAGTAAAGACTGACGCGGGTACTGCGAAGTGATTTATGACTTGGGTGAAGATTTGCGGAATGACGAATCTCGAAGATGCGCTCGTGGCGGTTGACGCCGGCGCGGATGCAGTGGGGTTCGTGTTTTATGAGAAGAGTCCGCGGTGCGTGACGGTGGAGACCGCGCGGGAGATTGTGGAGAAGCTGCCGGAGAGTGTGGAGAAGGTGGGAGTGTTCGTCAATGAATCCTCCGACCGTGGTGAGGAGGTTCTCCGGCAGGCTAAATTGACGGCGGCGCAGGTGTACCCAGCAGGATCAATCGAGGACTGGCTAGCTTGGTATCAACTGACCGATCGCAAGCTGATGGTTGCGATTTCGGGAGAGGTGCTTAGAGGCGATTTTTTCATCTCCCTAGGTACAAGGGAAAAGCCGATCTCAGCGCTGGTGGTCGATTCGGGATCAGGAGTGCGCCCCGGAGGAACGGGACAAAAGTTCGACTGGGAGGGCGCCAAGATTGGAATCTGGCATCTTGGGACGGAGGTCCCAGTGGTGGTAGCCGGCGGTTTAACCGCCGAGAACGTGGTCGAGGCCATCAAGACTATGAGGCCTTGGGGCGTCGACGTGGCTTCGGGTGTCGAGGCGCGGCCGGGAAAGAAAGATCCTGAGAAGGTGCGGGCGTTTGTGCGCGCCGTGCGTGAGGCGGACAAGAGGGCTATGTAGTGATTGCTGGAGGAAAAGAAAGCAGGTTCCTCGCCGGACTCCGTCCGGTTCGGAATGACAACAAAATTCTTGTCCGTTCGGAATGACGCGAGTGAGTGAAATGGCGACGGTTTCTCGAATGACGAAAGTCAAAATCCCGACTTCAGCCGCACAGAACGCGGCTAGGGTGGGGTACCCTCGCGTTTCTTCTTCTCACAACACTTCTGCTCGTGCGAGTGAGCCGGGACGGTTCGGCGTTTACGGCGGGCGATACGTTCCCGAAACGCTGATGGCGGCGCTTGAGGAACTGGAATCCGAGTACGAGAAGGCCAAGCGCGACAGGAAATTTCTGGCGCGGCTGGATGAGTTGCTGAAGACGTATGCCGGGCGTCCGACGCCGTTGTTCTTTGCGCGGCGGCTGACGGAAAAACTCGGCGGCGCCAAAATTTACCTGAAGCGCGAAGACCTGCTGCACACCGGCGCGCACAAGATCAACAATTGCCTGGGGCAGGCGCTGCTCGTCGAACGCATGGGCAAGCATCGCGTGATCGCCGAGACCGGAGCCGGCCAGCACGGAGTTGCGACCGCCACTGTGTGTGCGTTGCTGGGGTTTGAGTGCGTCGTGTACATGGGCACGGAAGACATGCGCCGCCAGGAGCTCAACGTTTTCCGCATGCGCCTGCTGGGAGCCGAAGTGCGCGGCGTGGATTCGGGCTCGCGCACTCTGAAAGACGCCATCAATGAGGCGATGCGCGACTGGGTGACGAACGTGCGCACGACGCATTACCTGCTGGGAAGCGTGCTGGGCGCGCATCCCTATCCCACGATGGTGCGCGATTTTCATCGCGTGATTGGTCGCGAGGCTCGGGCGCAGATTCTCAAGGCTGAGGGGAAATTGCCGGCGGCGATTATTGCCTGCGTGGGCGGCGGGTCGAATTCCATCGGGATTTTTTACGAATTTCTTAAAGACAAGAAAGTTCAGCTCATCGCCGTCGAGGCCGGTGGGCGCGGCGAGGCGCTCGGCGATCATGCGGCGCGGTTCCGCGGAGGGTCGCGGGGGGTGTTGCAGGGAACGTATTCGTACGTGCTGCAGGATTCTGCGGGTCAGATCGCGCTCACGCACTCGGTTTCGGCGGGGCTGGATTATCCCTCCATCGGGCCCGAGCACGCGGCTTTGCGTGACGTGGGCAGGGCCGAGTACGTTCCTGCGTCTGATGCGGAGGCGCTTGAGGCGACGATGCTGCTCGCGCGCACCGAAGGAATCATCCCCGCGCTCGAGTCGGCACATGCGGTTGCCGAAGCGATGAAGCGTGCTCCGAAGATGAAGAAATCGGATGCGGTGATTGTGAACGTCTCGGGGCGCGGAGACAAAGATATCGGGATACTACGGGAGAACCTGAAGATCGATTGAAAAATGGTTGAGTTGCAGAATCCGCCGGGCGGGTAGCTTTAAATGCGTCATCCCGAACCGCGGCGCAGTTCAGCCGCGGGAGGGATCTCGCGCGGGGCGTTACTGATCCGGTGCTCGCGAGATCCTTCGCTCCGCCTGAGAAGCGGCTGCGCTCAGGATGACGCCGTAGGGTTACGGGACAGGGTTTCGATGCCGCTAACCTTTTACAAAAAACCGGCGCTGGTGGCGTACGTCACGTGCGGAGATCCTGATCTCGCCACGACGCGGGACATTGTGCTGGCTGCGATTGAATCCGGGGCGGACGTAATCGAGCTGGGCGTGCCGTTCAGCGATCCGGTGGCCGATGGGCCGGTGATTCAGCGTGCCAGCGAACGCGCCCTGAAGCAGGGCACTTCGCTGGCGCAGGTGCTGACTTTGGCGGCGGAAATCCGCGAGCAGGCGCAGTCGACCGGGCTGATTGTGTTTTCGTATTTGAATCCGATCCTGCGCATGGGCATGAACAAGTTCTGCAAGGTAGCCCGTGCGGCTGGAGTGGATGGCACGCTCGTGACCGATTTGCCGGTAGAAGAAGCTGGAGAATACTTGCGCGCGATGCGCGAGCATGATCTGGCACCGGTGTTTCTTGCGGCGCCCACCAGCCCTGATAACCGGCTGAAGCGCATTGCCGAGGCCTCGCGCGGCTTCGTCTATGCGGTATCGCGCACGGGAGTGACCGGGCCGCGGCAGCAGTTGGCCGAGGATGCAAGAAAGCTGGTGCAGCGCCTGCGGCGCGTCACAAAGTTGCCTATCGCGCTGGGATTCGGGATCTCGAATGCCGCGCAATTCGCCGAAGTCGGCGAGTTTGCCGATGCCGTGGTTGTTGGCAGTGCGATTGTCGACACGATTGACAGGAATCCAGGCCGCGAAGCGGCTGCCGTAGGTGACTTTGTGCGAGGATTATTCGCTCGTAGCTATCATCCGGCTGCGTACGCGAAGTGACCGAGCCGACGGCCGAAAACTCAAAGGCTGAACCGCTGATTTTTATGGACATCGAAGATTGGCGTAAGAAGATCGACGAGCTTGATCGGAAGCTGGTCGCGCTGCTAAGCGAACGGGCCCGTGCTGCCGTAGAGATCGGAAAACTGAAACGAAACGCGGATCTGCCCGTGTATGAGCCGGACCGGGAGCGGATCGTGTTCGAGAACGTGCAGGAGGCAAACTGCGGCCCGCTGCCAGGACGCGATCTGGTGCGAATTTATGAGCGCATCATCGACGTGATGCGCAATATTCAGAAGGAAGAAATTGTGGTCAAGCCCGCCGAGGCGGGTGAGCCTGAGACAGAGTTCGATTCTGGCGTGAAAGACTGATTAGCTCTTAGCTATCAGCCTCAGCGATCTGAATCTGGCTGATGGCCGACGGCTGAATGGTGAAGGCTGGTTCTTATGATTGTTGCCATGCAGGAAGGCGCGGACGAAGCGCTCATTCAGCAGGTGATCGAGCACCTGGTGAAAATGGGTTTTGAAGTGCACCGTTCGACGGGGGCGCGGATGACGGTGCTCGGTGCCGTCGGGTCGGGCATCGAGTTCGACATCCGCAATCTCGAATTGCTTCCGGGCGTTCAGGAAGTTCATCGCATCAGCTCGCCGTATAAGCTGGCGGGGCGAAGTTTTCGTCCGGAGGGAACAGTCGTGCGGTTCGCAAACGGCATTGGCATTGGTGGAAATGAAGTCATCGTGATGGCCGGGCCGTGCTCGGTGGAGTCGCGCGAGCAGTTGTTCACCACAGCCGAGGCGGTTGCGAAATCCGGCGCAAAAGTACTGCGTGGCGGGGCATTCAAGCCCAGAAGCTCGCCGTATTCGTTTCAGGGGCATGGAGAGGATGCGCTCAAACTGCTGCGCGAGGCGGGCGAGAAGTTCAATCTTCTCGTGATCAGCGAGGTGATGGAAATTTCGCAGATTCCGCTGATGCTGCCGTACGTCGACATTCTTCAGGTGGGCGCACGCAACATGCAGAACTTCAATCTGCTGCGCGAACTGGGCAAGGTCCGCAAACCGGTGCTCCTGAAACGTGGCATCGCAGCCACGCTCGAAGAACTGCTGCTGTCGGGAGAATACATTATGGCCGGCGGCAATTATGACGTGATTCTGTGCGAGCGGGGCATCCGCACGTTTGAGACGTACACACGAAATACGATGGACATCTCTGCCATCCCAATTATTCACAAACTTTCGCATCTGCCGATGACTGCGGATCCGTCGCATGGCACAGGTAGGCGCGACAAAGTGTCCCCGATGGCACGGGCTTCGGTGGCGGCAGGCGCGGACGCGCTTCTGATTGAGGTGCATTGCAACCCGGACAAAGCTCTGTCCGACGGCGCACAATCGCTGTTCCCCGAGCAGTTTGCCAAATTGATGGACGAGCTGCGGATTATCGCGCCGGCGGTGGGACGAAAAATCTAAATGAAAACCGCAGAGGGCGCGGAGGACGCTGAGGGGTTGTTAGTTTGATTTCTCTGCGTACTCGGCGTCCCCTGCGGTTTTGATTTCTATGGCTATTCGGCAAATCACGATCATCGGGAACGGCTTGATTGGCGGGTCGCTCGGGCTCGCGCTGCGCAAGAAAAAGTTCGCCGGACGCATCATCGGTTGCGATCGCGAGGGCATGCTGGAAAAAGCGCGGATGCGCGGCGCCATCGACGCCGGATCGCCGAATCCCGGTGACGCGGTGCGCGGTAGCCAGGTCGTCGTGCTGGCTACGCCCGTGCTGGCGATTATCGATCTGATCGAGCGCGTGGGCCCTGTGCTTCCTGCGAAAGCCTTGCTCACCGACGTGGGCAGTACCAAAGCGGCAATTGTGGAGCGCGCGGTAAAAGTGCTCGGCAGAAACGCCGGCAAGAAATTTCTTGGGGGGCATCCCATGGCCGGAAAAGAAATGAGCGGCGTTGATTACGCCGATGCCGACCTGTTCCACAACGCCGTGTGGTTTCTTACGCCGTTGCCAGGGCAGAGTCTGAATGAGGGCCTGTTTGCGGAGTTTGCCGGATGGATCGATCAGATCGGAGCGCGCATTGCCATGCTTCCCGCGGAGGATCATGACCGGCTGTGCGCATGGATCAGCCATGTGCCGCAGATGATGTCGACCGCGCTGGCGGCGGCCCTGGTGGATGAATTTGGATCAGAGGCGCCCCTACTTCCGGCCGGCGGTCGCGCGCTGCAGGAAATGACACGCATTTCCGCGAGCCCGTACTCGATGTGGCGCGACATCGCCATCAGCAATCAGAAGAATCTGAGTGACGCACTTTGGAAAGTGGAACAGCGGCTGGCGCACATCCGCGAGAATCTGGCCACACGCCAACTGGCGGGCGAATTTGAACGTGCGCACGAATTAAAGCGAATGCCGCGGAGGGGCAAGTAGCTTTTCACCACGGAGGCACGGAGAAAACCTGTTGAATTCTCAATGTGTGATTGTTGAATGGGAAACAACTTGCCTAACCGCCTACGCTCCTATTGCGACACGGTGCGGTCAGCAATCAATCGTTTCTCTCCGTGCCTCTGTGTCTCCGTGGTGAAATTCATTTAGAATTTCCTCGCTATGAATAAAGTTGTAGCCAATGCGGACGAGGCCATTCGCGACGTGTTTGACGGCGCGACCATCATGCTCGGTGGCTTTGGCCTGTGCGGCATGCCCGAGAACCTGATCCGCGCGCTGGTGCGCAAGGGCACGAAGAACCTGACCACCATTAGCAACAATGTGGGCGTGGACGGCGCAGGCAACGGATTGCTGCTGGCAGCGGGTCAGATCGTGCGCCACATCGGAACCTATGTGGGCGAGAACAAGTTGCTCGAGCAGATGGTGCTGGAGGGCAAGATCAAGCTCGATCTCGTCCCGCAAGGCACGTTCTCCGAGCGTATTCGCGCCGGAGGCGCAGGTATTCCAGCGTTTTTTACTCCCACGGGCGTTGGAACGGTCGTCGCCGAGGGAAAGGAAACGCGGGAATTCGACGGCCGCCTGTATGTGATGGAGCGCGCCTTGACCGCCGATTTCGCGTTCGTCAAAGCGTGGAAGGGCGACCGGCGGGGGAATCTTGTCTATCGCAAGACCGCGCGGAATTTTAATCCCATGATGGCGACCGCGGCGAAGATCACGATTGCGGAAGTCGAGCATCTGGTAGAACCGGGCGAACTGGACGGCGATCTCATTCACACGCCGTCGGTGTACGTACAGCGGATCTTTCAGGGCGAGTTGTATGAGCGGAGAATTGAACGAAGGACGGTGAGGAAAGCTAACGACTAACGACCAACGACTAGCGACTGATTATGAACAAGCCGGGAAAAGATATCGACAAGCGTGAACGCATCGTGAAGCGGATCGCGCGCGAGTTGCGCGACGGTTTTTATGTGAACCTGGGCATCGGCATGCCCACGATGATTTCAAATTACGTCCCTGCCGGGATGGAAGTGACGCTGCAATCGGAGAACGGAATGCTGGGGATTGGGCCGTATCCGATCGAGGGGCAGGAGGACGCGGATTTGATCAACGCGGGCAAAGAGACGGTGAGCGAGATGCCGGGAACGTCGTATTTTTCGAGCGCAGACTCGTTTGCCATGATTCGCGGCGGCCACATAGATTTGAGCGTCCTGGGCGCGATGGAAGTGGATGAAACCGGGAGTCTCGCGAACTGGATGATCCCGGGCAAGATGGTGAAAGGCATGGGCGGCGCAATGGATCTCGTTGCCGGCGCGCGCCGCGTGGTCGTCGCCATGGAGCACACCACGCGCGAAGGCGCTCCGAAGATTTTGAAAAAGTGCACACTGCCGCTCACCGGTGTGCGCGTGGTCGAAACGATCGTGACCGAGATGGCCTTCATCCGCGTGACCAAAGATGGTCTGGTGCTCGAGGAAGTCGCTCCCGGGCTCACCGCCGAAGACGTTCAGGGCGCCACCGAAGCGCGACTGATTGTGAGTCCGCAGCTAAAGGTCATGGAGAGCTAGTACACGTCGTTCGCCGCCACCGTGGTCCTGCGAATCATTCAAACTGTTTGCGAAACGCTGCGAGCTGCTGCTGAACTTCGGACAGATCCGCGCGCAGGCGGCCGACTTCTTCCTCGAGCGCAGTGAGGCGATCGGCAGAATTTAAACCCGCGCACACAGGGGCATTCGTGCCGGTCGTATTGCTGCCTTCCGTGGGGACGGCAATTTTCGGCTCTCCCGAAAACAGGTGCGCGTAGCGGGATTCCTTTGTGCCCGGCTGGCGCGGCAGCATGCGGGCCAGCGGTGGCTCGCGCTGGGCGATACGCTCGAGCGTGGAAACGACATCGTCGAGCGCTTCGAAGTGATACATGCGTTCGGTGCGGCTGCGGATTTCGCCCGGAGTTTGCGGGCCGCGGAGAAGCAGCACGCCCACGACGGCGATTTCCCGCCGGTCAAAATTGAAAACTTCCTGCAAGCGATGTTCGAACTTGGCTACGCGGCTATCTGCGCCTCCCGCCGGACCGGCGAGACGCTTTTCCTGCAGACTTGTCAGGGCGTCGCGCACGGTGGATTCGTCGAGGCTCATGATCGGGTCGCGATTGTTCTTCTGATTGCAGGCGTGCACGAGGGCATTGAGCGACAGCGGATAGTAATCGGGCGTGGTGATGTCTTTCTCGATCAGTGATCCGAGAACGCGAGTTTCGATGTCTGTGAGGATGAGGAGCATGCGATGGTTCGGCAGCGATCCATTCTAGTGCAGGATGCGCGGGGAAGGCTCCTTCGACTGCGCTCAGGGCAGGTCCGCGCCAAACTAAATCCGGAATGGCGCGGCCAGGAGGCGGAATGGCAGCGTGATCGCGAGATAGATGACCTCCAGCACACCGTGCACGGCCACGCCCACAATGCGGAACGGCAAAAGCAGCAGCCAGACGAACGGATAGGCGATCAGGGCCAGCAACGCTAGCGGCCAGCAGAGAACGAACAGAATGCACCACAGCAGGAATGTAAACATAAGATGAGACCTCGTTGCTCTCTGTTCATTGTACGTCGGCAAGGGTAACGAAGTTCCCGGGCAGTGGATTGTTCGTTTGCCTTTGCCTTCACTCCGGCTACCTCGGCTGACAAAACCTGAAGTCGCGCCTATAGTGTCAGCTGCAGGAGAACACGCATGCGTCTGTTGGTGAGTTGGGTGTTGAGCGCGCTGGCGGTGTGGATCGTGGCGCAGCTCGGGATTGGAGTTTCGGTGCGCGGGGCGACTGCGGCGCTGGTTGCGGCGCTGGTCATCGGCTTCATTAACGCCACGATCGGCTTTGTGCTCAAAATTCTCACCTTTCCGTTGACACTGCTGACGCTGGGCCTGTTCTGGTTTGTCATCAACGCGCTCATGCTGGAGCTGGCGTCAGCGCTGCTGTCGCCCGGATTTCATGTCAGCGGCTTCTGGGCGGCCTTTGTGGGCGCGATCCTGCTCAGCCTTGTGAACATGATGCTGAAGTGGATCGTCATGCCGAAGAAGGACCAGCAGCAGTAGCGCTCGCGGGCGGGTCGTCGAGGCGTGCGGCGGCGCGAATCTTTTCCACTACCTGCTCTGGATTGAAACTTCCCTGGAACCAGCTGCGATACCACTGATAGCGGCGGCCGCCGCGAGTGTGAACGATGACGCCGGGAGTGCCTTCGTCGGAGGCAAGCTCCGCGCGAACGATCTGGTCGTAAGGGACCATCTGAAACTCCGGGCCGGAGTCGTAAACCAGCAGAGTCGAGGTGAAGTGAAATGGGCCAAGAACCTCGACGGCTTGTGACATTTCAGAGTCAAGGCGGGCGGACATTTCCGACAGCTTGCCGTAGCGCGCGAGTTCGTGATGGACCGGATGCTTTGCCGGATACCGCGCCCAGATGAGCGGGAACGCGGCGAAAAACAGCGCGGCGAGGCCGAAGAGAATGAAGCCTGCAGTGCTCGCGCCGTGGAAACTGCGCGGGCGTCCGGAGAGAAGGCAGTAGAGTGACCATCCGGCAAAAACGAGAGCTGCGAAGAAAAATGAGGAGTTGATGCCGCGAACTTTTCGCCTGGTGTACCCCATTCAGCTTTTCGGCCTCGTGGCTTGCTTCGGCCGGAGAGCCTGCCAGTCTTCTTCCTTGAGAATGCGCCCCAGGCTGCTGAACTCTCCTGCCCCCTGCAGAAATTCTCCGCCGTCCATGCGGATGACTTCGCCGTTGATGTAGCCCGAGCCGTCGCTCACCAGAAATGCGGCGAGGTTCGCCAGTTCTTCGACTGTGCCGAAGCGGTGGAGCGGATTGCGCTCGAGCGCGAGAGTTTCGAGTTCCGGCCGCGGCAGCACGCGCGAGAATGCGCCCTGGGTCGGGATTGGGCCGGGCGCGATGGCATTCATGCGGATGCCGCGGTTGCCCCACTCGACGGCAAGACTGCGCGTGAGCGCCTCAACGCCGGCCTTGGAGACGGCCGAGGGCACAACGTACGCCGAGCCCACCGGCGCGTAGGTGGCCGAGATGCTGAGCACGGTGCCGGGCTGTTTTGCGGCCAGCCAGCGGCGGCCGCAGGCCATCGTGCAGTTGAGAGTACCCATCAGAACGATGCCGATCACCGAGTTCCAGGCGCCGGGGGAGAGTTCTTCGGTGCGGGCAATGAAATTTCCGGCGGCGTTGTTGACCAGGACGTCGAGTCGGCCTTCGCGCCAGATGGAATCGATCATGCTTTCGACGGCGTCCAGGTTGCGCACGTCGCACGGGATGGCGTGGATGCGGCCCTGCGGCGACAACTCGGCCGCAGTTTGCTCGAGCACGTCTTCACGCCGGCCGCAGATATGAACCTGGGCTCCGAGTTCGAGGAAACGGCGGGCCATGCCTTTGCCCAGGCCGGTTCCTCCGCCGGTAATGAGGATGCGCTTGTGTTTGAGAAGGTCAGGACGGAACATGAGAGCCCCTGGGTCTTGGTTGTGCTAGCGAAAAGCAGGTTCCTCACCGGCTGCGCCGGTTCGGAATGACAAATTATATGGTGTGGCCGGAAATATGGGATGACTGATAACGGCGCTATGCGTCGCAGGCCACCCGGAAGCCGTAGTCGGAATACTGGAAGTGTGGTGGGATGCTGGAGCGCGCGGAGCAGCGCGCCACTTTAATGTGGTGACGCCACGATCCGCCGCGCGACGCTTTGCGCTGGCCGTTCTCCGGCCCGCACGGATTGCGCTCCGGCGAAATCGTGTAGTAATTCGGGTCGTACCAGTCGCTGCACCATTCGTGAACGTTGTCACCGATGTCATAAAGCCCGAAGCCATTGGGCGCGTAGCGCGCCACGCGCTCAGGGCCGTTCTGCCAGCGCACTGCGTAGTCCGGTAGCGACTGCGGCCGCTCGTCGCCCCACGGAAATTGCTTTTGCTCAAGCCCACCGCGGGCAGCGCGTTCCCACTCCGCTTCGGTAGGCAGGCGATACGCACGGCCGCTTTGCGTACTCAGCCATTCGCAATAGCGCGTCGCCTCATGCCACGAAACTCCCGCTACCGGCTCCTCCGGATGGCTGAAGTTCGGGTTCTGCCGGAACGGCGGCGCGAGAGCCGCAATCGCGCGCACAAAAAGGTCGTATTCCGCATTGGTGACTTGCGTCGCGGCCAGCAGAAACGCATCCACCCAGACGCGATGCACGGGACGTTCGCAGTCCTGCCCGACGTTCGACCCCATGAGAAACCAGGCTGCGGGAATGTGCACAAGAATTGGTTCGAGTGCGATCGCCGTGGACGGGACTTGTGGCTGGGCCGTGGGCGTCATAACGGTTGCCGCGGATGTTGTCCGGTATTAAAGTTTACCAGCCCCTGGGCATTTCGACGGTTGATGGAGGATGGCGATGGCTGAGCAAAAGCTGCGATTCAAGGTCAAGCTTGTAGGCCAGGAGGGCAGTTCCGCGACTGGATTCTATGCTCCGTTCGACGTTCCGGCGACGTTTGGCACCCGGGCCCGCGTGCCTGTATGAGGGGCGATCAATGGCTATCCGTTCCGGTCATCACTCATGCCGATGGGCGGAGGGTATTGCATGGCAGTGAACAAGACGATGCGCGAAGGGGCGAAAGTGGAGGCTGGCGATGAAGTGGATGTGGTGATGGAGCGCGATCTGGAAGAGCGCACGGTCGAAGCTCCGCCTGATCTGAAAAAAGAGCTGGCGAGGAACAAGAAGGCGCAGGCGCGCTGGGATGAACTCGCGTTCACGGTGAAGAAAGAGATGGCGAATACGATTACCGGCGCGAAGCAACAGGAGACGAAGAAGCGGCGCCTGGCGAAGGTCATGCAGGTCTTGAAGACCGGGGCGAAGTGGACGGGATAGTTCCCACTTCTCGCAGGAGCGGCGAGACATGGGAGCAGTGGGCGGTTCGCTCGCGGGCGGACGAATGCGTCCGCCCTACACAAACATCTGGTCCCGGACGCAGTCGTCCGGGGTTGCGCGCAGCCCGCAAGGGGGACTTCACGACGAGCGCAAGGCATTTACAACTTCCGCGACGTCGTTCTCCTGGAACAGCCGGATGGCTGCGATCCCGGCCGCTCCCGCTTCAAGGCACGACCGCGCATTGGAGAGCGTAATGCCGCCCAGAGCGAGGACTGGAATGTCCGCTTCGCAGGCTTGCCGTAGCAGGGGAAGACCGGTGGGGCGGGCAACCGGGGCGTCTTGTTTTTCGAACACAGGAGCGAACACAGCAAAAGTTGCGCCGCACGCTGCGGCGTGGGCGACTTCCGATGGTGAGTGGCAGGAGACTCCGATCAGAGGCAATTGAGATGAGTCCCCGCGGGCAAGAGTGCCCGCGCCACACATCCAAATCTGTTTGACGTCTTGCGGGGGGATGTCGTCCGAGCGCAAGTGGACGCCGTTGGCTCCTACGGCGAGGGCAATGTCGCTGCGGGAGTTGATCAGTAAGGCAGGGGTCAGGGGCACGGGGCCAGGGGCTTGCGAACGGGTTTCGTGGATTACGCGAACAGCATCGCGGGCCAAGTTTTCTAAGTCGCGAGTCGACAAATCTTTTTCGCGCAGCTGGATGTAGTCCACGCCGGCGCGGGCGGCGTCAGCGATTTTTTCCAGCAGCCTTCGTCGGCGCGCCGATTCGTCCCCGGGAAACGCGCTGCGGTCGGTGACGTAGTAGAGGAGGCAGCGGGCCATCGGCAATAGCGTACCAGCTTGGCGCGTGCCGTCCCTACGGGACTCGGTTCTTCTTTTCCGTCTTGACCCGGCACTACCGTGCCGGGCTTTCACATTTTGCCGCTCCGCGGCTGGGGCTGAGCGGGTCTAATCGTCCTTCGGGCCCCGGCTGGGGAACAGAACACAGGACCTCGGTGTCCCCAGAATCTAGGAGCGTCTATGAGAGTTCTTCTGTTCCTCGCGCTTAGCATGAGCTCCGGCCTGTCAGGTGCCCAGTCCACCATCAGGGTTAGCAGCGGTCCGCTCTCGAAGCAACAAATCGCTGTGTATCGTGTGCTCTCGAATGATTTCCTGCAAGAGTGGAAGGAATACGACAAGGAGATCGACCTGGAGGATCAGACGGTTCTCCTCGAATGGAAGCAGACAGAGGTCTGCTTTACGGGGCCTGGACTTTTCGGCTAAGCGATCGAGAGGAACCGTGCATAGCATCGGCGGTCAACTTCCATCCACACTCAAGGAAGGCGCAGCGAACTCGCGTGGATTGTCCGATGACTCCCACGTCGCTTCTGCAGTAGGCGCTCTGAGCCTCTCGGAAATCCCTTTTGACAAAGCCCATCGTTACGCTCTTGTTAGGTATGAATTCCATTGCGGCGTGCTATGCGGAGAAAAGGTCCGTATTTCTCTTCGAAAAGGTCGATGGGACGTGGCACCGCGAGCGTGACTGCAGTATCGTGAAGTACTAACCTCTGGATTCTTCCCGCAGCAAGCAGTTCGATCTTGTAGCGCTACGGCCTGGTCTTCGCAATCTCCGGCAAGACTTCGCCGACTTTCCTGGGCACGCCGCCGAGGTGGTACTTCGTCAAGCCGTCGCGCAGATATTCGAACGCCTCGTCGGGCGAGTCCACGATCTTGAACAAGTCAAGGTCCTGCGGTGACACGGCGCCCGCGTCCACGAACGCCTGGAAGTTGATGATGCGGTTCCAGTACTCGCTGCCGTAGATGATGACCAGAATTTTCTTGGCTAGCTTGTCGGTCTGCGCGAGCGTCAGGATTTCGAACAGTTCGTCCATAGTGCCGAAGCCGCCGGGAAAGATCACCAGGCCTTTGGCCAGATAAGCGAACCAGAACTTGCGCATGAAGAAGTAGTGAAACTGAAAATTGAGCGAGGGCGTGACGTAGGGGTTGGGATGCTGCTCGAACGGCAGCTGAATGTTCAGCCCGATAGTCTTGCCGCCGGCTTCGTGCGCGCCGAGATTGGCAGCTTCCATAATGCCCGGTCCTCCGCCGGTTGTGACCACAAAGCGGCGGCGGCGAGCGGGAATTTCAATCGACCACTTCGTCAGCATGTAGGCGAGGCGGCGGGCGTCTTCGTAGTAGCGGGCCATGTCGAGTCCGGCCTGAGCGGCTTTCAGGTCCTCCATGAGCTTGGCGGAAGAGACCGAGTCGCGGTTGTTCTCGACAGTGGACAAAGTTTTGGCGGCGTCCTTGCGGCCCTGAAAACGCGCGGAGCCGAAGAACACGACCGTATCCTGAATCTGCTCGCGGCGAAAGCGCGCCAGCGGTTCCTGATATTCGGCCAGAATGCGGAGAATGCGGCCATCGGGGCTGTCGAGGAACAGATCGTTCTGGTAGGCGACGGGTGCAGATTTCAGCTTTTCAGTCATAGTTCACGTTCTAAAGTTCCGCGGTGCGAGTGCCGTCCCTACGGGACTCGCTGTGCGTTGACTCACCGCACCCGGCGCTTCCGCGCCGGGCTCTCACGTTCCGCCGCTTTGGCGGCTGAAACGATTAGTCACTGCTGTTCGTGATAGTGGAACGCCTCCCAGAAACCGATCCAGATATCGAGCAGACCCAGGCCGCTGCACACCCCGCGGAAAAAGCCACTGCCCACCAGCACGCGCAGGCTGGGATAGGACAGCAAAAGGTAATTGTCGGTCCACTCCGGCGTCCAGGGCAGGATGATCAGCAGCACTCCCGCCACGGCGCTGACCAGCACGAACAAGAAGACGGAAATCCGGTGCATCCAGACCTGCTTGCGGCTGGGCTCTGGGGAGGGAACCGGCGGGTCCAGTACAGCGGTGCTTGACGGAGCACCGTTCGGCACGTCGTCACCGGCGTCCCTGGAAGCCGGGCGCGCAGGCGCAGATAGCGGCGTGGGGTCT
>JASHPH010000269.1 GCA_030038255.1 Candidatus Sulfotelmatobacter sp. | reverse complement strand
TCCCGATGTCGTCGACTCCGACTACCTGGCCGAACTGAGCGCAATCGTAATTCGTGAAGCTGCCAAATTAGGACACTGCGTGATTGTCGGTCGTGGCGCGCAGTGCGTCCTCGGGGGGCGCGAGGACGTGTTCCACGTCTTCGTGTACGGCTCCAGGCCCGAGAAACTCAAGCGCATCCAAACCCGCTATCCTAGCCACACTGAGTGCGAAGCCGCGCTCGAGGAATTCGACCGCGCCCGCGCGGACTATATTCACCGGTACTACAAGTGCGACTGGGCGCATCGGCGCCTATACGACTTGCTGGTGAACTCGGACATCGGCATCGATCGAGCCGTGACAGTAATTCTTAGTGCTGCGGGGTTGACCGAAACGAAGACGCAGTAACGCCGATTGAAGAAAAAGGCGAAGAAGAGAGATGCGTTTCACTCGGAACACTCTTGCCCACAATTTTGGTCCGCTGGTTGCTGGATGGACAGCAATGTGAAGGGAGGTAGGCTCGTTCCGTTTGAGATCGAAACCTTAATCCCCCTCGCAGCCTGCTTTCTGGTTCGGCCGACAAGCTTTGTTCTTGCTCCATGACGCTAGTGTTGGTGGATTCCCCACGCCGCAAGACACTCTCTTACTTATGTCGCGCGCCGACCTGACCTCTTAATCACGCTGGGCATTGTCTTTCCGGACCGACGCGTCGGTGCTTGGATCTGTTTTGTTTACAAAGTATTACTCGATTTGAGCCTATCGCTGTGAGGGCAGTCACAGAGTTGAGAACCAGTGCTGCGTAAAAATGGTGCTATACAGGGAGGCAGTTATGCATTCTGTCCAACTGCATCGCCTTCGTGCGGCCAGCATCGTCGGAGTATTGCTTTTTCGCCCCTGTGGCCGCTCTTCCCGCCGGACGAAATTAAGCAAAGCACCCTCACTCGATTTTTCAGAAGGGTCCGCTACCGATTGCGACAGGTACAGATTGCGGAGGAGGAGGAGAAGCCTTACGGCAATATGGCAGCCGTCCAAGGTGTGCAACCCGGTGAGCTAGTCGCCATCGCGGTTTCCATAAATTCCACGATGGAATCAAGGTCGTGGTGCGCAAAGGACAGGATGCTGCGAGCGTGAATCCGCAGGGTGGCCAATGAGCCCTTCTCGACCATTTATTCTTCGGCCGGTTGCGACTTCGTTGCTGATGGCGGCGATTCTCCTGGCCGGGCTAGTAGCGTATATCCAGCTGCCTGTTTCTGCGTTGCCGGAAGTCGACTATCCCACGATTCAGGTCGTGACGTTCTACCCCGGTGCGAGTCCCGATGTGATGGCTTCATCGGTGACCGCTCCGCTCGAAAGGCAATTCGGGCAGATGCCGGGACTCAACCAAATGACCTCGACGAGTTCCGGTGGTAGCTCGATTGTCGTCTTGCAGTTCTCGCTCAACCTCAACATTGACGTGGCGGAGCAGGAGGTTCAAGCAGCAATCAACGCGGCGCAGACTTACCTGCCGACCGATCTTCCGGTTCCTCCTATTTACAGCAAAACGAATCCGGCGGATGCGCCGATCCTGACGCTCGCTTTGACGTCACGGTCGATTCCCTTGCCCCAAGTCGAAGACTTGGCGGACACCCGGCTTGCCCAAAAAATTGCGCAATTGCCAGGTGTCGGGCTTGTGAGCATCAGCGGCGGGCAGAAGCCAGCGGTTCGAGTTCAAGTAAATCCCACGGCCCTCTCCTCGTACGGCATCAACCTTGAAGATGTAAGAAGCGCCCTCGCACAGACTAGCCTCGACCAGGCGAAGGGAAATTTTGATGGCCCGCGACAGGACTATCAAATCAACACTAACGATCAGCTTCTGTCCAGCAATGAGTTCCGAAACGTTGTGGTGGCCTATCACAACGGTGCTCCTGTACTGCTGTCAGATGTGGCGACGGTAATCGACAGTGTCGAAAACGTAAAGCAGGCAGCCTGGATGAACACAACTCCGGCTGTAATCGTTAACATCCAACGCCAACCTGGCGCCAACATCATCCAGGTGGTGGACCGTATCAAGAAGGTGCTGCCGGGTCTGCGAAGTAACCTCCCCGCCTCCCTTCAGGTCTCGGTCCTGACGGACCGCACCACGACGATTCGCGCGTCGGTCAAAGATGTTGAGTTTGAGCTGCTGTTGACCGTGGCACTTGTGGTGATGGTGATCTTCCTATTCTTGCGCAAACTTTCGGCGACAGTGATTCCAAGTGTGGCCGTGCCACTTTCCCTCATTGGAACCTTCGGTGTGATGTATCTGGCCGGCTATAGCCTGAACAACCTGACGCTGATGGCATTGACGATTTCGACCGGATTTGTCGTCGATGACGCCATCGTGATGATCGAGAACATCGTGCGCTTCGTCGAGGAAGGCGATAACGCGCTGCATGCGGCCCTGAAAGGATCCGAGCAGATCGGGTTCACAATCGTCTCGCTGACCATTTCGCTGATTGCCGTCATGATTCCTCTCCTATTCATGGGCGATGTTGTCGGCCGTTTGTTCCGTGAATTCGCGATTACCCTGAGTGTAACGATCCTTGTTTCCGCGGTGGTTTCCCTGACTCTGACGCCGATGATGTGTTCCCGCTTGTTGCGCCGCGAGTCTGAAGCTCAGCAGGGACGCGTTTACCGGGCATCGGAGCATGCGTTCAAGGCGATTATCGAATTTTATGGAAGGACTCTCCGCTGGGTTTTGAAACATCAGACCGCGACTCTCTTGGTAGCCGCCGCGACGCTGGTCATGACCATTTGGCTCTACATCATAGTGCCCAAAGGATTCTTTCCGGTGCAGGACACTGGCATTATCCAAGGCATCTCAGAGGCGCCACAAACGATTTCCTTCCCGGAGATGGCCCGCAGACAGCGGCAGCTTGCTGAGGCCATTCTCCAGGATCCTGCTGTGGAGAGTCTCTCTTCCTTTATTGGTATCGACGGCACCAACACAACTTTGAACAGCGGTCGCATTCTGATCAACCTTAAGCCGCTGGAGGAACGCAAACTGAACGCCTCTGCCGTGATTCGCCGCTTGCAGTCGAAACTGGCCAAGATTGACGGCATCACGTTGTACATGCAACCCATCCAGGACTTGACGGTCGAAGATCGCGTTAGCCGCACCCAGTATCAGTACACACTCGAAGATCCAGATCAAAAGGAGTTGAATCAGTGGAGCGCTAGATTCGTAGGGAAACTAAAGGATGTGCCCGAACTGCGCGACCTGGCGACGGACCAGCAGACAAGCGGCTTGGCCGCGGCCCTGGTGATTGATCGCGTGACTGCTTCGCGCATGGGAATTTCACCACAAATGATCGACGAAACTCTTTACGATGCCTTTGGCCAACGGCAGGTTTTGACGCAGTACACACAGTTGAACCAATACCACGTCATTCTGGAAACTATGCCCGGGTTTCAAAAGGATCCAGCTAATTTGCAAGACATCTACGTTCGGTCCGCTATGGCTGTCAATGGAGGGGCTGTGCCGCTCGGTACCTTCTCCCATCTTGAATCAACGACCGCGCCCCTTTCGGTAACTCGTCAAGGACAGTTTCCTGTGGTCACAATTTCGTTCAACCTTGCGCCCGGCACATCCCTGGGAGAAGCCACCGCCGCAATTGACCGAGTCAAGCGGGAACTCGGTATGCCGCTAAGTATTCAAGGTGCTTTCCAGGGGACGGCAGCATCGTTTCAGATGTCGCTGACCAATGAACCGTTACTGATTCTGGCAGCGTTGATTACGGTGTATATCGTCCTCGGCGTTCTCTACGAAAGTTACATCCACCCGATCACGATTCTCTCGACCCTGCCCTCGGCCGGTGTAGGGGCGTGTCTCGCTCTGCTCATGACTCGGACAGAACTGAGCGTTGTGGCGCTGATCGGCATCATTCTGCTGATCGGCATTGTGAAGAAGAACGGCATCATGATGGTTGATTTTGCTCTTGATGCGGAGCGAAAAGAGGGTAAGGGCCCAGAAGCTGCCATCTATCAGGCATGTTTGCTGCGCTTCCGGCCGATCATGATGACCACGATGGCTGCTCTGCTCGCTGGCCTGCCACTGGCTCTCGGCACGGGAATCGGTTCGGAGTTGAGGCGTCCTCTCGGTATCTCCATGGTAGGCGGTCTGCTTCTGAGTCAAACCCTGACTTTATACACAACTCCAGTCATTTATCTCTTCTTCGACCGGCTTGCTCTGAGATTATTTGGATCTCACGCCAGTCAAGAAGACATGCAGGCAGTCGCAGCCGATTAGTCATGAGTCTGTCCTCTCCATTCATCTATCGGCCGGTAGCCACAACCCTCCTGACGGTAGCGATCGCCCTCGCTGGAGCTGTGGCATTCAATTTCCTGCCGGTATCGCCGCTTCCCCAGATCGACTTTCCCACCATTGCTGTACAAGCGCAATTGCCGGGCGCGAGTCCGGAGATCATGGCCTCTTCGGTTGCTACTCCGCTCGAGAGGCAATTCGGCCGCATTGCCGGTATCACAGAAATGACGTCGTCGAGCTACCTCGGCACAACCAGGATTACTTTGCAGTTTGATCTGGACCGGAACATCGACGGCGCCGCAAGAGACGTACAGGCAGCCATCAATGCTGCGCGCAGTTATTTGCCGCCGAATCTTCCGGCAAATCCTAGCTATTGGAAGGTGAATCCCTCCGATGCCCCGATCATGATCCTGGCCTTGACATCGCAGGCCTACAACCGAGGAAAGCTTTATGATGCCGCTTCCACGATTATGCAGCAGAGGCTTTCGCAGATTCGGGGTGTCGGCCAGGTAGTCGTGGGTGGCAGTTCGTTACCGGCGGTTCGCGTCGAGTTAAATCCGACACAATTGAATAGCTTCGGCCTGGGTCTGCAGGACGTTGCCAGCATGTTGCGCACGCAAAATGCCAACCAGGCAAAAGGAGCGATCGCAAATGAGTTAACGACGGCGGACCTCCTTGCAAACGATCAACTGCTCAAGGCCGATTACTACAAGCCGTTGGTTGTGGGCTATCACAATGGCGCTGCCATCAGGTTGTCTGACATCGCCGATGTGGAGGACTCGGTACAAAACATACGGGCCGCCGGATACGTCAACGGCAAGCCCTGCGTGCTTGTCATCATTTTTCGAACTCCTGGCGCAAACATCATCGATACCGTCGACAGGATTCGGGAGGCTCTGCCTTCGCTAAAAGCCTCCATTCCGGCAGCAATCGATCTAACCATCGTCCTAGACCGGACAATCACAATTCGAGCGTCGGTCCGCGATGTGGAGCGGACGCTCATGATCTCGATCAGTCTCGTCGTCTTCATCGTGTTCGTCTTTCTAAGAAACGCACGGGCAACCTTCATTCCCAGCGTGGCCGTTCCCGTCTCGTTAATCGGCACCTTCGGAGTGATGTACTTGCTTCACTACAGCCTGGACAACCTGTCTCTGATGGCGCTGACGATCTCGACCGGCTTCGTTGTCGACGATGCAATTGTGGTGATTGAAAACATTACGCGCTATCTCGAGATGGGCATGCGCCCCATGGAGGCTGCCCTGCGAGGAGCGAAAGAGATCGGTTTTACTGTGCTCTCGATCAGTATGTCGCTGATTGCGGTTTTCATCCCCATCTTGGCGATGGGAGGCATCGTGGGGCGCCTATTCCGCGAATTCGCTGTCACTCTATCCGTCGCCATCACTGTTTCCTTAGCCGTTTCCTTGACGACTACCCCCATGCTTTGTTCTAGGCTCTTGCGGCACAGGCGAACCGAGGAGCAAGGCCGAGTCTATCGAGCGAGCGAAGGGATCTTCAAGGCAGTGCTGAAAGCCTATGAAACCAGTTTGGCATGGGTGCTAAGGCATCCGGCCCTCACGCTGACCGTCCTTGTGGTCACTATTGCCGTCAATATCTACCTGTTGGTCATTGTGCCAAAGGGCTTCTTTCCGCAGCAGGATAACGGCACGATCTTTGGCGGCATACAGGGTGCACAGGACATTTCCTTTCAGCGGATGCGGTCATTGACCAACGAGTTTGTAGACCTGATTAAAAGCGACCCTGCAGTACAAAACGTAATGGCTTTTACAGGCGGCAGTGGTGCGGTCAATGGCGGATTCGTATATCTTGGGCTGAAGCCCCTGGACCAGCGTCGGATCAGCGCCAGCCAAGTCATCGATCGATTACGTCCGAAACTGACTTCTCTGCCGGGGGCAACCGTTTTCTTGCAGGCGGGACAGGATCTGCGGATCGGTGGAAGGCAGACCAACGCGCAATTTCAGTACACCATCCAGAGCGACAGTGTGCAGGACTTGGTGCAGTGGGGGCCGACTCTGCTGCAACGGATGCAGAAGCTGCCAGTCCTTACTGACGTCAATACTGATCAGCAAAACAGCGGTCTTGAGGCATCTCTGGTATATGACCGTCAGACAGCGGCGAGAATGGGAATCACACCTCAGATGATCGACAACACTCTGTACGACGCTTTTGGACAGGCGCTGGTGTCGACGATGTATACACCGCTCAACCAGTATTACGTTGTGATGGAAGTGGCACCCCAGTTCTGGCAAAGCCCAGAAGGTTTGAGATCTGTCTATGTCCACCCGGCCGGTGGCGGAGTCGTTCCTCTCAGCGCCATCACACACTTCGAGCCGAAGATAGCTCCGCTCGCCGTGAATCACCAGGGTCAGTTTCCGTCGGTGACTGTGTCGTTCAACCTGGCTCCAGGTGTGGCACTCAGCAATGCCTCTGCAGCTATCAATCAACTGGGAGAGAAGATTGGAATGCCGGCAACGATTCATGGAATGTTCTCCGGAACCATGCAAGCCTTCCAAGCATCTCTGTCGACACAGCCACTCCTTATTATTACCGCACTGATGGCAGTCTACATTGTGTTGGGCATTCTGTATGAAAGCTACATCCACCCCATCACGATTCTCTCCACGCTGCCATCGGCAGGGGTCGGTGCCGTTCTGGCTCTGATGATTTTTCACATGGACCTGAACATCGTCGCCCTGATCGGCATCATTCTGCTCATTGGCATCGTTAAGAAAAACGGAATTCTGATGATCGACTTCGCACTTGCGGCGGAGCGTACCGAACGCAAAAGTCCCAAAGATGCCGTCTACCAAGCTTGCCTGCTGCGTTTTCGGCCCATTCTGATGACGACCATGGCTGCGCTTCTGGGTGCTGTGCCCCTGGCCTTCGGCAGGGGAACAGGATCGGAACTGAGACGGCCCTTGGGCATCACCATCATCGGCGGACTGATCATGAGCCAGATGCTTACGCTCTACACCACTCCAGTGGTCTATCTGTATCTCGACCGCCTTCGCATCTCTTGGGAACGGTCACGCAAGAAAGGACCGAGGATCGTGAAACAAGTGAGTCCAGGATGACAGTCAGGAGAGCTCAGACGCCTTAACGCCAAGGTGTTTCCGAATAGCACGCGGGAGACTGAAGAGGAAGCGACCGCAGTTGGCATCTGCTTGGCAGGAGTCAGTTGCGCGGCGTACGTTCCGATGGACGAACTTCAGGAAGCGTGCGCCAAAGGCTCAGATTCTCGGCGAAATTGCTCTCGCAGATCGTGTTCGTACGCCGCAAGATGTCGCTCGATTTCCGCTTCCTTTTCCTTCCTGTGTAGCAGGTCTTCCCGGTAGCGTTTCAGGAAATAGTCAATGGTTTCGACACGGAGCTTTATCATGTTTGCAGGCCGGTTCTCGTCCAGATCTTTGAAGGAGAAATAGGGTGTGCCCGATCTCTCCACGATCTGCTCGATCACGCTGTAGATGGGCGCGTCATGGCCGCACTTGAAGCTGGATATCTCCACTGCCACAAGATTCGGATGGCGGGCGGTGAACTTGGCAGCCCAAACCTTGTGGTTGGAGCTAGCCGAGAAAGCAGTCTTCCACACATCCGAGATGTCCAATGGGTGTTGGATGATGCCGGCGCGCACTTCCTCGCCGAACAGGCGTTCCAGCAAGTCCTCGTCAAGGGGTAAGGTGCTCTGCGAGAAGATTGGGTATCCGAGTTTCTGGAATTGTTCCAGAATCTCGTGGTTGATGCCGGGATCGTGATGGTAGGGCCGTCCCAGCATAACGATGCCTAACTTGTTTTGCGATTCCAGTTGGTCGAGAACTTCGCGAGCGCGGTGGCGAATGCTGGTTTCGAACTTTGCTAACTCTCGGTACCCAATTTCGACTGCGCGTTCATTCTCCTCCTCCGAGAGACCAAGAATCGGCGCCCACGCCTTGAATATCTGGCGTGCAAAGAGCCTATGGTCTGAAAGGTTCACCAAGGGATGCACGTAGCGAATGCCGTGCTCGGTGAAAAGATCAGTCTCTTTAGTATAAGCGGCTTCCACGGTCTCCGGCGTTACCGAGACTGTGGGGCAGGCATTGTGCCCCGTGGTGTTCACAAGAGGGGACGCCAGCACGTCAAACATGGGGAAGAAAATCACTTGCAAGGGTTTGTGCGAGTGCTTGCGCGCCATAAGGTTGTGCACATGGGCGATGGTGATCTTTGAGGGGTAGCAGGGATCAATCGAGCCACGGCTCGAGCCGGCGCGGTACAGGTCGCCGCTGGTGAAATCCGAGTAGACGATGTTTTCCGCCTGCACACCCAAGCTTTCGAAATAAGCACTGAACAGCGGGGCGTAGGCATACATGTTCAGGACTCGAGGGATGCCGATGCGCAGTTCCCCACGCTGCTTCATCAGTTCGACGCGCCGACGGGAAGCCGCCGTCCAGACGTGGGCAGGAATTGGATCAGCAACTCTCTCAGGATGGCGTGAACGCCATACTTCGCGCGCGGCAATCTCCACCAGGTTCGGGTTGGCAGCCTTCGTGGCATCGAGATCAGCCTTGATCCCGCGCATGCTTTCGACGTCCTCCACCGCACCTTTTTCGCAGCTGGCGACAATCATGCGCTGTTCGCCAGGGTGCAGCGGCACCTTGGTAGGAAAAGACGGTGGTATCCAGCTTTCCACGTCTCCAGTTTGCACATCGAGGAAGGTGCGCAGGCAGGAGTTCTTGCAAAAGTGGCAGCGTGTATCTTCGTTGTGCGTTGTGCGGTAGCTGATGTTGCGGACCGCATCCAGTCCGATGAAGGTAGTCGAATGCCCATTGTGCCACAAGCGAATGGCTTCGATGGCGGCGCCAATGGCTCCTGATTCCCCACAATGTGGGTGAACAACAATCTCCGGCTCTTTCCCTGCTGACCGAAAGTTCGCGTAGAGAAAATCCACCTCGGCTTTCACAACCGCGAGATTGTTTTGCGTCCCACCCTGCAAAACAAAACGGGTGCCCAGCGCCGTGAGGTTGGGCACCTTGGCGACATACAGGAAAACATTCTTTGGAAGGACGGCCGCCAGGCCTGCCAGGACCTCCTCCGCCCGCCACCCCTGACGCTGGAAGTTGACAATGTCCGATTGCAGGAACACCGCGCAGCCATACCCAAAGACCGGCATGGCATTGGCCGAGAAGGCAACATCGGCATAGTGCTCGACGGGAATGCCAAATCCCTCCGCCGTAGATTGCAGAAAGTATCCGTTGCCTGCGGAGCACTGTGTGTTGAGCTTGAAGTCCTTCACCCGGCCGTCTCTCAGGACGATAATCTTTATATCCTGCCCACCGACATCCACAATGACATGCGGGTCGTTGAAGAACCGCAGCGCTGATTTGGTGTGAGCCACGGTCTCGACCAAAGCGACGTCGGCGTGTAATACCCGTTGCAAGACGTCTTTGGCGTAACCGGTCGTGCCCACGCCAAGAATGTGCAGGACCGCACCTTGAATCTCCACCTGTTGGCGCAGATTTTCGAACAAGCCGATGGTGTCTTGGATGGGGTTGCCATGGGAGAGTTGGTAGGCTTTGCCAAGCACGTCGCCGTGTTTCGACAACAGCACTGCTTTCGTGGAAGTCGAGCCGCCATCAAGGCCAATAAAAGCCTGGACGCGCTGGCCGGGCCGGAAGGTAGCCGAAACGAACGAAGGCCTCTGATACTTGGCCTTGAACTCTTCCAACTCTGCTCGCGAAGTGGACAAGCCGCGACAGCCGAAAGCTTGTTTCTCCTTTTGGCGTCCTTCAAGAATGTAATGCTCCAGACACTCGGTCCCCACGTACCGGCCAGTCTCCGAGTCTTCTCCCTTGCCGAACTCCACCGCGCCAATAGCCGCGAAATACAGCGCGTTTTCGGGAGTCTTGATCAGGTCTTCCGGAGCAGCATCGGGCGGCAAATCCACACCCCGCTCTTTCCAAATGAGCGGAATGTTGTGTCGCCAGGCCTCGCGCATGCCACGAATGAAGCGGTTCGGCCCACCGAGTAGCAGCACATAGGGACGGAGCGTATAACCGCGAGTGAGTACCGTGAGGTTTTGCAGAACAATCGCGTCGAAGAGCGAGGCCATCAACTCCTCGGCTGAGATGCCTTGTTTCTGCAGCCCGTTGATGTCAGTCTCGGCGAAAACGCCACATTTACCCGCGACGGGATGAATCTTGATCCCCGTGTAGCCCTGGTTACATAGCTCGTCAGGCGGAATCTTCAGCTTGGCACTGATTTTGTCGATGACTGCGCCGGTGCCGCCCGCGCACTTGTCGTTCATCGAAGGGATCTTTCTCTTGCGGCCGTATTCGCCTTCCTCTTTGAAAATGATGACCTTCGCGTCCTGACCGCCGAGTTCGATGACCGAGTTCACTTCGGGATGAAGCTTCTCCACCGCAAGGGAGACGGCGTTTACCTCCTGGACAAACTTGGCTCCGATCAGGTTGCTGAGTGAGTTGCCCCCGGAGCCGGTGATGAACATGCGGCAGTTGTCGGCGGCGATGCCGACCTCGGCTTCCATCCGATGGAGGAACTCTAAGAGTTTCTCGGGCTGGCGCGTGTCGTGGCGCTGGTAGTCCTGCCAGAGAATGCGATCTGTTTCTGCATCAATGACGACCGCCTTGGCCGTTGTGGACCCGATATCCAGGCCCACACGATAGCGGATACCGGACTCTTGTATGGCCTCAGGCAGTTCCGACTGCCGATCGGAAACGCAGGCGCGTTGTGCAGCTGTACCCATCGAAATTCCTATGCTGTCCACTTCTCGCCGGGCAGTCTTCCAGGGCGTGCCCTGCCCTCCATCAGATCGTTCACATGCAAAACAAAGTTGGTGGCAACTCCAGCGATGCCTCGGCGGCGTGGAACGGGATAAAAGGGACTCCGGAGTTCCCGGTGCTCCGCGACATATGTCCTGATCTCTTCTAGCTTTTTGCCCGTAAGAACCAGGGCCTGCTCAAACTCAGTCTTGGCCTTGAGCTTGGCTTCTCCCAAGGCCATCTGCACGCGGCTGTGCGCGTTGATCTCCCCCTCGCCCGACGTTTCAATCGGCAAGAAGATCATGTCCCGGAAACGGTTCACCACGGCGGACTGCACGCCGTCGGACTGGGAAGACGGCAAGCAACCGAAGGGCTTCAGGGCTAAGACCATGTGGCACAGACCATGGGTGGTGTAGTAGACGTTCTTGCCCACCTCGAGATGTCCTTCACCACCGCGGGCCAGGGAGTGGTAAAAGGGATGCGCTAAACGGGCAAGCTCCGTCTGCGGAACGAGCGCGTGTGTGAGTCCCCCGAGATGGCGGGCCGTGCGCGCATATTGTCGTCTCCAGATGCCTTCGCTGAGCCGAAGCAACAACCACTTCCGGCGAAATTTCCACTCGTTTGCCAGTCGTTTCTTCCACTCCCACCAGCGTGGGTTGGGATAAGGAGCATCGAGACCCTTTCGTGCTTCTGCATTGGCGCGCGCCTCATACAGAAGATATGTAACCCAGCAACCGATGGGCTCAATGTGCACTTGAGCGCCTTCCCGTTCCAGAAAGGCAAACATGTTGAAGTTGCCGTCGCCCTCGGTCAGTTGCGCCCAAAATTCACCCGTGATCTTGACGATGGGCTTTACCCGCATCCAATCCACTTCCACTTGATCCAGTCGCAGGCAAGCGTCGTGCATGACCTTCAAAAAGTCGTCGGCGTAGAGGTGATTCAGCACCTTGCCTAGCGTGTTAAAGATGTCCTTGAGTTTCTTGTTACGGGCCAGACGTTGTGAAATCCATTGCGGCATGCGCTCCAGGATTTCGTAGCGCTTGCGGTTCTCCAGGAACTCACTGAGCCGATCCACAACTTCTTGGATGGCGCGATCGGTCGCGCCTGGAATCGTCTCATAAGGGCGTATCTGATACACCAGATCGTTGATCACATCACCCAGGTTCAGCGCGTTGAGTGCGCCCATGCCGAGGTCTACGGAGAACTTCAGACCAGGGTTGCCGGATGCTGCCTTGATGCCGTGATCCTGTTGGAAGAGCAGGACCCGGAAGCCGCCGAAGCCCGCGTTCTCCAGCGCCATGCGGTACTCGGACTCGTACATGCCAAAGCGGCAAGGTCCGCAGGAGCCAGCGGTAAAAAAGACGTAGTTGTCGAGGATTTCTCGACGGGAGAGGCCTTGGGCTTCGAGCGACCTCAGGAATTGGATGAGGTTGCCGACGGTAAAGTACGTAGGATTGCACTGACCGTTATTGCCGTATTCCTTGCCAATCTGAAAGGCCGCCAAATCTGGGTTCGGCAACATTTGACAGCGGTAGCCGCAGCCGCGGAACACGGCTTGGATCAGGCGCTCATGCTTCCAGGTCAAGCCCCCGAACAGAATGGTCACCCGATCCCGTTCTTCCGCAATGAAGGGCCGTTCCGTGGGACGGTGGAAGTGCTCGACAGTTTTTTCTTGGAGTCCCGCGGCCCGCATTAACCGCAGCCGCTCTGCACTGACCCGGCGGGCAATCTCTTCTTCAAATCGTGGGGGAAGCGTAGAGCCGGGAGAAAACATTGGGTGCACCTTACTTGCGGAGTCTCTCTGAGCGACACAGGGGAAACAAGCTCGTGTGCGCACGTCTGTGTAAGAGCAGCAGAGTTTTCGGCGCCGCCGCAACTTAGCCACTTCCCCTTCTGGAATTCAATTTGGATTACGCTCAATGATCTGTGAGTCTGGTCACACAGTCATGTGATGCTTCGCGTCCACGCGCCTCGTGATGGCAATCACCGAACGGCGCCCGACACATCGGTAGCCTAGTTATGCTCCCGATCACGGACTGGCTGGCGAACTACTTGGGGCGAAAGCGCCTGCTGATGACCGTGGTCACGGGCTTCACGTTGTCGAGTATCCTATGGGGCCTGGCACCGAATCTGCCCGCGGCTGCAACAGCAAGCAGCTTTGTTGAGCTACGTAGACGTATTTCACATCATGGGTATTTTATTTCTGGCAATCATTCCGTTGATTCTCTTCATGCGTCGGGTGGCAGGCAAACTGCCCGCAATCTCATCTTGCTGAGCTGAACCATCAGCGGATGTTCCAAGGTCTTTTTACCACGTAGGAGAAGCTCACAATCTGATTTTGGCGAGCGATGTTCTTTGCAAATAAGTCCGATGCAATTGGAGGATTTAAAATGAAGCACTTCATTTTGTTGGCCCTGTGTACAGTCGCCTGTGGGCTCTGTTCTGCCCAAAAGTGTCCGGTCGGGTGCGAGAGCAAAATTGACACATTGGAAGATCAAGTGGCAGCCCAGGCAAGGGCGATGGACGAGGTTCCGTATATCCAGACGTTTAAGCTCACGCCGGCACCAGATGCACACGGTCTATCTTCAGAGCGAGAGCTCCCCGGTTATGCAAACGTTCTTCTCGTCCACGTATCTGTGGATCACGAAGAAAGCGTCGTTCTGTTTCCAACGCAGCAGATAACACCCCCAGGTCCGGCGGCTTTTGCACTCAACCGCGCCAACCTGTCGTCCAAGTGCCATGATTCGAGCGCTGCTTCCACTCCGGCGAAGGTTAACGTGTTGCTTGGCCTATTGCGCCGGGAAGCCTCGGGCAACAATGTATTCGGTTTAAGGATCACGGTTGAGGGATGCACTCCAGCCACTGGGCAAAAAACTGTTGAGGTGGCCGTTTTGCAGAAACGATAGCGCCTCTTACAATGCGTTTGCCGACGAGGCGTCCGAGTTGCTCCGCGAATCTCGCTAACTCAAGGTTTCCGCGCTGTAGCGGGCGATGAGGCCGGTTTGCACGGCATGTCGATAGACACGAGTAAAGAACCAGCACGCAAGCAGAATGTATAGCACCGCAAGACACATGCCCCAAAACAGCCCGTGCATTGCGGATGCGTGGCCCGAGACAACCGCGCGCATGCCTTCAAACACATACGATGGCGGTAAGGCGAGCGAGATGTACCGCATCCATCGCGGCAGCGTCGATAGCGGGTAAAACACCCCTACGAATGGCGAGATGATGGCAGGAATCGGCCAGACAAACCACTCCGCTGGAGGTCCCAGGCGGAGCACCAGGCCACTGCCAACTACGCCGAGCGCAATGCCACACATAAACAGCACAACAAAGAACGGCACGAGCATCGCCCCATAAACGAAGAATGAAAGACCAAAAACCGCAGTCGCCAAGACAACCATGACCACGAGCCCGACTGAGCTTGTCGCGATGCTGGAAAGCACGAGCCCGCTGAGATACTCCGATATGGAGAGCGGTGTTGCAAAAATATTCAGGAAGTTGCGCGACCACACGTCCTCGAAAAACGCCATCGTCACGCCCTGCATCACGCGAATCAAAAAGTCCCACAGGAGAACAGCGCCGAGGAGGGACGGCACGAAGTTGAAGCCGGAAGATACGACCGTATTGAGGTATTTCGTAATAAATCCCCAAAGCACGATATCGATGCCGGCCCACACAAATAGCGGTAGCACGCGTGATAGGCTTCCACGCATGAGATAGAACTGACGGAGCATAATGGCCGCGGTGTGGATGAGATACATGGGTTTATTCGACCTCAAGTGTGAGCGGTTCGCGGGCTACGCTAATGAAAAGTTCCTCAAGGGTAGCCTTGCGGTGTTCGCGTGGCAGGGTCTTCGGGTTGCCTTCGAGCAGAATCCTTCCGCGCGAAAGGAAGAGCACCCGGTTGCAAACGTCCTCCACCTCATACATGTTGTGCGAAGTTAGCAGCACTCCACCTGTTCCACGTGCTGCAAAGTCCGTAATCTTGTGGCGAATGTCACGGGCAATCGCGGGATCGAGCGATGCCGTCGGTTCATCCAACAGAAGGAGCTGCGGTGAGTTGAGCATCGCCTTGGCGAGTGATACTCGCGTTTGCTCTCCTGAAGAAAGCACGCCACACTTCACATCGCGGAATTTCTCGAGATCAAACTGTTCGAGCAGCCCTTCGATTCGGTCTCTGAGGTTCTTTACCCCGTACAAGAGCCCGAAAACACGCAAATTCTGGCCTACCGTCAGATTCCCTGGTAGTGGCGCGTAGACGGCTGCGAAGTTCGTGCATTGAAGCGCGTGGGAGCGGTGCGTAGCGATATCGATGCCTTCGATGCCGATGCTCCCTGAATCCGGCGTGAGAACGCCGAGAATCATGTTAATGGTGGTGGTTTTTCCCGCTCCGTTCGGGCCCAGGAGTCCGACAATCTCATTGCGCGCTACGTCGAACGAGACGCCATCCACAGCGACTAGCTCGCCATAGGCTTTGCACAATTGCGTGACCGCCAGAACCTTCGACATTGACCGTATCTTACAGCGCAGCTGTTAGGCTGTTGCGCGCGCCGAGGCACGATCACCAGGTCTATCGGTCATTCTGCAAGGCAGGATGCATGTGGCCCGATCCTTGTAGATTCACTTTTTCGCCGAGCGGTCAGAACGTGGCAGTAGATTTTCTACATGGAATGGGACGTCCGCAGGCGGCAACGAACCGTTGTACTTACAGTGGTTGGTTATTGCGGATGCTTCGCTCAGAACTAGAATGGAACTCTAGCTATGGTTAAGCGCGCACCAGCCCGGCGCCGTCCTCGCAAGGCTAAGCCGGCCAGTAAGGGCTTCTCGCCCGCAGAATGTCAGATGCAGGAACCTGCGGGAGCAGCCGGAGAGGCAGCACAGGCAGTCCAGAAAGCGGGCGGCTGCATCGTCGGGTCATACAAAGAACCGCTCGGCGGCCACCCGCTGCTGGTTGCGATTCTGCCGATCGATGCGATTGAACCCACGCCTTTCCAGCGAGATCTCTCCGACGCCCACCACAAGCGCCTGGCTGACGTCATCAACAAGACGGGCCGGTTTCTGGACCCTGTCATTGCCATCATGGCACCAAAAAGCGGCTTCTGGACCCCCAACGGCCGGCATCGCCTGGAGGCGATGCGACGCCTTGGAGCCAAGTCGATATCTGCCTTAGTTGTCGCTGATCGCGAGGTTGCCTGGCAAATTCTCGCGCTGAACACCGAGAAGGCACACAATCTGAAGGAACGCTCGCTCGAAGTCATACGCATCTTTCGCGGGCTAGTCGATGAGGATGCTTCTCGCCCGGAGTCCCGGTTTGCCTTCTACCTTGACGAAGCCGCCCTAGTCAGCCTCGGTATCTGCTATGAGCGGGCACCGCGCTTCGGCGGTGGCGCTTATCATCCAATTCTCCGGCGACTCGAGACCTTCACCGATGAGCCACTAGGGGCCGCGATGAAGGACCATGAAAAGCACGCTTTGATGGTGCTTGACCTTGAAGAAAAAGTTGCGGCGGTGGTCAAAAGACTAAAAGAACGCGGCTTGGTCAGCCCATACTTGCGGTCATTTGTGGTCGCGCGCATCAATCCATTGCGGTGGATCCAGGGCGAACCGCCGCCGCTCGAAGATGTGCTGAAGACAATGCGTGAGCGTGCGACGAAGTTCAATGTCGAGAAGATCAAGCCTCAGGATCTCGCCGGCGCGGCGGGGCCGCCAGACGAAGAAGCCTAGGGAGCTGTCCGATGACCTTTTGAGCAAGCCATTACAAGCTCACCGTGCCACTGACTTGTCTTTATCCCGCGAAAGTCACCTTGAACGATCCGGTGTTGTCACGCATCACGCTCATGGCGATGAGAATGCGCCCCAGCGCCATGATTGGTGCATACATCCAGTAAGGAGTCATGGCGTGTTCGTGCTCAGCCCGGTCTTCTAGGAATCGTGCTCGGACCTCGAATGTCTCGCCACCGATGGACAGCCTGATCTGAGAATCTGATCGATCAAGAATGAGCGCGCCCTACCTTTCCTCGGCGATTCCGGGGCACGCGTAGTAGCGAACACGCGATAGTTAGCATGGGGTGCCTTCACACCATGGCGATCACGAGTTTGGTGTGCATTTCCGCCTATTGAGGAGTTCAAAGGAACTGCATCAGACACCCTTTGGCACGATCCAGCAGTTTCTATATTGCTACTGCCGGCTTGAATAGGCCTACTGTTGCCCAAGAGCAGAAGAATCTGGAGAAGCGGGGAGGGCGAAACCGCCCTCCCTTTCTGTGCTAGGCGGCTTTCAAGCTCTTGGGCACGTTTACCTTGATTTGTTTTGCCTTGGCTTCTGCGCGCTTTGGCATATCAATGGTGAGCACGCCATGGGTGTAGTTGGCCTCAATCTTGTCCGGGTTCACGCTGGTGGGAAGGGTGAACGAGCGTGAGAAGGCTCCATAGTGACGTTCCTTACGGCGGAAGTTCTCTTCCTTGACGTCCTTTTCGAGTCTGTGCTCTCCGCGTACAGTCAGCACGTTGTTCTCGACTTCGACTTTGATGTCCTTCTCATCAATGCCTGGTACTTCCACTTTGAAGGTCAGTTTTTGGTCATCTTCGTAAACGTCTGCCGGTGGTCCGAATTCCCAGGCGCTCAGATTCTCTTCCAACGGCATCCACGGGGTTCTGCCAAAAAAGCTGTCGAACAGATGGTTCATCTGCCGTTGCAGAGAAGTGAGTTCCTGGAACGGTTGCCAACGCACGAGAGATTTCATAGCAAACCTCCTGCTCCGCCGGCACCTCGGGCACCGGCGTCGTCTTCCTTATTTTACGAGCGTGTCTCGCGGAATCTCCAGAGAAGAGATCGTAGACAGCTGGCATTCATCCCTGTCCTTGACCTGCTACGCTCCCTCGTCGATGATCGTGGGCGCATGAGATGCGACGAACCCAAGAAGATTCTGCCAGTCGGCAAACTTCCGCTTGAGCAGTTGCGATCGTTGCTGAGGCATCTGCCGAAGCATGATCCCCGCCTGCTTGTTGGACCTCAGATTGGCGAGGACGCGGCTGTCATCGATGCGGGAGATCGTTGTCTCGTCGTCGCGACAGATCCCGTCACCTTCGCTACTGAGCAGATTGGGCGTTATGCGGTTCACGTCAACGCGAACGACGTTGCCGTCATGGGCGCCCGCCCGTTGTGGTTCTTCGTGGTTATGCTCCTTCCGGAGAACCGCACGACGCCCGAACTAGCAGAGACGATCATGGCTGATGTGCAGACCACCTGCGAAGAACTGGGCGTCACGCTTGGCGGCGGGCACACGGAAATTACCCAAGGCCTCGACCGCCCGATTCTGGTCGGTCAGATGCTCGGCGAAGTCGCCCCGACGCGCCTCGTGCGGAAGACTCGCATCGCGATCGCTGATCGAATCCTGTTATCCCGCGGTGTGGCCATCGAGGGGACGGCGATCCTGGCACGAGAGAAGGCCGAGCAGCTGCGGGAACGGATTGATGCTGACGTTCTGGCGCGGGCTGCCCATTTTCTGATTGAGCCTGGTATCAGTGTTGTCAGTGCGGCTCTCGCAGCTGCCAAGGTCGGCGACGCTGTGCATGCCATGCACGATCCGACGGAGGGCGGGCTCGCGACGGGGCTTTTCGAGTTGGTAGCGCCAGCCGGTCTCGGGCTTCGCGTCGTTCGCGAGCACATTCCCATCTTTCCCGAAACCGACACGATTTGCGATGTTCTCACGCTGGATCCACTGAAGCTGATTGCATCCGGCGCACTGCTGATCGCTGTCGCTCCCGACAGGGTAGACTCGGTCCGGACGGCCATCGAGGCCACAGGCATTTCGGTTGCGGTCATTGGTGAAGTACGCCCGTCGAGCGAGGGCATCACGATCGTGACCAATGGTACCGTCGAGCCGCTCACGCCAGCAGTTCGTGACGAGATCGCACGAGCCTTCGAAAGCGGTTAGGCACCGGCAGTCGCCCACCGTCGATCGCTCTCTTTCCTTTTGCTCCTTTCCTGGCTGGCTTTTGCTCTCTTCTGAATTCGTAGTTTTCTTTCACCCCGCTCTTTTTTGTTAACTATTTCATAGCGACATCCCCTCAGCTCTGCGGCAAAGTAGAATACTCGTTGGGGAAAAACAGCCATGGCAATTTACCTCGTGCAGCATGGAGCGGCCAAAGCGGAAACCGAAGATCCCCAGCGAAGCTTGACCGACGAGGGAAGGCAGATTGTCGAGCGCATAGGCGAGCATCTCGCCAAGTGTGGCGTGGCTCTCGATCGTATCGAACACAGCGATAAATTGCGGGCGCGGCAGACTGCTGAGATTCTGGCGGCGAAGCTCCATCCCGCGCTCGGCACCGTGCAGGTTTCGAGCCTGGCGCCCAACGATGAGGTCGAGCCGACTCGCGAGCGTCTTAATCAGGAAACCGGGACCGTCATGCTTGTGGGACATTTGCCGCACTTGAGCCGGCTCGTCTCGCGCCTGTTTGCGCTTCCAGCAGACCATGTGCTTGTGCGATTTCAGATGGGCGGCGTCGTGAAACTCGAACGGGATGCCTCCGGCCGTTGGGTGATTTGCTGGATCTTCACCCCCGAACTGCTCTCCTGTTAAAGGTGCCTAGGCATTCGGGTCAGAAGCTCGGTCTGCATGCAAAGGTTCATCGCCGGTGTCACTTCTCTGAACACCCAACATGGACTCGACCAAGTCGACCCCAGTTGTGCTCGCCACGGCCGTCTCGTTCCACGGATAATAGATCTGAAATCCCGCCCAGTGGCTCTTGGGGGCGGAGGCAAGCGCCCGGCGGAGCTTCAACACACCGGGGAAATTGGCTTTGGAAAAATCGTGCGCGCCGAGTTCCGAGCCGCCCGCGTGTATCCGGAAGCCCTCTCGAAGAACTAATCGTTTCAGTTCCCGTTCCATCGGCCCCCTCGGAGAGAGTCTCCTGAGCAGTCGATGCCAATCCCAATCTGGCCGCAGTTCGCACTCGCGGTATTCACGCGGGGCTTTGAGGTAGCCGCGCTCGACCTGCATGCCGCACTTGAACAGGCATTCGCCGGTATCCACCATCACGAAGAACTTCGAACAGCCGAAGCTGACATGGGCACTTTCCGCCTTGGCTGCGCGGTTCGCCCGGGGCAAGTACCCAATCCACTGCCAATACATGCCGCGGCCCCACCGTTCCGTGACGAACGGCTCGCCGAATTCCGCCTCAAGCGCCAGCTTCAGGATTCGGGTTATGCGCTCGTGCTCCTCCAGCTTTCCGACACGAATGCCGCGCCGGAAATCCAGGAATTCCGGCCGAAATCCAATGGCGGCCGGAGGTACGGCCCTGCCAGCACAGGCGAATATACGCATCCTGCATAGCCTCTTCGCGTGTTCTTCATAGTACCGACCACCCCGGTCAAGTTCTATCTTGGATGGCCGATGGGAATCAGATAAACCGGCTGACGGTCGCGGGGCAGGGAGAGAGCCTTTTGTACCTGGTCATCATGGAAAGCGCCGACGGGCACTCCTCCAAGCCCGAGCGTGACGGCCTGCAGCAGCATGTTCTGGGCCGCGTGGCCCGCTTCCAGATGTACGTACCGCGGACCCCGCTCGCGGCCGTACTCGCCTTCCGTCCGTTCATATACGGCAGTGATAACGAAAACTGCGGGCGCCTGTCGAATACAGTCCTGCTCCGAAGAGGCGCGATAGAGCGCAGGCCTGAGATCGCCTTCAGAATGCAGGTCGAGCCTGTGCTCATGGGGATCGTAATGATAGAAACCGCTGGCAGTCGCCACGTAGAGCTCAAGGGGGTACAGCGCACCTGCCGAGGGCGCCGTGCGCCGTCCGTCCGGGTGCGTGATTCCCTGGGCCGCCCATAAGAGTTGCGATAACTCCCGCTCCGATAGCGCCTGGACGGCGAACTCACGCACAGAGCGACGGCGGGCCAGCGCCTGTTCCAGCGTCACACGGCCGGTGCGGTCCGGTGGCGGCAAAGTGATTCGGGGCTTGGCTTTTTCTTGTACTGGCGAAGTCTTCACTTCCCCTCCTTGCCGCGCGTTCTGACACAATCCCACACCTGTAACCGTCCCCAATAGCAGCAACCCCGCTGACATGCCGACGCCAATGTGCATGACACTCATGGTCTAGCGA